>JALYJW010000013.1 GCA_030775085.1 Acidobacteriota bacterium | reverse complement strand
GACGGACGGCCGCCTGCTCGCGCAGAACTCCCGCCGGGGCTTCTCACGGCTTGGAGGCTACGCGGCGTTCTCCGATGCATCGGGCGCCGTTGAACCGATTGGCGAGCGAATCTTCCCGCCATTCGACGCACCGCTTGTCTTCTGACTCTTGGCCGCGCCGGCGAACCGGCGCGACCGGTTGGCTGGCTTCGATGTCGAGCCGCCATGCCACGGCTTCGACCGCAGCCGCATCGCGGTGGCGACGACACCGCGCATCTCGCTCGCCTCCGCTCGTGTAAGGCGTACTTCGAACCCTCCCACCCGCACGAAGACGGGCGTGGTCTTGTCCAGCCGGTAGCTGCCGTCCGACGCGAGAGGGAGCCATACACCACCATCTGGATCCTCGGGGACGCTGACGCGATAGAGCTGCGTAGACGGGTCCAGTTGAACCGCGGCCGGGCCGCGGTCGACCAATGCGAGGAAGTCCGCCTTGCTTGTAGGACACTTCATCGGGGATGTGTGAGTTATGGATGATTGACGCTTTTGTCTAAAAGCGTGAGCGGACAAAACTAGCGTACGCCTCCGCCTGTTGCATGAGAAGGCGTTCCGCGAGTCGTACGTGCGGCGAGCTCACGGCATCCGCTAGAGCGGTGAGACGCTCACTCTCAGCTTACCTTGCCTCTGCGCCGTGCTAGGCTGCTAGTGCTCGTCACCGCCAGAAAGTGCGAAAGAAATGACGTCCACCTGCCGCGTGATATTCGTGGTCCTTCTGTCCTTCCCGGCGCTCGCCCAAGTGTCGATTCGCACTGCGACCTCACCTACAGAGTACTCCGATTGCGCCGCCATTCAGGAGTTCAATGGCAAGGTGCGAAGCGAAGTCTTTGAAGCCGTGAAGGAGTGCGAGAGCAGGGAGATGGCGCGATGGAAGCCTGACTACTCCGTCTGTTCAGTCGGTGGAGTGTCGGTGGGAACGACCCAAGGCTGCATAGGCTCGCTAAACAACTGGTGTCGCGTGAGTAACGCGACAGAAGAGGCCGACCGAAACTGCCGAGAAACGGTGCGACGCTGGAAAGAGATGCAGAAGCTGACCACAGCGGCCGATGAGAGAGAGATCGCAAGCGACGAGATGAGGTCACTGCTTCATTTGCTCGCGACGGGTGGCGCGAGGGCGACACGGCTGATGAGACCAGGCATCGCAGCCAAGCTGGCCCGATCTCAGATCGAAAGGATGGGAACGATCGGCGACAACGTGCTTGCGCAGCTGGACGCGGCTTTGCGCGCTGCCGACGGCTACAGCGGACCGCCCTCTTCAGCCCAACTGGATCGACTCTACAGTAATAGCGCTCACCCGCTCGTCCGTTTGAGTCGAGCCACGACAAAGAAGAATATCCCGCCGGCCGAAGTGGGAAGGCTGATCCAAGTGGCAAAACGGTACGCCCTCTCCGGTGATCCTCTGGCTGCAAAACTTGTCGGAGATGCCACCAGTGCTGGCATGGCGGACTTCAACGCCTCTAATGCACCAAGTTGGTACGCACGTAGTGCAGCGCTAGGGAGCGCAGCGGCATCCGCGGAACTCGGTCGATACTTCCACGAGCAGGGTGATATTGAAGCCGCTGAGTCTTGGTACCGCGTCGCCGTGGAGATGGGCAGTCCAGTGGCGATGGGAACGCTCGCCGAGATTCTTTGGAGGAAAGGTGACACAGTCGGCGCGCGGGAGTTGGCCGGCCGACTCGAAAGAAGAGGTCATCCGAGAGCACGAACGTTAAGCTTTCTGAGCGAGATGAAGGTCGCGCTTCCGCCAGTTTCGGCCGGTCGTGCGTCGTCGGTGCCCCTGACGATGACACTCCCGCCAGCAACATCTCCACGAAACGCGAGTCCACTCCCTGCGGTCGTCGACCGAACGCGAGTCCCCGATCGGACCTACATTTGTACCGTTTGGGTGAAATCGCCGGGGGAGAGCAGCTGGAGAAAACCCGACCGACCTGAGAGCGACCCGCGTCCAGGATTTCTTCGGGACGGGAAGCTATACTGGAACAAGGACGACTACTATCCGGTCTGGGATTCTGTCGATCTCAGCTTCCGCCTTGTCTACGGTGAGAACCGCATAGGAACGTGGCACGTAGTTGTAACGCCCACAACAATCGACGGGTATCGGCAAGGTCATTCGTCAAAATACGACGCGTCGGGAAACTTCCTTCGGCATGAGTTTGTCGACTATCGTTATTCATGCACGCTCGCGGCCCGCTCTCCGTGAATGGCAGGAGGATGACACTCGACCTTAAAATCGTCCTGACCGCCGACGTACTGGCGGAGCCATACACCCGGACGGGATGCGGAGATCAAATCGTCTTCGCGAACTCGCCGGACTTCACGATGCGCTGGTGGCTCTCGTCGCGTCGCTTGTTCGACACTGCCGCATACCGCATCGCGGTGGCGAGGCTCCGGTGCCCTAGGAGATCCGCGATATCGATGAGATCGAGGCCGGCATTCGCCGCATGAACGCCGCACGAATGACGGAAGGCATGCGGATTCGTTCGCCGTAGGCCGGCCAACCGAGCGTACTTTCTGCAGGTGTAGTACACCGTCGTCGGCGAAATGTGTGAGCCGGTCCGCCGACCGGGGAAGAGGTAGGGATTTTCGTTTGCAACCAGAGTGGTGAGGTACGCGCGGATAAGCTGAATGGAAGCATCGTGAAGTTCGTAGACCCCTGACCTGCTGCGCTTTAGCCGCTTCACCATGATCGTTTTTTCGGCAAGGTCGATCTGATCCAGCTGCAGTTCCGCCGCTTCGCGCCGCCTGAGCCCCTGCCGGTAGGTCAGGTCGAACAGGACACGATCGCGAAGGTTGTCTTTCGGTATCTCGCGGAAGAAGCGGAGTACTTCGTCCTTGACGTGGTATTTCGGGATATCGCTTGCGATTGGGATGTCCCCTTCATCGGCCAGCTGCTGCCAACCGCGAAGGGCGATATTGACGATTTTAGACAAAAGCATGAGTGGGAAGGTTATGGTCCGACTCACAACGTCACCACCCGCTGGAATTGTAAAGGCCCCACACCCAATCCGTCCGACCCGAGGATTAATGCTTAGTGACGGATTGTCCTTCTCAACACATAAACTCACCTAGTGACGCGAACCGTGGCGACTCATCTTGGAAGTGACGGTACGTCATCATGTGCTCCTCGAGGTATCTGAACTGCTGGGTCTCGATCAGCAAGTCCAAGTTCCTTAGCGTATGGCTCAACGCATCCGCGGCCTTGCCGCACGAATCGTGAGACGCATACGGAAACGCACGGTTATGACCGTCCGCCGCACGCATCATCAGCTGTGCCATTAGATGCTCGGTGCTGAGTAGACCAGCGCCGGTTCGGAGCACCTCGCCATCAGCACCTTCGGCGAGCCACTTAACCGCCAGTCCCCATCGATGGCAAAGCCAAGTAAACAGTACTCGGCCTACGCGTCCATTGCCGTCACTAAACGGGTGAATAGCAATGAAACACATTGTCAGAGCGATGGCATGGGAGTAGTCGCGCGAAACCGTATCCACGGCCGCGCACCACACCGCCACGACGTCTGCGAGATGGGGAGGACAAGTACCCTGCAACACCTTATAGCCTCTGAGCGGGTCGACGAAATCGACATCCCGCCGGGCCCCGAACTCGATAGGGCGGTCTCGTGGACCTCGACGCTTCCCCTGCCGATACAGCACTAGCTCATTCAAAGAATCGAGCACTTCTTCAGGCGCGGTGTCTCTGTGCGACAACACGTACCTCTCGGCGTAGGAGCAATTAACTTGATTGAAAAGCCGTCGAATCTGCTCTGACGACGGTTGACACCGGAGACAGACATTCTCCATGAATTGGAGGCGACGGCTCCGCACGTCTTCCCCGCCTCGACTACGCTCGAAGTTCAGCTCGCACTGATAGTCGTAGCCGAGCACGTCGTAAAGGTGGTCGATGTCCTTCACGACTACCAGACGCTTCAGATCAGCCAACCGCAACGAACCAGTCACGCTCAAAAGACTCCGCTTGGAACTGCTTCAAGTTACCGGCCGACGGTTGCGGCTCGATCGCCCATCTGAACGTACGTCGAGAGCTTACGTGACCAAGGGCGTCGCCGGCCCGGAGTATATGCGATTCGGGTCATCACCTCGCATTGGGCGGCCCCCAGACGCCTACCGTTCATCTCCCTCGCGGCCAGTTGGTCGTCGGCCGGCGCCATCCCCGGCCGTTTCAGACGAAGTTCGGCGGAACCGTGCTGTGCTCGCTAGGTTGCCGGTGTCGGGTTCCGGGTTAAACTTCGTCGTCACAAAAGGGGAAATGATGTCCCACAACGTGCCGCTCTCGCGCGCTGACGCTATTAAGCAGTTCCACGCAGAACTTCTTGCGAAGCACGAGGAAACAAGCGGCGATCGCGCTCAACTTTGCGGGTGGAGCAGCGCACGGAGTCAGGAGGATCGCTTCGCTGCACTCGTGAGGAGCCTACGATATACCGGGGGCAGCATTGTCGATTTCGGGTGCGGCACCGGCGATTTCCATGCTTTTATCTCCAACTTGTACGGCGACGTGGACTACATCGGCGTAGATTGCGACGAGTCGATGCTGGGCGTAGCGCGGCGAGCGCACAACGCACGGTTTACCAGATGCGGATTCGACGAAGTGAATTTCGAAAGCGTAGACTACGTTGTCGCTAGTGGCATTTTTCAGTTTCGCGATGCGGCGGACCCAACGTATTACGAGGTATTAGCGCGAGCCCTGTTCGAGCGATCGAGGATCGGATTCGCCGCAAACTTCCTAAGTTCCCTCCGGCGGGACTCACAGAAGAGCGAGCACGAACTCTACTTATCGCCTGCGGAGGTCGCCAACTTAGCCGCGGGGATTTCGAAGTCTTGGGTGATAGACCATTCCTATCATCCCGGCTTCGGAGATGTCACGGCAGCAATGTTTCATGCCGAGGAGGATCCCACTTGGGCAAGACCGAGTTTTGATAATCCATAGAGATTCCCCCTGGCCAGCAGAACGCCAACCGCCTACAAGCCGAGAAGCTTGGCGCCTGTATTCAGGAGTATAAACGTCAAGACCCACGCCAGCACGCTGCCGACGGCGAGTGAGAAGCGTCCCGCCTCGGATCGTCGGTAGAGTATACGCAGTGACTCATGAGTAGTTTCCCCGGCGTGCCGCATTTTCAGCGCGGCGCCGAATCCGCGCACGACCCAATACGCCAAGTTTACCGACGTCGCCACTGCTAGAGCGATCATGCCGCCCCTCGGGAACGGCATAGTGAATACTAGCGGTATAGCTAGGCACAAGGCTACCGCACCCAAAATCAGACCCACTCTAACGTGGGCGCGGACCGCATTACGCTTAAAGTGAGTCCAACGACTCAGCGGCGGAGTCTCTAAGCGCCAGTCATTCTGCCAATAGCGTCTAGGAGCCGCCGCCGCGAATCCATACATCACCAGGTCATACACGTAGATTCCGACGTATGGAAGCGTGGCCAGCTGCAGATTCTGAACTATTGAACTCCTAAGTCCCAGATCTACGGATGCGAGCACGCTGAACAGTGCGGCCACGCACACCCCGGCGAACAAGCGAGCGGTACCGACTGTGCGACGTCCGTCCGAAAATGCCACGCCAGCGTCGCGTACGAGAAGCATCCACATCACGACGAATACGTGGTGCCATGTCGCCCAAACGGTGATTTTTACGTTGACGTATTGGGACAGATATCTCAGTAAGCGGCCGATATGAGGATCTACGATTCGAAACGCAGCGCCGATCGCAGCGTCGTAGTACTCTAGGCAAAGCCGCAAGGTGTTGCTGAGTCCCAAATGGAGCGAGTGGTACACGAGCGCTATGATCGACAAAGCCGCTACAATTCGGCCCATCTGTGCCGAGAACGTTCCTGGGAAAAGCAGCTCAGTTGTAACCGTCCGCACTTGTCGGAGCCCGCGAGCGGCGCGCTGGAAATAGCGACGGAGCGTGTTTCGCAACGGCGAGACCCAGGTGAGACCTGTACTGTCGCCGTCATTACTCGTATGCAACTCCGTCATGCCGAAGTGCTCGAACAACGCTCCGAACTCCGTCACAACTGTTTTGCGGCCGTTAGCCACCAACACGATAATATGGAAGCTGGCCATCGGAAGTCCGGGCGCAACGAGCTGGGGCTCGATCGTTAACCCGAACGTTTCGCTCAGAACGGTGTGGTTATCTCGGGAGACAAACGACCTCGCGTTGGCAATAAGCTTCGCCACATCTGTGTCATTTTGATCGTTCCCCTGCAAAGGCGTCGCGTCGCAATCGAACCACGGTATGGTGTGCCCGATATCAGAGGCTAACCCCCCGGATTGGCTATAGGTATTGTTCGCAGCTCCCAACGCGGCGAATGATTCTGCGGCAAAGTTGAAGATGTCCGACACCCGCTGCCCGGGTTGGATGAACGCGGCGATGTCCATCGTGATCTTGTATGCAGCGGCAATCCAAGCTCGGATCGCTGGATCGGGTCCACCATAAAAGGTACCCACGAAGTCACCGATCAGGAACGTCTCGCGATCCACGGCAGAGAAATACGGGTACAGCACCGAGTCCTCTGAATACCTTACGTCGGTGTTAGGCCAGTTATGCGGCTCACGGAGAGAGTTGTACCGAAGGCGTCCGTAGTCTGGCGGATTCCCTATCAAAACCGACATCCCGTTCGGTGGAGGGACGTACCACCCACTCTCGCGAATCAGTGGATCGTGTTTGATTTCGGAAAGCCACCGAAGCGCAAGGTCTGCTTCGCTGAATTGCGCCGGTAACGCGAGCAGTGCCTTCAGCAGCGAGGAAGATGCCGCGCGGCGAGCCCGCACCACGGCGTCAACCCTCTCGTCCATTGTCATCGACTGTCTCCAAGATTCCACTCGCGGGCGTGTCCGCTCCTACCTCCGAGGAGGATCGCCATCGAACCGTTCGTAGTCGTGACGTAAGGTGAACCGGTGGTCGAATATCTCGGAGAGGCCTCGTAAACTCGAAGCCGTCCGGTTCGCGGATCGACTTGAAACCGCGAGGGGGTGCGTGGCGCTAACCGTGTCACGTCAATGCAACCTTAGCAGCCCCGTCCTGGTGGGTCGAGTATCCGAGTAAAGCTAGCCTGCGTTCGCCACGGATGATTCTTTGTTCGTTAGTCGGGCTGACCGCTTCTGAGGTAAGCGAGGATCTTCTCGCGTGCTTCGACTGCCGCCGCTCGCTCCTTTTCAGCTCGTCTGCGGTTCTCAAGATAGGCGCGGATCTGCTCGCGGGTGACGGTGATGCCCTGCTGGACCAGCTCTTTCGCGACAAGGACGAGAATCGAGGTGAGGATTTCGCCGGTGGAGAGATCGAGCCCGCCGAAGAAGACGTCGAAATCGGCGTCGGTGCTCGGGCCTCCGGAGTCGAACTGGCTGACGACGTCGTCAGCGGTGACGGAGTAAACCTCGAGCTCCGCGGGATCGTCCTGCGCGAGCACGCTGGTGACGATGGCGATGATGAGGTCTTTCTCATTACGTCCGAGATTCGGCATTCTCTTTCTCCTTCCGGCGATGGAGGACGACACGATAGATGCGGTGGGCGTAGAAGGCGGCAAGCGCTAGTTGAGGGAAGAGGGTAACGCGGAACGCGCGAGGATAGTCCGTCGCCACATCCGCCGCCGTGCGCATCGCTTCCGGCGAGCCCCACGGCAGGCGGAAAAGGTCGATCTTCGTCTGGGACCACGGCTGCACACCCCACCGGTCCCAGAGCCAGAACGACTCGTCGACGACGAAGAACATCGCCAAGGCATGTGCGACCCACTCGCCAGCGATGGTCAGGGCGTGCGGGCGCTTCAGGTTGCGCAGGGTGACAGCCACGACCGTGCCTCCCTGCACCAACGCGTACAGCATCGGGGCAACGGTCATATGCATGGTAAGTCCCGATGGGAGAGCACCTCCGAAGACGTAGACGACGGCGAAGGCAAAGAGGGTCTGGAACACCATGACGATCCCCCACACTAGGGCGCCCCACGAGAATCCCTTGCCCAGGCGATCGAGTGCGCGATGGAATCGCGCTGAACGATTCTCGACGGACGGAGGCTGCGCGACGGGAAGAGAATCGTCGGAAAGCGCGTCCGCCGCCTTGGATGAAGGTGCCGAGGTGCGCGTCGCGACACGCAGCGCGACGAGCGTAGTCACCGTGATCTGCGTCAGGAAAAACCAAGTAGACGCGTCGCTCTCGGACGCCACAGCCATTCCGAGAAGGAGCAGCACGCCGGTCCAGATGGCGAGTCGCTTGCGCGACGGCTTCGGGATCGGATAGCGGCACGCCTCGACCGCGAAGATGAGGGAGCCGGCGATGGCCAGCACGGAGCAGGGGGCGTCGAGTACGCGCGGCCAGACACCCATCGTCTTGTCGAAGACGCGGGGGTTGAAGAAGTACACGAAGCAGAGGAGCAACTCCTGCACGGTGAGGAATGTGACGTACGCGGTTTCGGTGCGTCCCTCGCGCAGGAAGGCGAGCCGCTCGTCGGCCGAAGGATGGCTTTGGCGCAGCCGACCTGGGTTCCAAGTGTGCGCGAGGTCGACCTCGGGATCGAACTCGTACGCGAAGCGGTCGGCGAGCAACTCCTTGTGGCGAAAGAACGGGATATCGGCCTTCCACCAGCGGCGCAAGGCGGCATAGCTGATCGAGATGCCGGTGAGTAACTGGAGGTACAAACCGTAGGGAATGCCGCGCCCCAGCCGGTACGTCAGGTCCATCGGCGCAAAGAAGCAGCCGAAGGCGCCGACCAGGGCAAGGATCCCGCAGGAACGACTTCGAGAGATTCGCCGCCAGCGAGTCGAAGCAGCGGAGGTGATAGAGCTCGTGCGCGACGACGAACCGGAATTCGCGGAGACGACCCTGTCCGAGGAGCACGAGGAGGCGGTTCTGGAGGAAGGTGGTGATGCCGCTGCCAATACGGTGGCGGATGAACGTGGCGCGGGCGATGCGGAGCTTCGTGGCGGGAAAGCCCGGAGGCAGCGCCTCCTTCGCGCGTTGGAGCAACCCGTCGAGCGTCGACGATTGCGCGCCGCCGGACGCAAGTTGCCGCGCCGCCATTCCTTCGTGCAGGTAGTTATGGATGAGCACGAACGAGGCATAGATCAGCGTCCCGAGGCCGAGGAGCGCCCCGGTCAACGGAAAGGCATAGCCGTCGCGCGCGCGCATGAACGCGGCGCGCATCGCGGGCTCTCGCTCGGCGAGGTGGTGTTTGAGCGACGGGGGCAAGTCGCCGCCCAGCTTCTCCTGCTCCTCCATCCATCGGGTAAGGTCGGGGACCGTGATCTCCATCGCAGGCCAAGCGGCCACGCCCGCGTAGAGCGTCACGATGAGGAGGGCTATGACGGCGAGGAACTTCCCGACGCTCGCGATGATCACGGCGAGGTGCCCCACGCTGAGGATGCGCCCGTGGATCGTCGCGATGGTAGAGCGATGCAATGTATCTAAGGAGTGACCGGCCGCCACAGCTCCCTACCCTTTCAAAGGCTGACATCGGAGCACCTTTAGTCTGATACGGGGAGTAAGCTCATTGTGCCGCTCACGTTTTTTAGTCAAAAGCATGAGTGGATGGGTTACGGTCTGTCTCACAACGACACTTCTTGCCTGACTTGTAAAGTGAAGGTTCCCGATCGGGTTGAGCGCAGATGAAGAAGGGGTCGGGAGGGTGGAGGATGCGCAGTTCCGGCACTCCAGCGTTAGGAGGGGTCTATCCCGATGCACGAATCCGAGCCCGGTAGTCCGTGCCCTCGGCGAACGCGGGCAGAGGAGCTGTACCGCCAGATGAAGCCCCTCCTTCTGTTCATCGCAGCGAGTAAGTTTCGCGTGCCCGTCGACGAAGCGGAAGCACTCGTCCACAATGTTTTCGAGTCTTACCTGCGGCGGCAGCCGGTCGTCGCGAACGATCGAGCGTGGTTCGTTGGAGCGATCTGCAACGCCTGTCGTCACTACTGGCGAAAGCACGGGCGCTACGTCGCGCTGGAGGAGGCGCAGGACGACGACCTAACGTGTGAACCAACTGTGATGACGCGCCTTACGGCGGAAGCGCTCGTCGCGACGCTCTCACCGCGGGACCGGCGAATCATCAGCCTCCGCTTCGATGATGGGCGGACGATCCGCCAGGTCGCACACGTCCTCGGCATCTCCGCCAGCAGAACCGAGAAGCTACTTCGGCGTGCGCTGCGTCGGCTGGCAGAGGGAGAGCGCTCGCCTCTACCCGCAGACTCTGAAGAGATCCATCGTTTGCCAGCTCGCCTTGATGCGCCTTTCCAAGACGCGCATCCGAGGCATCGAGAGCCGCTAGCGTTTCCGATCTCGCAGCGCGCGATAGCCGCTGCAATGCCTTTACGAGATTTGATGCCTTCGAAGTGCGCTGCTCGGCCGCCGGAACACGCCGAATCAGCCCGCCGTACGTGCCGCCAGAGCTTTCCCGTTGCGTCCCGCGGGCCGACCGGCCTCGCGCGAGCGACGGACTTTCTGCGTCCTCCCAATCGGTTGCGGGATCGTCTTCTCCTCACCCACAGGCACCGTGGCTATCGCGCCCTCACTCCCGGTGAGGATTGTTCACCCATCTTCGCCGACGTTCGCCAAGTCGGACGCTCGTACCTCCCGCCCCATTCGGCGGAGCGCGCGGACGAGGCGTGCCAGCACGCTGACTCTGAATGACTCCGCACCCGTTCGCTTCTTGAGGATTGTCGGTCGCGAAATCCCAGACTCACGCGCAAGGTGTGCTGGCAATACGCCCTCGCGAATCAGGCACGTATCGAACCGGGTATCGTAGAACTCTCTGACGCCACCACGCGGCGCTCTTTTTCGCAGACACGGTTCAGTATTGACCGGCTCGTCCTCTCCAAGGTCGAACAGCTCAGCAGCTCGCACTTGTTGGCCGGTAATCTTCCGCGCAGCGCGAACGAGCTTCACCAGAGTCTCGACGTACGGGTCTTCGGTAGCGGCGCGATAGCGAGCAAGTAATGAACGACTCACCTTCGCCTCGGACGCCCACAATTGAAGCGGAATCTCGTGCCGCCGGCGAAACCGGTCGATGCGCGTGTCGTAGCTTCTTGCGTGAGAGGTGCGTTGACTCATGCGTCAGACGGTCCTGCGCTAATGAATGATCTGTAATATCGGGTTCGTCGGAGCCGGACGCGTCATGACGGCCAAGTGGGAGGCCGTGTTGTGCCAGTGAGATGACAGAGAGAGAATTCGCAGGGTCACCGGCACGTCAGGTCCGCTTCAGTAGAGCATCCAATACTCCGCCGAACCCACGCACGACTATAGAGGACGATTGCTAGTGCTGTCTACGACGCAATTAAGCGGCATATTTGCTGTCGCTCATAGCGACGCGCACATCTCTATTGTGGGATTCATTGCGAATCCAGGCTGGACCTCGCTGGCGCGAACGATCTCGCGAGCAGAAGATAATCGAGACGCCGGATCTCGTAATAGAACGCCAGCGCATAGGGCGCTGCTCCTTGCTCGATCTGCTCCCACCATGTATCGCGCTCCTTCCCACGTGTGGCGTGCGAGCGCGAGAGGTCGCCATCGAGTTGCAGCAGCATCTGCTCAAGTTCAGGGTCACGCTCAATCGAAAGATCAGTGAGTCTCGCGAGCGGAGGGAGCAAGGGTTGCACGAGGTCGTGGACCTGTTCGGCGGCACTTTGGAACGCCGCCGCATCTGACGGTCGTCCCGCAAGCGCCACCATGTCTCGGATCTCATCCGCCGCGAACAGGATGGCAGCCAGACGTTCGGCGATTCGATCTTCGAGCGGAAGGTTCGCCCATCGTGCAACCGCATCGAGCACTCCGTCATCGCCACGCATTCTTTCGACACACCTCTTCTCGTCCCTGTCAACGGTAGGGAAACGCGCTCCCGCAACACTCCTCTAAACGACGAAGGCCGGCCTAGTCCAAACCCACCCCGACGCTCGGTTGACCGAGCCGGGGCTACAGGAGGGCTACGGCCATGCGTGTTCGTTCCTCGATTGCTTCATCTCTCGTCTTCGTTTTTCTCCTTTCAATCGCCACCCCGCTAACGGCCGCTCCCCGCAATGGGGACGACCCCCGTTGGCAAAAGCCGATCGACCGGATCGTGCGCGTGGTGAAGGTGGTCAAGCGGTTCTTCGGCGTGTCGTCGGACAGCGACGTCATGATCCCGCCGCTGCCGTAGGACGCGGTATGGGCGTCGGGGCCGGGGCATGGTCATCATGCCCCGTGCTCCGGAGGCGGCACGAACATCCGCGCATGTCCCTTCGCTGCTTCGGTAACGTACGTCTGCACCGCCTCGATCTTCTCGATGGAGACGGTTCCTCGTCGGGCTTGTTCGCGAAGGTACGCAAGCGCCTCAATAGCGCGTTGCGTCATTCCCGAGGCGGTGAGCGTTTCGATCAGCTCCGCACACTCCGAGGTCACGTCCTCGTCCCGGTCGTATCGGAAACGGACGATGTCCAGACCGCAGATGGCGGCGCTTCCATTCATGCCGAGCGACAGAAACTCTGATCGCGTGATGCGAAGCTGCAAGATCGCCGCGCTCACCTGGCCCTCGTCCGCGAGCGCCCGAGCCTCCATCCACCGGATACGCGGCTTCTCCACCGTCGTCCCAAGTGCCTCGAAGTGGGTGAGCGCCAGCGCGTCGAGTCTCCTTGCGGTCGGCAGATCGCCGAGCGCTCGGGCAGCCTCGGCCGAGTTGTGCAGACAGATCGCGAGTGTGCGTTTGTCACCGCGCTTCTCGGCGTCCCTTCCTGTGTCAGTGAGGATCGCCATTGCCTCGTCGAAACGCTTCGTATCGGAGAGGAGGAGTGCCTCGGTCATGCGCGCATGCATGTACGCTTCTGAATCTGCGTGATCGCGGAAAGTCTGCGCACATGCGGTCGCGATGCTCAAGGCGGCATCGAGGTCTCCGAGCTCGCGCTGCACGAGCGCTTCGACGAGGTGCGCCTTCGCGGCGTCGCACGCAAGACTGCCGGCCATGCTGAAGGTTGCCCGCGAACGTCTGGCGGCTTTGAGCGCCTCCTTCAAGTCACCGGCGTATTGAAGAGCGCTCGCGTACTCCTTCCACGCGAGGCCGCCGAGGAAGTAGTAGTAGTGAGCACTCGGAACTTCCACTTCTTCGGTGTACTCGACGACCACGGCCGCGCGTTCACACGCTTGCTTCGGGTACTGAAGGATGTCGTTTCGAATGATCTCGAGAAGGAATCGGAGCGTCCCATACCGCCGGAGGTTCTCGTCGCGGTTCATCTCCGAACGCCAAGTACCGGTCGCCATCCCGAGAAGAATATTGCCGTACTGCCGCCCCGCTTCTTGCTCGGCGGCGAGCCATGCGATGGCGAACTGCACGTCTTCGGGTATCGGGTCAGGCACCGTCTATCCCTCGCGCTTACTCCGCTTCCGCTTCGTCGCGCGCCCCTTCGCGGATTCGCGCGAGACATCGGCGGCGAGGTTTCGGATCGCTCGGGTCACGGGCCTCGCCCCGTCGGGCTCGCGACGCGTCGCGCGGGCGACGAATTCCGCAATCGCTTCCGCATCCTGGGTTCGCTCCGATTCCGGCAAGACGGCTTCGATGGCGAACGCCCGCAGCCGTTCCGCGAAGGACGTGGCAAACGCCACGAGTTCGTCCGCGAGACCAAAAAGCGCCGAAACGTCGACGCCATCCCCGCTCTCGGTCGTCGCCTGGAGCCCTTCGCCGAGGGGGATCAACCCCAGCTCAAGGTATGCCGCGACCTTCTGGATGAATAGGGCCGATGCGTTGTGACCCTGCTCCAACAGCGCCCATTGCTTGCGACTGACGCCGGCGCCGCGCGCAGCTCGTTGCTGCGTCAAATTCTTCTTGATCCGAGTCTCGCGAACGAGCACGCCGAACGGCTCTAGGGGCAACGCATGTGTGTTGGTACTCATGATGGTACGGAAGTATAGCCACTTTGACACTTTTGTAAACACATGTGAATATAGGTGGTACCGGATGGAGGCTGACCTGCGTGAACGCGCCGAAGCGACGGTATCGGAGGAGGCCGAACCGCAAACCTGCGGCGGCATCGACCCCGACGCGCCTTCAGCACTGGCTCGACACGAACGGGTTTACTTCGGCGGAGCTGGAGGCGGAGACGGAACTGAGCCGGCAGGCCATGACGAAGATTCGCGCAGCGATCGGGGACGTGCGCAGAAGCACGATGATTCGCATCCTCGATGGGGCGTGCTTTCTCGCGCAGCGGAAGGTGCAGATGGACGAGCTCTTCGACCTCGAACCCCAGAGGTGGCGCGAGTAGCGTCATCGCCCGCCCCCATCGAGCTCGACGCTACCGTGTACGCCGATGCGGAGCGCATGTATCGCGACTATCGGCGACTGCTCTTCTCCATTGCCGTTCGAAAGTTCAATGTCCCGGTCTCCGACGCGGAGACGCTCGTGCAGGAAGCGTGGCTGGCATTCCTCACGCAGGACGTACGGATTCACGATCCGAAAGCGTGGCTCGCTGCGACGATGCGCAACCTGAGTCGTCACTATTGGCGTCAGCGTGCGCGTATCCAGCGCGTCGAGGTATCGATCGATGCCGCGGAGGAGGTCGCGGACCTGGGCGCCGATCGGATGGAACATACACTCGTCATCCAGCAGGTGCTCTCGCTGCTCACGCTCCGTGACCGAGACATCTTGCGCCTCCACTACTTCGAGCGACTCACGGCGTCTGCGATCGCCGAGCACTTCGACACGACGACCGGATACGCGGAGAAACGCATCTACATCGCCCTGAAGCGAGCGCGCGAAATCCACGCCCGACTCCTCGCGCGCGGTCACGGTGGCATTCGGACCGCCGTCCCACGCGAGGACGGCCGGTAGCCCTTCAGCGAACGGAGGATGATCGCTGGAGTGTGGAAGCCCACTGCTCGACTTTGCTGAACGATCGGCGCGGGTCAACGCTCCCTCCCGACCGGTTACGCAGCGTGCGACACCCTTCACAAGCACAGATCCCTCGGTGAAGGGGTGACGGATACGTGCATTTCCCTACCCCCGCACACACCATGAGCAACATCCGTGATGCAAACTGCCTACTAATTGCGTCGTTTACGGATTTGAGTGGGAAGGTGGAAGGCCGACTGGCCAGGTTCGGCTCAGTCCCACATCAAAAATGCCGCCTCTTTGCGTCGTAGACACGGGCTCGCTTCTTCCCTACACTACGCCGCCATGACGGAACAATGCCTAGACGCTTGTACCTCCGTCAGGAGAAAAGGAGAGCTGATGAAACGCATACTATTCCTCGTTGTTTTTACCCTCCTCTCGTTCAGCGTTTTCGCTGACGACACCCCGAGCGTTGCGCCGGGCGACGGCCCAACGGCGTCGTGGTGCGACGCATCTGAGTGCGGTGATCTGCCGCCCTCGCCGGGTGAGCCCGGAGGAGCGCCGGTCGGCGGCGGTGGTGGGACGGTCGACACGTGCATCAAGTCCACGAACTACACGACGTGTCTTCAGCGCTGCACGTGCAAGTACAATGAAGCCTACAAGAAGTGCGGCAAATGGGGCTGGTGGTGCAAGCAAATCGCACTCGCCGACAAGGAAGCGTGCCAGGGTGGATGTCTCTCTGACTACGCTCCCTAACGTTCCATAAGAACTGGACTACAACAACCCTATGCAGATCATTTCGAAGATGCTTCTCATCATGTTCGTTGCAGCGACGAGTCTCGCCGCTGACACGCAGGCTGTCTCGGTGCAGGACATCCGCCACCACTATCAAATTCTTGGCGACAAGAGCGCCGTCCTGTATGACGTTACGGAGATCAACCGGTACTCCGATGAATCTTCGGAGAACTACGTGCTGATTCGTGACATCGGGCACGGCGACTTTGTCATGCGGAATACGTGGTCCTACAAGGATCAGACGGTGACGTACCGCATCAGCGACGTGAAGGACCGCACGTACATCCAGGCTTCCGCGATCACGCCGTTCTCGTCGAAGACCCGGCTGGAAACGCTCGCAGAGAGCCGCCGGAATCCCGATCTCAAGCAACTTCCGGCGATCGTGAAATTCGAGACAAACGGCGGCCGGTGGGACAGTATCGAGACGGATTGGGAAGACGAGAATCGTCTACGAGAGTTTCGTCATCAACTGCGACAGACGTTTGATTTTTCGCTGCTCGAAGCCATCGAACGGATGAGAGGGACCGTCTTCACGACTGAGGTCGCGGACGTGTTCTACGCACTCATCGGCCAACTGGTCGTCTATGACTCCACAAGCGAGGATAAGACGGCTGTGGGGGTGAAGATTCAAGCCTCGACTCCTGACTGTGCCTTCGATGCGAACTACGGCTTCCCGTGCTCAGCGAAGCAGTTGGAGCGGACCGCGAAAGCGGTGAAGGAAGGGAAGGCCCTCGACAGGTATTAGGCGCCCGTTCCAACCAACCTACTCCTCAGTGTCCCGCCGCTCGTGGCATCGCGTCGTCGCGTTGCTCGGCGAAGCTCTAAGTACATTCATCCCGCTGGAGATTCACTCACCCCTGATTTGAGGGGCCGATCGCGGCCCCTCCTCACGCTTCTCTCGGGTGGGAGTCGCAAGGAAGGTCGTCATCCATGCTTCTTCCGATTGGTCTGGATCGCATTCCAGAGGCGGTGGGAACGTTCGTCGCCCGCCGGTGCCATTGGAGCCCGATTGGTAGGCAGGTCAGCATCTATATCGAGGATAGTGCCGACGCCGAACTGATTGGGAAGCGCCTTACCGGCACGGTCCGTGCCTGCGGCGCGGCTAGTTCCGGCGCGCCCCTCCTTGTCCACCTGTCTGAATCAATCGGCTACGACGGTCACTACAAAGCATCCGCGCTCGATCTGTTGGTCGCGGCTCCCGTGGTGCGCTGGCATGGACCGAGTCGGCTCCTGGTTACGTGGTCCGCTGTGAGGTTGGTGGATGCGCCATCCTTCGCCGATCAAGAGTATGACCGAACGATTGGAACCGCTCGCCTCTCACTCGCTCCCTTCTAGCGCACCCGCTGTTGTGGAACGCAAAGTGGTGCGGTCGCGCGTGCTACCCTTGCGGAAATATCGCAAGTTCCATACACGCGCGCGCAGGAGGTTCGGATTCATGAAGAAGACCGTCGCACTTCTCGCTTTTGCTCTTGCGATCGGTGCCGCCGCTGGCTTTGGCATCGGCCACTGGAAGTCGGAGCGCGAAATGCAATCGGTAATCCTTGCGCATTCGCTGGAGACGATCGCGCTCTGCGCGAACGGACTCAACTCCCTCAAGGGGCACGATGCCCCCGTGACGGCTCGTCTCCTCGATCATCGGCTTCGCTCTGCTGTGGGGAGCGCGGCGACGCTCAGCACGGCCGCGGAAGTGTTCGAGCTGCCGCTGCCGAGTCTCAGCGACGGTCTCCGTCGGGCGAAGGACTACGCGGATCGCACGGGCGATCGACGACTGTCCGGCCAGATCGCACACCTCCAGGCGACGATCGGCCCGCACCTCTTGCGTGGACACCGTTCCTAGGCCGCCGCGTCTGCCTATGGTGTCGTTCGTGAAAGCTCGATTTCTCTTCCACCTGCTGTTCGTGCTCGCGATCGGCTGCGACCGCAACGAGCACGTGATTCAACGAGCGGATGGGCGCATCACTGGCGACGCGCCGCGCGATGGCGGGACACTCGTGCGGCGGCTCGGTGCCGACATCGTGACGCTCAATCCTGTTCGCGCTTCGACTGGCAGCGATCGCTCCGTCCACAAGTATCTCTACACGCCACTCATCTATCTCGATCGCGATCTGCAGCCGGTCCCCGGCCTCGCAGCATCGTGGACGATTTCACCGAATGGTCTGGTCTACCGGTTTGCACTGAATGCGAAGGCGACGTTCTCCGACGGCACCCCGGTCCGCGCCAGCGATGTTCTGTTTACCCTCCGGAAGATCACCGACCCCACCTCCGAAGCGCCGCAGGTGGCGGGCTTCTTCGAGGAACTCGACACGACACGGACGCGCGCGATTGACGACCACACCATCGAGGTTGCGTTCCGGCGCCCACTCGCAAGTCAGCTCATGCACTTCGCCGACGTTCCAGTCTTGCCGGAGCGCATTTATGCTAACGGCGATTTCAACCGCGACTCTAACGATCTGGCGGTCGGGAGTGGGCCGTACAAGCTCGTGAAGCGCGACCCGGGCAACGAGATCGTGCTCGCGCGGCGTGAGGATTACTGGCGAGAGAAGCCGCACATTCAGAACGTTGTCTTCAAGGTCATTGCGGATCACGGAACGGCGTGGAATGCGCTGAAGCTCGGGCAAATCGACGAGACGATCATCTCGTCCGACACTTGGCTGCGCGAACGCGCGAACCCTGACCTCGCGCCGATCATCGCCTTTCACCGCTTCTACACGCCCAACTACAACTTCATCGCCTGGAACAATCGTCATCCGATTCTCGCGGACAGGCGCATCCGGCGCGCGCTCGCGATGTGTGTGCCGAGAGAATCGATCATTCGCGATCTCTACCACGCGACTGCGCGCCCGATCAGTGGACCGTTCACCCCGGACGAATACGCGTTCAATCCGGCCGTACCCCTGATCCGGTTCGACCCCGCTGAGGCCAGACGGATACTCGCGGAGGCAGGATGGGCGGACCGCAACGGCGACGGAGTCTTGGAGAAGAACGGCAGACCGTTCGCGCTGGAACTCCTCATCATTCCGGGCAGTGCTGCGACCACGCAGTTCACACAAACCGTGCAAGCGGAAATGAAGAAGGTCGGTATTCAGATTGAGATTCGCGCCATCGACGGCGCGGCACACATGCAGCAGGTCCGCGCGGGCAACTTCGACGCCGCTTATCTCGGATGGGAACTCGACGCGGACCCTGATCCGCACTCACTGTTCCACAGCTCGCAGTTCCCGCCGCGAGGTCAGAACTTCATCTTCTACTCGAATCCCGAGACCGACAGCCTCATCGACGCCGCGCGACGGGAACTCGACCTTTCGAAGCGGAAGGCTCTCTATTGGCGGCTCCACGAAGTTCTCGCGGAGGACCAGCCGTATACGTGGACCATCCAAGGGTCCGCGAAGTGGGGAATCAGGAAGCGACTCCGCGGCGTCGAGAGCAGCAGAGCCACGGGATTCTTCACGTGGTATCCCGGCGAGCTCGGATGGTGGATTCAACGGAAGGAGGGCGAGCCGAGTCGCCTCACGTCGACTCAATCTTCTTCACGATGATGTAACCGCGCTCCGTGAGAAGCACGAAGTTGTTTCTTCCGCGGAGCAGCACGCCCTCGTTTGCTAATTCGTCGATCGCCTCCATAGCCGCGCGGTCTCCAACGAATACGTTGATCGGCATTCCTTCGCCGGCTCTCCTGCCACGGTCAGCGAAGACAGCCATTACTGCGCGCTGCGCCTTGGTTAGAGCGGCTGGTGGATCGGCCGCCGCAATCGCATCCACAGCGCGGATCGACCGGATCACGCGGCGGATACCGTTCGTAACGTCCTGCCAAGCGGCGTCGAGACTTACCCACTCGATCACCGGCTTTCCATCCTGCGGCAGCGCCTGTAACTTTCTGAGGTCTGTGTGCGGCCAGTCGCATGGCCGAACGATGATCGGAACAACGCGTGCCGTGCCTGCTGCGTGCCGTTCCAAGGCGGTCGTCAGTTCTTCCTCCACGGTATAACGGGATGCGAAGAAATCTGGGCTAACGAGGAGGATGATCAGCTTCGCGGCGTGAAGATGCTTGCGAATCTCCGCATCCCATTCGATCCCTGCTTCCAAGCTCCGGAACTCCCACATCTTCAGGATGCCTTCACGCTCCAGAACGGCGAGCGCCACTTTCAGGCGCGCGCGATGGACATCGTCCATCGAGGAGTAGCTACAGAATGCCGGAATCGGTGTAGGGAGAGGTCCGTCATCGGTGTGCGCCGGTTTGGGCTGCCGCACCTTCGCAGCGAGTTCGGTCAAGTAGGTTCCATAAGCCGCGATCACTCCATCGAGAATGTCGGTGGTCGGGCCGAGCACGCTCGGATTTCCTACCTCATCAAACGCCCGAGCGGCATCCCTGCCGAGTTCACCGTGGATGAGCTGCTTGGTGTTGGCCTTCCAATTGACGAGTTCGTTTCGATACTCGACGAGCGGCTGTCGAGCGCCCTGGTAGATCGTTTGCGCCGGGATCGCCTTTGCATTGTCTATAGCGTCGAGAAGTAGGTCGGCAAGTTCATCTGCATTCATCGCGAGTCTCCCCCATGAACGTGGCAGCGCGACGCGGGAGATTAGCACGACCGCCGTATGTCATTCATGCGATAGGTACTTGCAGACGCATCTAAGTTCCATTGCCGCGCAGAAAGCAGAGGGGTCTTGCTCTGCGGTTGGTGGGACTCTGCAGGTGTCACGAACGAGAGCGCGCAGCCCGCCCCGATTGCATGGCGGGTGCAGTGTTTGGGGGAACCTCCGGGGTCGGCGTGTTGGTCGGCGAACCCGGCATGGAGGATCCAATTCACATCTCGCCTCCGCGGTCAGCATCAGCGATAGGCGCGCCGACCTTTCAGCGTCCCATCTCTTTCAAGCAGCGGATGCAGAAAAGGCGATCCGCGTCGATCGCGCGACCGTGCTCCTTTGGGTGGTTGTGTATGCAGATGTAGCAGAGCTGAATCGCCATCCGCCTCCTCGCAACCGGAGCCGCCCGATAGCAGACTGGTTGCCGTGTCATGACTGTGCTCGTGGCTGCAGGATTTGCATTGGCGGAATTCAGCTACAATCGGTCATCGACCCATTAGGAGGTTCATGTGGCGCGTCCAAGGAAGGTCCCGAGTCTCTCTCCTGGTCAGGCGAGCTATGTCTTAGAACGACTCCGTCAAGCGCGAAAGGTTACGGCGACGGAGATACGGGGCTACGTTGCCGACATGGCGCGCGAAATTCGCGACCTCGAGGATCGGCTTCGGCGTCTTCGCGACGCAGCCGGAGGAGTGGTCGCGGAGCGCGGTACTTCGAGAGTTGGCAATGCCTCTCCGGCCGCCGTACGTCGTGGCAAGCGAGCAAAACCGACGTCACGTGCTCAACGCGGCCGACCAAGCAGAACCGCGAATGCTGCACAGACTCCCGTTCCATCAGCCACCGCCGCGCAACCGGCGCCGAAGCGCAGGAAGCGAAAGTTCACGGTCACACCAGCCGTCCTCGCCTCCCGCGAGATACAGGGCCGCTACCTTCCGCTCCTGAACAAGTTCAAAGGCAAGAGGAAAGAGCAATTCGCGAGGATGGCAAAGGAGAAGGGCCGGGAGGCGGCGATCAAGGAGATGGAAGCGACACTCGCAAAGTAGCGTCGCCGCCGAAGCGGGTGACCCTGAGTGGCTCCCAGGCCGCGCGTCGGGAAACCTTGCTGTAGCGAGTCGCGGCGCTCCATTCAGGACGCCGACAACTAAGGCGGCAGCGTAATCAGTCCGCCAAGACCTTGTACACTCCTCCGGTGAGCGAGTTGGCATCTCTGTACAGTGCGGGAGGAGGCGGAGAGTGCGTTCTGACGCAGGCGATTCGCGAGTGCTTCCGGACGAACGGGACCGACTGGCCGACCTTCGCGCAGCACCTTGGTCTGACGTCGAATCTTCACGACCTCCTGCGCGCGATCGCAATGAGCACCGCACCGTGCGTCTTCATCGCCGGCCTCGATCGTGTCACGACAGCGCGCGACCAACGCATCATCCGACTTACTCCGTGCGATCGCTGAGGTGAGCGTCGCCGACGCGCGGCCATGGTCGGTCGTCTTCACGGCGCGTACGCAGAATCTCACCCATGTGATGGGCTGGATCGCGCTTCCTGCCGACCACGCGTGCAGACGATCGAGGTCGCTGCGCTCACCGGTCGAATTCAGGTGATCGCGGCGCAGCACCCGTCGCTCGCCTTGCTCGACGGAGACGAGCGGCTTCGCCCCATCGCGCGCAACCTCTTCATGGTCGGTCGGCTCACCGACCCGCGCGCGGGTTGCGAACTTCGTCGGGGCATCGGCGTCGAACCCTAATTCTAGCGCCTGACGCCCGCTGGAATGGTTCCGACGGGGCAGGTCCGCACACGGGGCGAGGGCAGCGGAGCACGCGCCGGAGAGGCTCACGGGAGCAATCCAAACCGGTCTCGGACGGGTGCTGGCGGGCTTCTGTACGGTCGGCATACTTCGGATCGGATGAGTAAGTACGTCGCCGCAGCACAGACGATCCTCTCGGACGAGTCAACACGCAGGCGGGATGGACGGCGGCCACACTGGCTTTTTAGACCGGCCGAGCACGGAGATGTTGGCAGCCTTTCTGACAGGAAGGGAGACCATTGGGAAGGGAGACCTATCAGGTGTTACGTGCGCGAGTAACTCCTTACGCCTCGACATCTTTCTTGCAATCGGCTAGTATCACATCCAAGGTCCACTAATAGCATGATGGCGGCCAATGCCGACAGTCAGTCACTGACGTGCACCTAGGCGCTTGTTCACATTCAGCACGATGACTCGAATTCTAACTTCGAACTCTAGCGAGGTACCTATGAATGCCGAAGATCTCCGCGAGACCCTAGCCACATGCCTCTCAAGCATGCGCGTAATCCCCGAGATAGTCGCTGGTACCCTCTCTAAAGAAGATCTCAAGCAGGCCGTGCTCAATCACTACGGTGAAACGCGCTCATTCATTGATGTACAGCTACCCGCTCGCATGTACATTTGTCCGCACGATGCAATGTCAGCGAAAAGGTATTTCCACTATCTATATGAAGAGGAACAGGGCTTCTTTGGAAAAGAGCCCAATCACGCGCTGCTGTTTCTGCCGGTGTGCGAAGACCTGGGTCTCACCGCGCACGAGTGCGAGGCCTACTACGCTAAGTACGCGCAGTACTATTTTCACCTCTTCCAAAAGGGTCCCAGCCTTGAGAATCTCGTTGAGCAACTAGCGACGTCATACGCTTGGGAAAGCGTGACGCCGTTTTTCGGCCAGAATGCGTTGGCCGCGTTTCGAGACACTTACCAGTTCAGTGAACGCGCCATGCAATACTTCGAACGTCATTTTGCCGTGGATGACGATCATTCAAAGGCCGCCGAGGCGGTGCTCCTCGAATATTGCACAACATCGGCGCTCTGCGAGATTGCGCTTAAAGCGATTCGCGACACGCTTGGTAGCGACTTGTATCTAGTCAAGCGACTGTGACGCTTTACGCACGATGACCTACTTCGTCCATCTCGCGACCGATCTGTTCTTAAGTTACGGAGTATACATAATCTTTGTACTTCTAATATTGGAAAACTTCCCGTTCGTGGGCTTTGTGGCGCCCGGCATTAGCATTTTGGTCTTAGCCGGGTTTCTCTGCGCGACAACCGATACTGCGTTACTGCCGATCATCATCGCCGCCTTTCTCGGCGCTGTTGTTGGCGATAACCTCTGGTTCTTCATTGGCCGCGCGGCCCGAGGAAGGCTCAGATGGGTCAACAAGGTTGTAGACAGAGCGCCCAACGCGGTGGAGGTCACCAAGAAGTATCCGCTTCCGGCCTTGGTGTTCTACCCATTCGCGCCATACTTCCGGATGTTTCTGCCGACCGCTCTTGGCGCGATCCGGTACGATTTACGTCGTTGGTTCACGATAAACCTCCTTGGATCGATCTTGTTTGTCCTTACATACACGCTAATAGGACGGATTATTGGCGGCTACTACCGCGATGTAAACGTCGCGCACAAAGCTGCCGGATACATTTCAGCGTTCTTTACGGTCGCAATCGCGATCTACGCGATCTACATACTTAGGAAACTATGGAAGAAGCGGAAGACCGCGCGCTGAACATCAGCCATCGCTACGTTCGTCGGGGTGCTGTTCAAACGAGAATTGTCGAGTGGACGGCACCCGGCTTGCCGCGCGTAGTATTCGTGCCAGGCTGGCTCTCGACAGACTACACATGGCGCTACTTCATTCCGCAGCTCGCGCGGAAGTTTCAAGTCAGCTACTTTGAATCGAGGGAGAAACCGGCGACGGTATTCGATGGCTCTCTACCCGATCAGTCATGTTCGGAACATGTAGCAGATCTCGCCGGGTTCCTCGATTCGATCAACTCCGACTACTGCGTCGTGGCGTCATCAATCGGTGCTACGACGTATCTAAAGGCGCTGCCACACCTAAAAGCGCCTCCGATCGCACAGGTTCTTCTCTCGCCGAATCTCAAGGCACCAAAACCACGTGTGAACTTTCTCCTGACGCCGCTGTATGGAGTTTTGCTGCGCCTACCGATTTGGGTCCTCATGGCTGTTCGGCCACCGATCCTGTGGTTTATCGAAAAGACGTCCTTCAATCGGGATGCCCACCAAGTTGCGGGAATGCTCCGCGCCCTGTCGTCCGCACGACTGCCGCTTGCCACGGAGTCAGCCAGACGTCTCGATGGATTCTGTTTGGAGCCCGAAGACCTCCGTAGTATCTCGCTGCCGACGTTAGTGATCGCCGCCACGCGCGACGACGTCCATGATGCGACCGATTCGGACGTGATTACGAAGATACTGCCCCATTGCGAACGAAGGTACTATCGGACTTTCGCGGATACACACGGGTCGCAGGCTGCAAAAGAAGTCACGCGGTGGCTCGAAGAACGGTATGACTGACATTGCTAATTTCTATCGTCTGCTGGCGGTCGGAGTCGCGACGGTCGTGCTCGTGGGTTGCGTCCTTCTCGCACGCCCAGCGAGTAGAGGAGCTGGCCGCCTGCGCGATGCTGTTGAACTCGTGATAATTCGTGGAGGGCCCGCGTTATCACCACTGCTTTTGATCCTCGGCGAGTTCACTGGGCTCGGCGACTACGCGGTCGTTCACGATCTGCGCGGTCGCTTCTCCGCTGCGACAGCAGTGGCGGCTGCGGTCGGTGGCGGCTCGTTGCTGATCTGGGCTCGAACGACCCTGGGTCGTTACTTCGACCCTCGCCTTCACATTAGGCCCGAACATGTGTTGATTACAGCGGGCCCGTACGCCTATGTTCGGCATCCGGTCTATTCGGCGTATCTCCTGCTATGGGTTTCGCTTGCCTTGCTCTTCGCAAACGTTGCATTCTCTGCGTTCGTGGGGTTCTTTCTCGCCAGGACATTGCTACGGATTCCGGCAGAGGAGCGGATGATGAGCGAGCACTTCGGCGATGAGTACGTTGTCTACCGCAAGTCGGTTCCGGCGTTGATACCATCAACAAGGAGCCGCGCGACGTGATTGCTCGCTACGGCGCGTTCGTTCTTCGGCAACTCGAGCGGTTTGTCTGCCTTGGTGCCCGGTATTGCGACGCGCCATTTTATGATACTCGACAATTTGATTGGGTGGCTCTTCTGGAGAGTCGCTCCGGAGAGATCCGCGAAGAGGCGACAGGCATTCTCAGTCAATTCTCTGCACTGATGAGCTTGAGCAAACTCTCCAAATACCAGGCCAACGTCGACAGTGACGACATGTGGAAGGTATTTCTCCTACGAGGGTACGGCCATGTCGCAAAAGCCGCGACGCTGCTGTGTCCAAAGACGCTCGCCGCGCTCGACTGCGTACCTGGGCTGGGCGCTGCAATGTTCTCGATTCTGCACCCACACAAAAAGATCGCTCCCCATCGCGGTCTGTACAAGGGGCTTGCGCGTTATCATCTGGCACTGATCGTTCCGGCAAAAGGGGAGGACTGCTGGATTCGAGTGCGCGACGAGACGCGGAACTGGGTCCCTGGACGTTCGCTTGTATTCGAGGACACCTTCGTGCATGAGGTATCGAACAACACGGACGATTTCAGGGTAGTGCTACTTGTTACCTTCGAGCGTCCGCTCAGGTGGCCATTCTCGGCGCTTAATCGTGGACTGCTCTGGATCGTAAGCCGGAGTGGCTATGTAACCGACACGTTAGCTAGGCACTCTCGGTGGGAAGAGAAGTTTCTGGCAGACCTTGAGGCAGGGAAGGGAGTTTGTCTTGGTGAATGAAAGAACTGCTGAGCGGCTATCGCAGGAGCAACTGGCGCCGTATTTATCGCCGTACCTCACTGGTGGCTACAAGAGCGACACGCTTGTCATTCGTGAGGCGACAGTTGGCGGTGGTAAGATCGTTGCGACGGTGGAAGTCGTTGAACGTTTCGTGTCTCCGCAAACGGGTGAGTTTCACCTAGCGGTACCCGTGGCAATGTGCGTACTGTTCCAGGTGGCGATTGTCTACGGATGCTGGAACAGTGGGTTCGATAGGAAGGTTGGCGAGATCTATCTCCGAAAGCTGGATATCACCTGCCGACGCGAGGTGACGTCGCTTATCTTTGATTGTGAGGTCATTGAGAAGCACCGAAGATCGTCGGCGGGGATGACGTGGTACCAAGGTGACTTCTCGATGGCCGGCGGCAGTTTTCATGGTGCTGCGTCATTCGTGATGCCTTCAAGAGACTCAACCGCACTTTGACGCGGCGGATGCGGGGATGACGCTCTGCGGAGCAACGCGCGAGTCGCCGCAACTACTGCAGGAGACAGAAAGCGAACGATGTCCGCATTCTTCTTGGCACCGTCCGACGGGCGATCCAAATCGTGCGTCATCGCCGTTTGATGCGCTGAATGGTGACCGGATCGATCGAAACCAAATCACGCCGCCCGCGAATGGGCACTTGGGTAGGAGTGGCCTTCGTTACGTGCGCGATCGTCTCAACTCTGTGGCTCGCAAACACCATGCGCACGCGTGGGGTTCGGGAGGACACATTGCGCACTACGCACGCAGTATCCGTCAGCGATCGCAACGCCGTGCTCGAGTTTTGGCCTGCTGTCTCCCGACACGACTCAGCCCTGATCTTCTTCTGTGGAGCCGCTGTTTCGGCTCAGGCCTATGCTCCGTTGTTACGGCCGATTGCTGAGGTGGGCTACCCGGTATTCGTCATCAAGCTTCCGTATCGGTTCGCCCCGCTCGATTCGCACAGAGAAGCCGCGATCGGACGCGCACGGAGCGTGCTCGCGGCTCATCCCGAGGTGTCGCGCTGGATCGTCGCCGGCCATTCGCTCGGTGGTGTGCTTACCGCCCGTATGGTTAGCACTGATCCCTCGATGATCGCTGCGATGGTGCTGATCGGAACTACGCATCCGAAACGGGATGACCTCTCGGCCGTCCGAATGCCGGTGACGAAGGTCTACGCATCCAACGACGGCGTTGTGCGTCGTGAGCGGGTTCTTGCAACGAAGGCTTTGCTGCCGCAGCACACGAAATGGGTTGAGATTCGAGGTGGAAACCACTCGCAATTCGGGCACTACGGCCATCAGCTGTTCGATGGTAACGCAACGATCACGCGCGAAGCACAGCAGCAGATTACGCGCGCCGCGCTTGTCGAGCTGCTCGAGAGAAACGACGTAATCCGTTCCTCGACGACAACAGGCCGGCGCTGAAGGTGCGGACGATCTCGAGCGGGAAGCCGATGGCGGGGATCCAGACATGAGTCTCGGCGTAGACTTCTCAGACTTCGCGGCGACCACACTCCTCGGTCCTGTTTCGCGTGTAGCGCAACCAACAGCTTCGTGAAGGTCGGATCGGATGATGCTCGTGAATGTCGAGGGAGAAGCGCGCCTCGTTCGCGTGCGTCGCGATGGCGCGAGATTCACCTTCGACGGCGTGCCGGCCGAAGACACACCGGTGGAGCTGTCGGCATCGCATCGCGCATCATCCGGCCGCTGATGCCATGCTTGCCGTACTTAGGTCTGGCTGGACCTCTTGGTCGTGCGACGTACCGCTTTACGCAGCGGCGCACGTTGCCTCGTGCTCGTCACCGGCTCGCCAGCCGCGTCTGGCAGTCGCACATCGAGGACGACCGCAGTGATTCGACTGCTATCCGACAGCCTCCGCGCCTGCAGATCGAGTTTGCTCCGTACATCCTCCATCCTCAGGCTCCGCAGCTCCGCTTCGGCGAAGCGCCACATTAGCCAGAATCGCAACTGCTGCTGCGACACAACTTATGGTTCGCGTCGATGTTAATTCGCGTGAAGGCCCCTACTGCACCGCCGCGTCAACGCCCGAATTAGCTGCACTCGCAAATGCCCGCCGTCATGCGGCGATCCTCCGAATCGACTCGCATCTTCCGCGAGCAGCGACATGGAGGATTGAGAATGAATCACGAAACCCCGCAGCACACGCAGTACGACGTCGCCATCCGCTACGCCACCGATGGCACCGCGAGCATGGGGCCGGTCATCGACCTCGTAAAGGGAGACCTTCTCACGTTCAGCGATCGCCTGAGTGCGGCGCTCGCGGCGAAAGGGAAGTCGATCGGCCGTCTGCTCGTCGGCGTCGATGTGTTCCGCGACGTCTTCTGCGACGGCGCCGACGCCTTCATCTCGTCGCGCTTCTTCGATGCGGCGACTGAGCAGGCCGAGATGCGCGCCTTTGTCGACGCGATCGTCCCGAAGGGCGGAGGCGACGAGCCGGAGAGCGGCCTGCACGGCGTCAACGTCTCGTTGAATGCGCCGTGGCCGAAGGAGGCCAGGAAGCAGCGCCACGTCGTGGTCGTCTACACCGACGCGAGCGCGCATCCGCTCGAGAAGTCGCCCGATCACGCCGGCCTGCCGCCGAACATGGCGAAGAGCTTCGGCGAGCTCACCGACCGCTGGTCCGCGCAGTCGATGGATCGCCACGCGAAGCGCCTGATCCTCTTCGCGCCCGACGCGTACCCGTGGACGGACATGGCCACGCACTGGGAGAACACGGTGCACTACGCCTCGCGAGCGGGTGCAGGGCTGTCGGAAGTCGATTCGCAGACCATCCTCGACGCGATCGTGAACAGCATCGCCGGCGCGTAGCTGGCCGTGAAGGCGAGACGAGCCATGTTCACACGCAAGTCCACCTCCTCCATGCCGGCGCGCTCGTGGAAGCGCGCCGGCATCGGCCTCTTCTTCAACACGGCGAAGATCACCGGGCACGGTGAGGACGCCGACCCGCTGCTCCAGGCGGACGGCGAGGGCCGGGCCATCCTCGGTGTGTTCGATGGTCTCGGCGGCAGTGGCAGCGTCCGCTGCGGCGGCGCGGACGGGATCCAGAGCGGCGCGTACTACGGCGCCCGCGTTGCGCGCGACACCGCCGCCGCTGCCCTTCGAATGCTCGCGCCGTTTCCCGACGCTACGCCCGCAGCGATCGCGCACGTCATCGGCGCGCAACTGCACGACGCCCTCCGCGCCTACCACGAGGAGTGGGGCGGCGTCGGATCGTCGGCGCTCCGCAGTTCGCTCTTCCGACGCCTCCCGACGACCGCCGCGATCACCATCGCCCACGCGCGGGGCGAGGTCGCCCGAACAGCAGTCCTCTGGGCCGGCGACTCGCGGTGCTACGCGCTCGCGCCAGACACCGGTCTACAACAGCTCACGGTCGATCACCTGCGGACGCGCGAAGACGCGTTGGCGAACCTCACGAGCGACGCCGCGATCTCCCGTTGCATTTCCGCGGATGGCCCAGCGGTCCTCGACTCGGCGGAGATCGACCTCCCGCTGCCGACCGTCCTCATCGCCGCGACGGACGGCTGCTTCGGCTACCTCCCGACACCCATGCACTTCGAAGCGTTGCTCCTCGCGACGATGGCCGCCGCATCGTCGCGCGACCAGTGGCTCGACCTGCTGCGCACGCGCATCACCGCCGTCGCCGGCGACGACGCGTCCCTCGCCATCGTCGCGATGGGCTGGCAGAAGCATGGCGCGCTTCGCAAGGCGTTCCGCCCGCGCCTCCGCACGCTCATGACCACGTACATCGATCCGCTCGATCGCGCCGATGACCCGGAGACCATACGCCGCACGCTGTGGGCGCAGTACGCCGACACGTACGAGACCTATCTCCGCCCGCAGGAGGCACCATGCACGACGTAGTCAACGGCTATCGCCTCACGACCGAGTGGACGACGATCGGCGGCGGCCAATGCCAGTGGGCGTTCGCGGAGCACCGCGGCACGCCCGTCTTCATCAAGCGGTTCCTCGCGCCGCGCTTCCCGGTCGAAGGGAGCCCCGGCAGTCCCGCGACGAAGGCGCGGAAGCTCGAGCGCTGCCGCGAGTTCGAGCAGCATCACCGCTCGCTCTTCGACGCGCTGAAGCACCGATGCACGACCGGGGGCAACCTCGTGATCGCGCGCGACTTCTTCCGTGATGGAACCGCGTACTACAAGGTCACGGATCGCGTCGATATCGCGGGCCTGACCCCGGACGACATTGCGGCGCTCGGGTTCGACCAGCAGCTCCTCCTCCTGAAGACCGTCACCCACAGCCTCGCGATCCTGCATGAGGCCGGGATCGTCCACTGCGACCTCCGGCCGGACAACGTCCTCGTGAAGCGTACGTCGACCGGCGCGTTCGTCACGAAGCTGATCGACCTCGACAGCTGCTACTCCACCGAAGCACCACCACCCCTCGACCAGCTCGCGGCCGACCCGGTCTACCTCTCTCCCGAAACGAGCAGGTACTCCGCGGAACTCGATCTGAACCCGCGCAACCTGACGGTGAAGGCCGACATCTACTCGCTCGGGCTCCTCTTCGCGTCGTTCACCGTGGGAGGGAGCGCCTTCGCTGCATTTCGGTCGCACGGCGCGCAGTACGCGCACGAGTTCTCGGTTGCCGGCAAACCCGTGCCGCTGCCGTGGGACCGCATGCCGCCGCAGCTCGTACCGCTCGTCCAGCGCATGATCGCCACGAGACCGGCTGATCGGCCGACGACACGCGAAATCCTCGACATCCTGAAAGGCGGCGCGCGAGCGCCCGAGCTGGAACCGGTGCGCGGGAAGCTGGGGGGCACGCTTGTGCGTGGCCGCACGCCGGCCTCACCGCCGCGAACATCGGGCGGGCTGCGCGGAACGCTCATCGGGTCACGGCGGTAGCGCTGATGTTCTGGATCTGCGCTCGGTGCGAAACCTCGAACCGCGCAGACGTCGCCGCGTGTGACGTCTGCGCGGTCGATCGATCGACCGCGACAACGGCGGCGCCGGCGCCGCCACCGTCCACTCGCGGAGGTCGCAGGCGGCGAGCCGCCACACCGCCCCGCCCGGCACCGACGCCTCCTTACCGCGCCGTTGTTCCCGCAGTTCCCGTGGTGATGCGACCCGAACGCGTGCGCGCCGTTGTCCCACCGCCTGCGCCCCGCCCGACGCCGCGTCCGCGGCCAGCCGCGACAACCGTCGAACGGATCGCAGGACCGGCATCACGTGCTGGGCCGAAGGACGTGACCCCCGCCGCTCTGCGCGTGCTGAAGAGCATCTCCGTCCGGCTGCGACACTTTCTGACACGATGACGCCGTTGATGAGGTTGGGTACGACGTGCCGCAGGGCGATTTCGACGACGAGCCGTAAGCGCTATCTCCCAGCCGTTGATGCGCTTCTTCTGGAAGCCATGTTCGTCAAGGCTCGCTTCCACAACTCGGGGCGAAGCCAGGGCATCATCGTCGACTGTGCCGCAGTAGCTCACTGGACCATGCACGTGAGTATGTTAGCCTCACCGCAAGAGCCCCTCTCAAAGTCACCGCATACGAGCAGACACGCATGTCCGATCCCGAGAAGGCGAAATGGTCGTTTTGGTCGAGGTTCGCTTCGATTCTAGGGGTTCTCGGCGCTGTCGCGACAATTGCGGCTTTCATGCATCAGCTGAAAAAGGACGGCAACGAAGAGCGGCGTTCGCGCCACTCCTCGCGCTCGCTACCCGCGACCACAACCGCATCTGCGGCCGAAAGCGTGGCTTGGGAGAATGCGCTCGCGAATCGGAGGGATTGCGCTTCGATTCGGAAATACATTCTTGACTATCCTTCGGGACACTTCGTTGCATCCGCTCAAGCATTGATATCCGCTCGAAGAGAGACTACCGAGGAAAGGTGGGTGACGCTCGACTTTCCGTCGAATGTCGTCGCTTCGTCATCGTTGGAGAGTCGAACGAGTCGCGCAGCAGCATGCGAATCGGCTCGTCTCCAGATGCTTAGTAACATGTCCGATGGGTGCGGGATCTTCAAATCGGACCCTATTAGATATCGATCAGTTATCGTGGTTCCTTCGCCGAACGCGAATTGTGACTGTCAGAACGAGGCGATTCCGTTGGGTGATCAGGAAGGCGACCCCGTCTGGCGTTGTAGCATCCGGTCATCCTACAGTTGTCGTGGCGAGCAAGCCGAACGTGTGAAGCGCTTCGTCTGTGACTAGACCTAGTCGAGAAGAGACCCGGTCACATCTGTTCGTCACTTGAGCTTTCATACCTGGAGACTCAATGCGGAGATCTGCGGTTCTCGTATTCATCGTGATCCTAAGCGTTTCACGACCAGCACTGGCGCAGTCGGACGCCGACATGGCTGCGTTGGAGGCTCGCTTGATGGCTAAGCTCGAGCGTCGCCTGGCGGAAGAGAGCGCGAACACGAACTCTCAGATTGGAACGTTGCGTGTCGCGGTCGCGGAAGCTGTGCGAACGCTTTCGAAATCAGTCAACGACCTGGACCGGAAAGTCCTCGTGGCGATCGACAACGGTGCAGCGAAGGATGGTCTTGCAGCGCTGGAGGAGCGGGCCGTTGTGAGAGATTCAGCGACCGAGCTAAACCGCGAGTCCCCTGGGGTGGATGGCAATCAAGAGTCCAGACTCAAGGCTCGAGCGGAAGAATGGAAGCGGATCGGTGCTTTAGCCTTTCTCGACAGCACCGACCGGGCCATCGGCGCTTACCAGCAGGCCCTCAGCTTTGCTCCCAACGACGCGCAGATCCTGAATCAGCTCGGCGAGTTGTACATGCGGAAAGCTCGATGGGACGATCGGATTGCGGTCGGCGAACGACTGACGCGTCTAAAGAGTCCTGAGTCGCAAGCGGAAGGCTACTTCAATATCGCTGATTCGTACCTCGAGCAGAATCATCCGTCGAAAGTGCGCAATGAGGGGGAACGTTGTCTCACTGTCGCTCGCGCTGCAAGCGTGACCCGACTTGAATCTAGATGCCTGTCGTTACTTGCCGGAGCCAACGGTCAAGAGGGAAACTTCGCGAGAGCTGAGCAGCTTGCAGGCGAAGCGCTGAGAGTCGCTCGGAGCGGCGGGCATGCGTATGAAGAAATCATGGCTCTATTCATGATTGCGGCTACGAGCGAGCAGGCATTGAAAGCCGCGCCCGTTGAGAGAAGGCGCGCAGCATTGCAAGATGTCGATAGGAAATATGCGGACGTAGAGCGGGCTGTACTAAAGAACGGCGATCTTGTCGCCGCTTCAGCCGTCCTCGTAAACCGTGCTCGTCTTTCGCTCGGGATGGGTGATGCTACGCTCGCCGAATCTCGTCTGCGCAAGGCCCTGAAAAGTATGGAGGAAACGGGGGCGACCGGCAGGGTTGGCTACGTTGAGCAGCAGCTAGGACAGGCGCTCGTCGCGCAGAATAGGATAGACGAAGCAGTCCCGTACTTTCAAAGGAGCGTTCTCAGCGCGCAACAAGGGAAAGAACCGGGCTACGAGGCCATCGCCCTCATGGCTTGGGCGCAAGCGGAAGCAGCGCGCTCGAACAAAAGCGAAGCATGCCGTTTGGCCCAACAGTCTTACCGCGTGTTCGTTGAAGGAGTACCTGAGCTCCGAACTCAGCATGAGCGGGCCGCGCAGCAAGTCAAGCAATTGTGTGAGGCGGTGCCTGGGGTCAGTGGTGGTGTGTCCCGAGGTAACGGTACTGCGAGACCGATTCAAAAGGCTTTGACTCGGTCCGACCTTGAGAAGTTGATCGCCAACCGTACCTTCCAGACCAGGGTCAGACTTGGCAATGCACTGCTAAGTGACGGCTCTCCGGGAGTGTCTAGAGGTCTTGTTGACACCGTGGTTTATCCGGATGGCCGCGTACTCTTTAGTCTTGTAGACACGATTTTTAGTGTTTACAGGACGACACCGGATGACGTGTCGCGCCTGTGTCGTCCAAATCGTGGGTAGCCTGGGTTCCCGGCAATTTCGGAAGTATTGTCGAGCGGTTCACGCTCTGCGAGATTGAGAGCGGAGCGTTGGTTCGGGTCGTTGGAATCGTAATCAGGGGTAATCGCTTGGAGCTGGAATTGTCTGCGGATGGGGATTACGCAAGACTTAAGTTCATGCTGGGAAAGGACTGGCAGAGGACGATGGATTTGGATGAGATCAACGGAGCGCTGTCACGGGTGCTCTTGATTCGCTGAGTGACGCGCCGGCGGCAAGCTGGTCGAGATCGGTGAAGCGGTCGGCGTCATCGCCGCAAACCGACCCATCCAAGTGAGAGAGCTTTTGGAACACCGCGAGAGTTGGTCGGGCCACAGCCAGCGGCTCAGTGAAAGCGATCAACTTCAGCGTCTTCCATTTTCGTCTCCGCGGCACCGGCATTACGACGCTGCAACGCAGCTTCGGTTCGGATGCCCATGACCAGAAATCTCTAATGGCACGAACGCCGCCCTTTCACCGAACGAAACCGAAGATCGCCTGCAGCTCGGCGAGGCCCGGCCGCCCAGGCGCCCGCGGAAGCAGTTCGACGACAACCGGCAGCGAGAGATTCTCTGCAGCAGCACGCAGTGCGTCGCGTCGGCGGAGGTTGTTCGTGAGAAGGACGAGAGCTGCGGTTGTGCTGCCCGACCACGTCTCCATGATCGTGCAGAGCTTCTCCAACTTCGGCAGGAACACCGCCTTCAGACGCTCCGAGCCAAGATCCACTTCGACACCGAGGAGGAGCGCGGGTTGCTCGGGCGGGTGCGCGAAGGACGCGAGCACGTCGGGAATCGCGGGCGGGCGTTCTGCGAAGCGGCGCTGTAGTGCCCACGCCGGTAGGAGAAGATCCGGTGGGCGAGTCGCGCGGCCGAGCACGATCATCGTGTCCACGATCCAGAGCTGGTGTTCGATGTGTCCGTCCGCGACGGGGTTGCGCGGCGTGAAGATCTCTTCCGCGCTCGTCCCGTGCGTGACGAGGAGCGCGCGGCCGCGCGCCGTGAGGCGCAGGCGGTTGATCCCGATGCCGCGCCAGCGCGAGATGACGATTAGTTCGCGTCGTGCGGCGCGCCGCACGAACCGCGACACGACGACCTCGCTCACCTCGCCGAAGACTCCTTCGTGGAGTTGGTACTGCGCGAGCTCGCCGGCGCGACCGATGAAGCGGAGCGCGGCGAGGTCACGCGGACTGATTGCGCCGTCGCGAGGATCAGTGCCGCGACGAGAATCGGGCCACTCCGTTGTTCCGGGGGGATGCTCCGCGACGAGCATGTCCATTGGACTGCTCGGGTCCGGAGCGCCGTTCGAACGGAGTGGCGCCGACGCATCGCTTGCTGGGAGGAAGACTTCGGCCATCAGAACACCGTCGCCCGCGTTTGTGTGAGCTCGAGGAACGCCGCCTCTTGGCGGAAGTACCGGCAGATGAAGCTCTCGATCTGCGCAATCTGCTCCTCTGCCGCTTCGGCAGCGAGCGTGACGACGTAGGACCGAGACCGGTCGCGCATGATGGTGCCCGTTTCGGGAGATCGCCATACGCCCTCGACGTTGCCGCGGCGCGTGAAGCCACCGCAGAGCGTCGCGAGGTAGTTCTCGAAGGTGTGAAACGTCGTAGCGGGGAACGGCCGACCATCGTTATCCGCAAGTGGGACAAGGATGTCGACGCGTGTCGTGGTTCGCATAGGCGCGGGGATTAGGAAGTCGCGCGATGCGGCGGTGGCGATGGCGTTGGTCTCCTTCCGAGCAAGATGGAAGTCAAAGGAAAGAACTGCGCCGCGACGCCGCCGCGGTGACGGACGCGCTCCCGTCGAATCGCGCCGTGCAGCTGCGCCATCGGCGAGCAGCAGAGCGGCTACGGACGTTCGCGCGCCCGCCACGTGGGGCGGGGTCGCGGGCAGCTTGAGCGTCGAGAGGGATGCGGACATTGGCCTTACTTTCCAGACGGCAACGCGACCTGCTGTGTATGTCGTGCGATGAGGTCTTCGATGAGCGGATCGATCCGCTCGACGAACTGGTCCACGAGCTCTTCCTCGATGAAGACTTCGAACAGGTAGTGCGCGACCGGAACGAATTCGCGGCCGTGGTACGCACCTGGCGCGTCGTGATCGTGCAGCGAGACGTTCGCGTTGAACTCCTCGTCTGCGACGTCACGGATGTCGGCCCACGCAGAGATGGGGATCTCCACGACGCCGTCGTCGGTGAGCTTGGGGATAGCACGAGAGATGATGATGGTCATACACGTTGGGGTTAGGGATGCGCGACGGCGCAGCAACGCGCGAAGCGTGGAAAGTGGGAAATGCGGCATCCTCCTTCTGCTCAAGATGAAAGTCGGTGGAACGGGCCGGACCCGGCCGCGCCGCGGTGCCTTTCCGCGAACCTCACCATCGCCGCGCGTCGCCGACTGCGTCGGCGGGAGCGCGAGGAATCGGTGAGCGCGTGCGTGCGCCTGCGACGTCGGCCGAGTGCGACCGCGCTTGAACAGCAGCGCCATGTCGATGGCGTTGCTCCCGTCGTGTCGTGCGGTGCATGAAGTGTGTGTGTTCGACGCGAACGCGATTACCGCGGGAATACCGATGCAGGAAGCCCGGTGCGGTAGAGCGCATAGGACGCGAGCGCGAGCCACACGATCGGCTCCTCCAGGATCATGGCGATCAGCAGCAGCGGCGCGCGAAGCACGCGGTGCAGCACTGAGCGTCGCGTCCTGCGAGTCGGCCTGCTCGTGGCCCGCCTCCTGCGTCCCCGGCGCGAGGAAGGGGTGGCCATAGGCGTTACGGGTTAGAGGGCGTCGAGAACGGGAACGGCGGACGGGAGCTGCGAGCGAACGCGCGCGCTGCTCAAGATCAGAGTCGTGGGGCGTGGTTGCATGCTTCCGCTGCGCAGCCGTCGCAGTTCCGGGCGATACGCTCGCAACGTCCACCGACGCGCGGATGACGTTCGAGCGGTCCGTGCGTGCGGGGCCGCGCTGCGGGGCAGAGGCAACTTGAGCAATGCAAGGGACAACGCTACTGCTCGGGCGCTGGTGTACCGGTGTCGAACGCGAGCTGTTCGAACGCGTGAATCTGCGTGAGCCGCTGAACGTCGAACGAGATCTCGTACCGCGGAAAGTCGAGCCACACGCCGTCGTGCACGGTCGGCTCGTCCGGTTCATCGATCTGCACCTCGACCGCGAAACGACGCTCAAAATCCGAGCGCAGCATCTGGAGGCCGAAGGCCGTGAACGTTCCGAGTCGGCGGCCGAGCGGTGACTCTTTGGGCACGATCCAACGGTAATCAGGAGTTGCTTCAAGCATGGGCGTTGGGGAGAAAGGATGGAGCCAGAACGAGTGTCCCTGCGCTCGCTCAAGATGGTTGTCGGGTGTTGACGGTGCGTGCGCATCAGAGCACCTTGATCGTCGCTGTGCACCGGTCGCACGCGAACGCTTTCGAGAGTTGCCGGCATCCTGATGCGCACAGAAGCCTCGATCCGAACTCGGTCGTTCCGCACCGCTTGCACGAGGCGAGGATGTCGAGCGGATTCCGGAAACCGCAGTGCGGGCAGTTGATGAAGCCGCTGCGGAGCGTCGGGACGCGCTGGAGCGCCTTGACTGCGCGCAGGAGCCACTGCACGAGGTAGATCGGCGACGCGAGGACGTACAGCACTCCGATCGTGATTGGCCCGAGGAGCTTTGCGTTCATTCGTCCTCCTCGGACGGCATGAGGAACTTCTTCAGGTCCACGATGCTCTTGATCCCCTTCGCCTTCTTCGACACAGCGGCGGGGGGAACCGCCGCCTTTTCGACGACGTCGGCCTCCCACTCTTCGATGAGTTTCAACGCGGTGGCGTTCGGCAGCATCGACTTCACGGCGATCTCGCGATTGAAGATGTCGAGGAGGGTGTCATCCGAGACGCCGGCCAGGACGGCAGGGTCCGCGACATCGGGTGCGCGCATTGGCAGCGTGGGCTCACCCTTCACGAGCAGCAGGTAGTGCTGGCGCGCCATGCCCGCGACATCGCGGGAGAACGCATCCCGCCGCGCGGTCTCGGTGCGCCGATCGGCAGGATCGTGCACGACGTGCGGCCAGAAGATCTGCGCGTCCTCACGGGCGCGGAAGCCCGCGACCCACGTCGTGTTGAGAAGGATGTTTCGGACCACCGGGCCAGGCAGCGCATTCGACACGTCCTGCCCGAGCAGCATGGTGCCCATGTTGACGGAGCGCAGCGTACGCAAACCCGTCGCGAGAGCTTCCGCGTGCTCGGCGGCGGGGTCGCTCAGGAAGTCCAACGCCTCTTCGATGATGAGGCTCTTCGGTCGGCGCGGATCGCGCCGCGGTGCGGCGCAGAGCACGTCCATCGTGCGCCACGCGCCTCGCTCGTAGCCGAGCGCCTTCGGCAGCGTCGTCGTGCAGGCCGTGTTCACGAGCGTGATCGGCGCCTCGCGCATGAGGCCGAGCCGATCGAGCGCAGCCGGAGGAACGTACGATGCGCGGAGCTCGGGGAAGCTCGTGCCGTACTGGACGCGACGCAGGAAGGCATCGCGGGTTTGCCGGGGTACGGTCGTGTCGAAGTTTTCGAAGTAGTACCGCACTTCGGGCTCAGGCACGCGCGACAGAATCTCGCCACGGAAGGTGGCGTCGTGCATGAACTTCACGGCGAAGCGATAGCTCGACGGGAAGCGCATCTCGACGAGCAGCCAGTTGAACATGTAGGCGAGCTGCCGCATGGAGTCGGTGTACGCGTGGCCGCTCGCGCGCACCGTGACGTCCGTCCGCAGGTGCGCGAGGTAGGCGTTGCTGATGTCCGCGAAGTGGTTGTCGAACGGTGCGAGCGGCGTCACGCGATCACGTGACCAATCGATGACGCGCACGGATCGCTGCAGCAGCTCACGCCCGGCATCGTTCGCGGTGAGCCAGAGCGCCGCGATGAACTTGCGGAAGAGATCGAACGTCTCGAACTTCGGATCGATGAGCTCCAGCTCGACGCTCACGTCCCGATGGGCGTGAGGATCGACTCGGAGGTCGTCGATGATCTGCCGGAGCGGCTCCAGGACGAGCGACAGCAGGAACCGGGTCTTGCCGGCGCCCGTCGCGCCGAGCACGAGGGCGCTCATGAGCGCGAGGGCGCGGCGCACCCTGACCGTGTCGCCGCTCGGCAGCGTGCCGAACGTGAGCGCTTGCGGGCCGTCGAGCCGGCGCCGCGCGCCGTCGTACGCGACGTCCCGTGTCATCGGCGTTTCGAGGATGCGCGAGCGCTCGTTCGAGAGCGCCCGCGCGTACGACGCGTCTTTCTCCAGACGCAGCGCGAGGTCGGGTCGGCAAACAGCGTGGAGAAGCGTTGCGAGGAGCTGTCGCATGGCTACGGCTCCTCCTCGAAGAGAGATGCGGTGTGCGTGGTACGCGGATCGCTGCCGACCGGCCGCTTTCCCGATGAACGGAGGCCGACGTATTCGCTCCACGCGTCCTTCGGGCTCTTCTTCATGCGCTTGCGGACGGCGAGGATCGCGTACGCGATGCCGGAGAGGATGACGAGGCCGCCGATCACCTCGAGCGCGTTCGCGCCCGCGGTTGACTGCACCTCGCCGCCCGGTTGATGCGACGGCGAGGTGATGAGCCCGAAGAACAGAGACGGAAGGAACGCGAGTAGAAACAGCGCGGCGGCGACGCGCCGCAGCGTGCTCGCGATCGGAAGGCGCGCAATGGGTAACGACACGACGGCCAAGAGGCCCGCCGCGGCGATGCAGTATTGGATGAAGAGTGCGTACATCGGCATCTCCTCCTCAGTCGGTCGTCCGGACCGGGAACGTCGGCGAGATCGTGTTCTGCGTCACGCGCTGCACGGCGCGTTCGATGCTCGGCCAGCCGACCGCGCTGACGGACGTCGACGGGACGGACGCGTTGCGGAGCGCGACCTGTCGATCACGGCGGCGCAGTCGCGCCTCGTGAAGCCGCACATCGCCGCCAGGGCCAATCTCGGCGACGACGAAGTCCGTCCCCGGCTCGATCGGGGTGGACGGCCGCGCCATGATCGTCTGCGTGAGCGCTTGCGGATCAGCCCACGTTCCGCCGTTGTCGTGGATGAGTAGCGGCATCGTGGTCTGGCCGTCGCGCGTCACTTCAACCGGCGCGCTCACAGGCGGCAGGTCGAAGAGCAGCTTGTAGACGTTCGCGACCATGTGCGCGGCGAACCAGCCGCGAATCTGCGGCTGGAGGTCGAGACTGCGGGGCGCTGCCTCCGGCCCGAAGACAGCGTTCGCGCCACTCCGCGCGGTGGCACCCGCGATCGCGGTGAAGAGCGCTGCGAGCTGGAGCGCGATGGCGCGCTCGCTGCCGGTGAGTACCGCGCGCACGCCGAGGAGGTTGCCCGTTGCGAGCAGGATGACGACGTAGAGGAGCGTCGGCCGGCCGGTCGCCGCCGCCGCGCCGAGGGCCGCCGCGATGCTCCGCGGCGCGTCGATGAAGATGCCGAGTGGAGCGGTGTCAGTGCGCGCGGTGAGCGCGGCTTCGATGGGCTGCTGCTCCGTCGTCGTCCGGAGCCCGCGGCTGGTGGTCAGCGCGGCCAGACGGCTGAGGTTCTCGCCGTTCGGATCGACGAGGTGGAGGGTGAACTCGACGCCGTGCGCGCGGCCGTTCGCGTCCGCGATGACGCGCGCCATGTCGGTGCCGCCGGCGTTCGCGCCAGCGAAGATTACGAGAGCTTCGGTTTTCATGGTCAGTCCTCCGGTCAGGGTCCAGTAGTGATGGGAGTGGCGACAGGCATCGCCGCGGACGTCGTGGGCGTTGGTGGCGACGACGCGGGCCGGGCGCTGGCCGTTGTCGTGGTTGTGGGTGCCGCAGTCGTAGGCGCCGATGCGGCAGCCGCTGTCTCTTTGGCGACGACCCGGCTGCGTTCGAGATCCCAGACGCGCCGGTACTCGGCACGCCCGATCGCGTTCTGCCGAATCCAGGTCGTGCGTTGTGTCAATCGCGCCTTGATGTCCCGCTCGGCGGATTTGATACCGCGTTCTTCTGCGCGCAACTGGCGGGTCGAGGAACGCAAGTCACGACGCGCGTGCAGCGCGGATGAGATGCGACGCAAAACGAGCTCGCCGAGGAACGCAGGACCGAGCGAGAGCACGACGAGGACAATCGCGCTCGCCATGTCGGTGCGCATGTCTCCGTCCTCGCTCGCAACTTCATGCAGGCGCAGAATCGTGAGCGCGACGATGAGAACGGCGAAGGTGAGGACGCCGAGCGCGTAGACGAGCTTCCGCTTCGCCGTACTCGCGCAGTAGCCAGCGAGCGCGAAGACACCTGACGCGAGTGCGGCACCGAGCACGAGCGCGCTCGTGGGCTCGACTCCGATCCCGACGAGCACGCGTGCGGACGCCCACCATTCAATGAGGAACAGCACGAGCGCAACCGGGAGCGCGACCGGGAGTGGCCACTCGCCGACTCGAGCGGTGTCGCGTGCGCGGCTGTCCTCGGCGAGTTCATCGCGGAGTGTCGTGTTGGTGCGGCGGTGCTGGAGGCGACGATCCTCGTCGTTGGACGTTGGCTCGAATGCGGGCGACTCCGGACCGACGAGCGTGAGGACCGCCTGATCCTCGTTGTACGCGCCGACCTCGGCGTCTTCCATCGCCATCGCACCGACGCGTAGGCGGAGAAAGGCGTCTGACATCCAGCTCATGACGCACCCCCGACCTTGGCTGCGACGAGGCGCGGGCCATCCGTCGTGAAGTACACAGCGGACGCGCCAGCGTTCTGGAACGCTGCTCGCCAGGCGGTTTCGATCCGCTGCGCGCGGGCGAGCGTCACCGAGCAACCACGCCGCTTCGGCACCGCCTCGAGCGCCACGTACGCGAAGTGGATCGTCGTGTCGGTGAGGGTCTTCGGTTGCAGCACGGCGTTGTCCTGCAGGCGCTTCACGAACGCCTTGGAATCCGGCACCGTGCCGCACTCGAAGTCGTACTTCAGCGGACCGCCCACCTGCCGCGCGTCGGTCACCACAATGATGTGGCGTCGCATGCCGACCGGCGCACGCGAGTACGCCACGCGTGAGACGCCTTCGGCGATCGGTGACTGCTTCCGCGCGGGGTGGTCGAAGACCGGCATCACCGCCTGCATGAGGACCGGCTTCGAAGCGTCGACGAAGCGCTGAGCCTCGGCCTTTCGTGACCGTTCGCCCCGGCGCTTCGGCGAGGTGCTCTCAACGGTGGCGAGCAGGCGCGTATCCGAGAGTTCCAGCCCGAGCGCCCACACGCGAACCTGCGAGCCCGGTCGGTCCGCCGCGTACGGCAGTGCCTTGTCGATCGTGGCCTCGACTGTTGCGAGGGAGGCGGGACTGCCATCCGACGCGTCGATCACGAGGTCGAGGATCTCTGCCGGTTCTGGCGCAGCTTCCTCGAGACCAACGGCGCTGCTGATGACGCCGAGGTAGTCGGTGCTCCCTGCGTTCTCGCGGGAGCACCCGACGAGCGAGAGGATGTTGACGATTACGGTGATGAGGACGAAGGAGTGAACGCGCTTACTTGTCACGGTTCGCCTCCCCACCCGTCGTCTGGTGCGCCGGCCGCGGCGGAGCTGTCGCTCTCGGCGCCGGCTTCTTGGGGGCCTCACCCTGCGGGACGAAGCGCTGCTGAATCTCTGTCAGCGCCTCGCCGATACGAGAGCGCCCCGTCTCGTCGTCCGGCAGTTCGAGGTGCACGTTGTACTTCTGAGTGGGATCTTCAACGGTCGCGATGAACCTTAGTTTCATCAGAGAACTCCTTTCGGAGATCGTTGTAACGGCCGCAGAGCATGGAATTGGGAGCAGCGCTAACTGAGGTGTTAACGCTGGTATGCAGGGGTGCATCAGCACCTCGCACGATGGCACCGCGCCCAATAGAGTGGTGGCGATGGCTAAATGCATCTCACGTCTGCCGGACGTTCGGCCGGTGTGCCGGTGACCAATCCGCATGCCTTGCGACATGGCGCCGGATACCGCCTGACCCTGAAGAAGACCGACCTCAGGCGAATCGGAGAGTTCCTCGGACACAAAGATCCCAAGAGCACGCTCGTGTACAGCGCTCTTGATCCTTCTGCGGTGGCTGGACTCGAAAGGGACTAGCAACTCCTACGTCCCCAACGTCTTTTCCGATCAGAGGAGGATCGACCATGTGGATCTTCACACGCAGCGGATTTGCCAGCATCGTCGAACACCGTGACGACCATTCGAACGTGCTCATTCGGGCGAGGGTCCAAAGAGACCTGCAGGGCATCCTAGAGCGCTACGTCGATCGTCCATGTAGCGTCATCTCAAACGAGGGTACGGACTACCCCTTCCGTGCTGTGATCTCCAAGGACAAGCTGCGTCAGTTGCTTCACCGTAGCGTCGATGACCTCGTCTACGACAACTTTAAGGCCGCGATCAGGACCTCGGAGGGTGATGATCGCGGTGTCCGCTCCGAGATCTACGGCAACGTGTGGGCGGAGCTGCTTGGGCTCGAAGAGTTGAATGGGTAGCCCGGCGCAAGCGGCCTGTCGAAGGTCGGCCCCTAGTCGATTCGCATCGTGGAATCTCTTGAGCGTTGGGTGCGCCTTCATCCCGTTGCTCCGGTGCTATCCTCGGCGCTCAATACACGATCGTTAGAGGATGGAGCATCGAACGGCAAGACCGCGCAAGGTAGTTCAAATTCATCCCGCTGAGGCTGCGTTGATACATCACCGCGTTCACTCGGCGTGCCGCGCGATTCGACGGCGACGGAACTAGACTATGCGACTTATACCGTGTTGCCTTCTTTTGGTGCTGGCTTTCAGCACTGAAGCTCAGTTCATTCAGATACCGCCGAATGGCGGCACCGGGAGGCAAGGTCGCAGAACCGCTTCACTTCAAAATGGCGATCTCCTGATTGTCGGGGCAAACTCAGAAGTGTATTCCCCCCGCACGAGAACGTTCTCGTGGGCAGGGACGCCGCAACTGCCGCTCAAGCTAGGCGACGCCGTCGTCGGATTGGCGGATGGGCGTGCGCTTGTTACGGGAGGGACGGGGGACATTGGTCTGACGAACCACGTTCAGATTTGGGACCCTCTCAAGCGCTCTTTCCAACAAGTCAGGGGCATGATGTCTGCGCGCAGCGGGCACGCCATGATTGCTCTCGATTCAGCCGAGGTTCTGATCGTCGGCGGTGACTCGGGCACGTGGGAGGTTTACGACGTGCGTCAGGAGAAGCCCGTTAGGTCCGGCAGCCTCCCGTTTGAAGGAGCCAACGGTGGCCTCGCATTTCATCACCCGTCTGGCAAAGTGGTTTTCTTGACGGGAAACAGAGCTACGAGTTTCGATCCTGCTACATTCCGCTTCGAGGTGGGGTTCGGAATACCATCTTCCGGTGCGACCGATGCACCTGTGATGTTGAACGACGGACGCATTCTTGTGACTGGTGGCATCACGGGGCCGGGACCCGGCCTGAGAGGTACGAGCACCGCATCAGTATTCGATCCATTCACGGGAGAATCGCACATTGTCGGTTCGATGTTGAATGCGCGCTTTTGGCACTCCGCGACAAGGCTGCCAAGCGGAAAGGTTCTTGTTGCTGGCGGGGCCGAGTCTTGCTCCGGCAACACTGACAATTGCGGACTCTTCGCCCCTTCTGAAATCTTCGACCCGGCAACAAACACCTTTTCGGCTGTTGAATCCATGCGCCACCCGAGGGTTTTCGTGCCCGGCTCCTCCGAGATGGGGACGCTTCTCGTCACAGGGGAGGTTTTCTTCGTCGGCGGTAATGCGGCACCGCCTGAACTGTACATCGGCGAAATGCGGCGGAGCAGGCGTCGCTCTGTAAGGCACTAGCTTCGTCGTGCTCGATGGGTGTCCATTTAGTGTCCATCGCGCCTCAACGAGACTCTATACGGAGACCGCATGAATTCGGACGAGCTCAGAGGCTTGGGATCGCATTGGAGGGTCTCGTTTCCGGAACTAAGATTCCTGGGACAGATCGCGCTCGACCGCGAACGGGCGGAGGAACTATGGAGGTCTGTCGGAAAGCACTTTCTATCCCGTGAGCGTGGCTCCTTCAGCAACGTGGAACGGTTTGAGATGGATGCAGTCGTTGCGGTGGTCGTGTCCAACCTGGCTTTCCACTTTGATCCGAATGCTGACGACGGAGCCGACGACGGGAGGGCAGACGTTCAGCACGGATTCATCACTTTCATCACCTCTTTGCTCGGGTGGAAGGTTGATCGTCAGGTGCTGTGGGAGGAGCGGATCGGGCGTCCCGTTCGGCAGTTGTTGGAGACTGAACTCGGATACGAAGAGCCGGAAAAGGACGCCGGCGCGTGGCGTTTTGTCCGTCCAGTCCTTCGACAAGGCGGCGTCCCGCTCAAACTTGTCGACCGGTTCCTGGACTGGCTGGCGCCTCTCGCCTCCCGGTTCGAGCTCACTCAACCCGAGTATTCACGCCATCTGAATGGCGCCCGCGAGCCTGGAACAATACTGAAATGGTTTCTTCGCGGGCCGCAGGGGTTTGAGTTTTGTGCGGCTGTCGTAAGGTGCCTGCGATCGTCCGATGATGTCGGACCGGGCGTTCGTTCCGAACTGATCAAGAAAGCGAGGCTGAGGTTCGGAGTCCGGCGCGAGGTCCAGAGAGGTGCTCGCGGAAGCCGGCCCGCCCTTGCTCTCGACGTCCCCACTCTGCGACTGGGCATCAACATTCCGGATGTTCCCCGAGAGGAGTATCGAATCGAGGGCGTTCGTGTTTACGGTTTCCTGCCGCTGCCGAAGGGGCCGTCTCAAGAGGCTCTTCGGGTCGAGCGAAAAGGTAAAGGCACGACCGAGCTGGTTGAGGTCCCGATACCGTACTGGCCGAGCCGGACGGCGTGGGCCGTTTTTTCAGAAACTGGTGGCCGCTTCATCACCGGGAGTTCCCGATCAACCACTCTTCCGGCGGGTCGGTTCATCGTTGTCGCCGCTGACAGTGTTCAGCACCTTCTCTCCGACATGTGTGTTGAGCAGTTGGGAGAGCTGGACGATGTCGACGCTACGGACGGCCGAACCACGGTCACGGTTTGCGAGGTTCCCGTTCCCTGCGTGATATCGCTTGCGGAGGGACGTCTGCTTCCTGCTAGATACCAAGCTCCGGCAGCCATCGTCTTGGTCGGCACTCCAGCAATCGTAAACACGAGCATCTTCGTGGGCACCGGTCCCGAGGTGCGACTCTCCTCGTTCACTCCTGAGATGGCAGCCGACTTTCAAGCCTGGTTCACCGCCAAGACATCCGACGACGCAGTCACCCCACCGCAGGCTGCTGAACTTCAGCAAGACGGTTCGATTCTCTACAAGGTGCTTGCCGAAGCAGCGACGAGAGTGTCCGTCTGGCTTGAGCCTCGCGGCATTGCGCCTCGCTCATGGAGCGCCGAAGGGATGGAGGTCGAGTTCGTAGTGTTTCCTCAGAGCACGACGATCTCCTGGCCGGAACGACCTTTCGGCTACAACGAGCATCCGACGCTGCACGCGAGCGGACCTTCCATCGGTGAAGTTTCTGCAAACGGACAAGTTCTGTCGCCAGCTGCTGATGGCTCGTTCGACCTGCCCACGGATCCAGTTGTGATCATCCTCATCAGGACCGAACGTCAACTCTCAGTCCAGATTACGCGGCGGGTAGCGAGAGTGACACTCCACGCAACCGGACTTGAAGGGTTCACATCGTGTCCCGTGCTGTTCTTCTCGGACTTCGAGCAGGAGGTTCGACTCGAGATCAACGTGCCCCACTACGTTGCGGACACCGTCGTTGACGTAGGCCTGTGCCACGATGGTCGCTTCCTAGCGCCAACATCCATCAACGTGCCTCACGCTGTGAGAAAAGGAGGCATGCTTACCGTCTCGTCCCGCTCGCTTCGCGATGCGTTCGACACGACCCAGGCGAATCCAGCAATCGTCGCCGTGAGAATCGGTCCCCGCCTCGTCAGCACAGGCGTCCTCTACGCGCGGTCGCCGGCGGCGCTATTACTTGGACCGTCAGTAGCGTCAACCAGCGACCTTGGCCTGGTCGAGAACCGATGGGGCGGCATCATTCGAGATTTTTGGACGATGCGTGAGCGTCCGGTGTCGATTGCGTTCCCTGTTGATGTGCCTCGCAAGGTCCTCGATCAGTTCATGAAGCGACAAGTTGCTTTGGCGGCGCTCCTCGACTGGGAGGCTCTCACGCAGCCGCTGACTGGTGAGGTACCAGACCTCGAGTTCCTTCGAGCGGGACTCTTGGCGAGAAGCGCAGGTGATCCGGTTGACAGCGATGTCATTGCCTCATTGAGCGACCTTCTGAGACAACCGAACCTGATCGATCGATGGCGCGCCCAACTCCATGCAATCCTCTCGGACTTCAAGGAGCGCAGCAATCTCGCAGGCCTGGTGCGGAAGTGGAGCGGTTGTTGGGAAGAACTCACGTTGGATCATGCGGCCGTGACGGACTCGGTGCTCTACGCGATGTCAGGAGCACCACGTTTGACCGAGGGCGCACGGAAGCTGTTTCTGTCACTGCGTTCGCCACGACCGATCGCCTTTCTGGCAGGGCCGGATGGTGCGCTGAATTCCCTTCGGTCCGCGGTCGCGGAAAGCCAGCCTGGATCGCCGGTTTGGATTCTGGCAAACATCTTTCTCGTCGGGGCCTATCTCCGCAGAGGGGACTTGGCGGATGCTACGCGCCTCCTACAGGAGACGCGCCCTCGAATGATCGGGGCCTGGGCTGCACTCGCGCAGGATCTGGACGCGTTCCTATCCAACGCCAGTGTCGACTTCTCGTCACTCGAACAATCGGTAGACGCGATTCGGATATGGGATATCCAGCCGCAGGGAGTAGTGTTGTTTGAGCTCAATGGAGGCAATTGAAATGGTGAACAGCGACGCCGAAACGCCGAAGGCGCGCGAGAATCGCGACAGCTATGCTCGACTTGAGGGTCTCTTGGGAGCACCGCGAGACAAGCGATCTGGCGAGTGGCAAAGTGAAGTGAAGTTGGCCTTTCGATCCTATTTAAGAGACGAAAAGGCGCAACCACACTTGATCTTCCCGTTGGTCGAGCTGCTACCGACCGAGATCGCGATCGCTGAAGTCGGGGCAGAGTGGGAGCAGATTCCGATAGCGACTCAAGAGAAGATCATCCGCGGGCTCACGCAGAAGGCAAGTCAGGTCGCCGTCGCGGTTGGACTGGCGGACGGGTTCGCGCGGTCTTCGAAGAGTTCCGACGCCGTTGATCTCGTTAGTGCCGCCTTGTTTGCCCTCAAGAGGCCACCCGGGCCCGAGACGAGGGCTTGGGTCGAGAAGGGTGGGCTAAACACGCTTCTCTCGTTGCTGGTTCAATTGCGTGGTCAACTCGGCGATACCGCAGAGCACGCTGGTCTTCTCCTCGGGATCGCCGAGGCAATGCTCAAGGAAAGCTCCAAGAAAACTACCCGGCCCCACATTTCCACGTTCCTGGCGCACTTGAAAACGCTGATTGAAGGTGGCGATGTGAACGGAGACGCGACCGCTGTGCTTTCAAGCCGAATATCGGCACTAGAACGACTTGAGGAACCGCAGCCGAAATCGAAGAACAAACCGGAGCAGAAACGACGCGCCGTGGGAGTGGCTTCGGACGCCTCAGGCCACTCGTCGCCCAGTTCAGAGGGCACCGGTGGCAAGAACGTAGATCTACGTCCGGGACCCGCGGCATCTCCGTCGAATCCTCGCCTCTCGATGGATTGGTCGGACCCCCGCGTCGTGATTGGTGCTGTTTCATCGGTCGTCACACTGCTCGAAGAGTTGGAGCTGAGGCGGGGGCAACAGGCCGGCCTCGACAGAGTCGAAAGCGAGAAGCTTGCGACTCAGAACGAGATGGCGCTCTTGCGGGAACACCTCATGCGCGAAGAGGAGATCGTTGCATCTCTGAAAACCCGCGTGGCTGAACTCGAGGAATCGCTCAGGGGTGTCAAGATCGAGCGTGACAAGGCAACCCGACAACGTGAGGAAGTTGAGGAAATGCTCAAGAAGTCCGACCTCAAGATCGCCGAATTGCACAAAGAGCAGACACGACTGTTCGATGAACTACCCAAACAACGGTTGGCAGAGTTTCGAAACAACGTACGCAGCCGCCTAAGGCCGATTCTTGACGAGATCGCTGAGTTCCACACTCATCCAAATTTGCCGCACGAGACCGCGGCGCTTCTCGATCGCTGTCGCGCATTGAAGGAGATCCTCGTCGAGGAGCAGATCGTACGTGGCTGAGTTCTATTTTGGGATCGACTTCGGTACGACCAACTCTGCCGTCGTAGCGATTCGAGAAGATCTCGGCAGCCCGACGCAATTTGTGCCGGTGCGAGATGGTGGAATGGATCCGATTCCTTCGATCGTCAGCTATGACGCCGAAGATCGGATGCGCGCCGGGACACCCGTAAGAGAGGAGGCGATCGCTCTCCGTCAAGGCGGATTTCACACAGTAGTCGAATCCGTAAAGACTGTCATCGAGCAGAATCGACTCATCGATGGAAAAACACCCATCCAGATCGCGAGTGACCTACTCGCGTACCTGAGCAACTGCGCACGAGAAGATTCCGTGGTACTGAGGCCGATTGACCGGGCGGTGTTCGCGATTCCCGTAGAGTGGCCGGCGGCAAAAAGGAAGGCCCTTCGCGAGGCAGCGAAACGTGCTGGGATTGATGTAGCGGGCTTCGTGTCAGAACCAACAGCCGCACTTCTCGCGATGCACGATGACTTTCGTCGACACGAGTTTATAGCAGTGTTCGACTGGGGTGGCGGGACTCTGGATGTGGCGATATTGCAGCGGGATCGCTTCGGATGGCGTGAAATTGCGAAACGCATGCTGCCTCGCGCTGGTGATGCGATCGATGAGAGTGTGGCGCGTTCGCTACACTCAAGTATTGTCTCCCGCGCCGGTCGAGATGTGGCATTTGAGGACTTAGCTCCTCGAACGCTCCAGATTCTCCGAAATCGTGCCGAAGAGCTGAAAAGACGAATGCAGCGGTCGGGGGCACAAGACGAGCGGGTCCAACTTCTTCATTTTGAAATAGCCGGAGGCGAACCGATTCTGAAGCCGAGCGCGGAGCTGTCCAAAACCCAGTTTTTCGGCGTTGTCCAGCCCATCGTTAATGAGGCTGTGGCGTGTCTGGAAGATGTCGTCCGGTCCAGTGGCGTAGGACGTCACCAGATCGGAGCAGTTCTCGCCATCGGTGGAAGCAGTCAAATCGTCACACTTCGTCAGGCGCTGGAGGGTGGCGCAGATCCTTGGCCAGTTCAGTATGGTCCAGTAGGGTCAGGCTCTACCGACATCACCTCGGGCTCCGCTTGGCTGGTCGCGCGTGGGGCAGCATTGCTTGCCCGAGCCGGGGGTCGGTGTGCTCGGCTCGCTGATGACATCGGACTCCTGGTCGCTGACTCCGAACAAGAATTCTTTTCGATCCTCTCGGCAGGCGATTCGGGGCTTAGTCTCTCGGTACCACGCGAGCACACGTTTGGAATCGTCGAGGATGCTCCGCTAGCAACCTTCATCATTGCGGCTCGCCCCCCGCAGAAGCGCCCTTCTCGCATCGGGGAGATCGGTCTTCCCGTTCAGGGCTTTCTGAGCGAGCACTTGCGATTTAGTCTGCGAGTCGACCGTGACGATGTTCTTCGCGCCCGGGCGGTGAGCTCAAACAGAGAGAAGGAGCCGCAAGAAAAAGCCATTGAGAATGTGCGTTGGTCGTACGATCTTGAGAGCTTGAAAGTGGGACAATCACAATGACTCTGCCGATGGCCGTCGCAGCGACCTCAAATGTGGCTCCACGTCCGAATGTGGCGCCTCGAAACGCCGCACTCCACTTCACAGAGGACATGCGGTTCTTGCGCAACATTCGCGGCCGATCGGCCGTCTTGCAACTGGTGAGAGCCCTCGGCTATAGCACGAGCATACGAGCTTTTGACCCAGCAGCTCGGGCCTTGCGTCATCGAGGAGTGCTGACAGATGCGCACCTCTTTTACCTAGAAGAAGACGTGCCATGCGTTTCTTGTGAACGCAATCCAGTGGGTATGGATTTTAGAGGTAGAAGGGCTTTTCGCTGCGACCGACCGGACTGCCGTAGGTGAGTATGGTCGATCTCAACGTCCTCGACCTTTCGAATCGCCTGAGGAATCGATATATCGACTACCTGCTGAGCACACACATGCTCGGGGAACAAGAGCTTCCACTTCGAAGGGTTTTTGAGGGTGAGATACGTCGGGCGGGTCTTCTTTCGAAGGGGCCGCTGCTGTCAATGTTGCCTACGTATGAGACTGGTCTCTCCATGAGGCAACTCATGGGGAGATCCGAAAGCCCCTGTCTCAACCGCGGCCTCGAGCGTCTTGAGCTTGGCAATTTCGATCCTGATCTCCCTCTGTACACCCATCAGATCGAATCGATCCACCTCTCCCAGGAGGGAAAGAACCTGGTGGTCGCAACCGGAACAGGAAGCGGTAAGACTGAATGCTTTCTCATTCCGATTCTCGATGACATCGTCCGCGACCCCTATCCAGGCGTCCGATGCATCGTCGTATACCCAATGAATGCCCTTGCGAACGATCAGGTTAGCCGCCTCCGGGGATTACTCAGAGGCCTTCCTGAAGTGACGTTCGGACGCTATACCGGCGAAACTCCGAAGACGCGCGCGGAATGTAGCGCCGAGGACCTGACGGGTGCTCCTCCGAACGAGCGTCTAAGCCGCGAAGAAATTCAGGCTGACCCTCCCCAAATCCTTCTGACGAATTTCGCAATGCTCGAATACCTGCTGATACGCCCGAAGGACGTTGACGTTTTCAGGGGTCGAACCTTGAAATACATGGTTTTGGATGAGGCTCACACGTACACCGGTGCGCAAGGGATCGACGTGTCGTTTCTCATGCGCCGGGTTTGTCGAAGCTTCGCCGACGACAACGTGCAGTTCTTCCTAACAAGCGCTACGCTGGCCGATGGGACCGGAGATGCAGCTATCCAGGCTGTGACGAGGTTTGCCGAGACTCTGACGGGAGGTTCTTTCGCCAGTGACTCGGTAATTTTTGGGAGTCGTGTATCTCCTTTCCGCGGACCCGATGCTGCGATCTTAACCAGCCAACTCCTCCTAGCTTTCGATACCCCGAACGACCTGGAGCGATTGGGCGATATGAACGGGATAGTCGCCTTCGCGGCCGAGCATGGTTTTGCTCCACCTCCGAGAGCGGAGGACACGAATACTGGTCGCCTCCGCTACGAGTGGATGCAGTCATGGCCGGCCATACGGACTGTTTATCGAAGGCTTTCACAGCGGCCGATGAGCGTCGACCAACTGAGTACCGAGATCTTTGGCCGGGCCGGTGACGGTGAGATCCGCGCGACGGAAGCGCTGCTTCAATTGGGAGCGTCCGCTCGGCCCGAGGCTGGAGCATTTCCGCTGCTGCCAATCCGGTTTCATTCGTTCTTTCGTGGTTTGAACGGGGCGTCGATATGCCTCGACGAGGCCGCACACGGTCAGATTGGCGAAGGTTTCGGGCGGCTATTCCTCGAAGATCGGCGTCGTTGCGAGCCTGATTGCAACGCGCGAGTATTTCCCCTGTCGTCCTGCGTCCAATGTGGTTTGCCGATGTATGTCGTTCGTGAGGCCGGAGGCGAGTGGTCAGCACCGCCGCCGATCGATACGGGATCAACGGACGCCGGCAAGTCCTTCGCGTTAGCGCGCCCCGGAGCCGTTCCGGAGACCGAGAATGAGGATGGCGAGGGCGGCTTTGAGGAGAAGGACGTCTGCCTTACGTGTAGCCGCATCGACTCCCCGGATTCGCTGGGCGAAGCGTGTGGTGTACACACAGTATTGCGACTGGTTGCGTTTCCGGCGGCCGAAGGCCATGTCGATCGCTGCCCCCGGTGTGGAGCCATGTCTGGCAAGTTCGACTCCATCCTTCAAAAGTTCCGGACCGGCGACGACGCAGCGACGGCGGTGCTGGCGGAAGAACTGATGCGTGGGCTCCCGGCAGACCCGGACGGTACGCGCCTGCCCGCAGCGGGGCGACGCCTGCTGGCGTTCTCGGATAGCCGCCAACGGGCGGCATTCTTTGCTCCCTATCTCGCGCGCACGAGTGTCCAATCAGAGTTCGAGCCCCCGATCGTCCGCGCAGCTCTAGAGGCGATTACTGAAAACGGTGGGATGCCAGTGTCGACGGACGACGTCATTGGGCGTTTCGAAACGCACGCCCGTCGACGTCCCTATTGCTTTGTGCCCCGTGAGGGACAGGACGCCGTCACCGACTATGAGGTTCATGAGGCGCGCGCGATGGCCGAACGAGATTGGGCGCGAGTGATCCGTGAGGCGCGCGTTCGTCTGTGGAGTCAACTCTGCCGAGGACCTCGGCAGAGAAAGACGTGGAGCGGCGTCGGCCTCATTTGGCCTTTCATCGACATGCCGGAAGGCGCCGTCGCCGAACTTGCCGCGAAACTCGGTCGAAAGACCACCGAGGTGCAGCACCTTCTCAACGAGTTGCTCCGCTACGCGCTTGCGAACAAGGTGATCGCGTTCGACTCTGGGTCGCGGAGCATCAGTGCAGCAGATCTTGGTCCCGGCCCTAGGGTAGCGACGCTGCACTTCAACGTACGGGGCAACGTAGAGGGGCGCAGACGATTTCGATGGACACCCTACGCAGGCGATCGACCGAAACCGAGTCGTTCGCTGCCGGCACACATCGCCGCGACGTTCCTTGACTCGGACGTGACCCCAGGTGCAGATGTCGCGTCCCTTCTTCAAACGGTCTGGGATGCTCTGCGCGACTGGTGTGTGATCGTGCCGTTCCCTTCGGCCGGCGGGGAGTTTCAGGTGCCGGAGAAGCGCGTCCTGATTGGTGTTCCCGAGCAGTGGTGGGCCTGTTTGCGGTGCGGGAGGCTCACCGCGAATGACATTGCAGGTCGCTGTTTCCTGCCAGGCTGCAAGGGCAATCTGAAGCCGCTTGCCCCAGCGGACATCGAGGACCGCTACGGCCGCGATCACTACCGACAGAGGCTGAAGCTAGCCGAGCCCTTCGGGCTCGTCGTCAAGGAGCACACAGCTCAACTTGAGAACCGAGTCGGTAGGGCTTACCAGGAGAAGTTTGTCAGCGGCACAGTCAATGTCCTCAGCACGTCGACGACCTTCGAGATGGGCGTAGATGTCGGTAGGCTCGAGGCAGTTCTACTGAGGAACGTACCGCCGACTCCGGCGAACTATGTCCAGAGGGCTGGACGTGCGGGTCGGCGGCGAAGCGGTGGAGCGGTTGCCGTAACATTCTGCAGACCTCTCCCTCACGACCAGGTTCACTTTCATGACCCTCTTCAGGCCGTAGCCGGCGTGGTTCCTCTGCCGCGTATCAACCTTGCGAACACTCGCCTCCTTCAAAGACATCTCAATTCCCTGTTGCTTGGGCGATACCTTCGTACCTTGCCTTCGGACATGGAGTGGAACCGTGTCGGCGCGTTCTTCATCAATCCTTCACCCGTCGTTACCCTCGCGGCCTCCTTCGGCAGGCATCTCGCCGAGCATGAGGCCGAACTGACCGAGCTCGTCGCAAGTGTGATTCCGAGCGACAACCGACTATCGAGTGACCGAGCAATCCGCGAATCACGTGAGTCGCTCACTGACAAGGTCGCCCAAGGCAACGTGGCTGCTGAACTGGAGGAGTTCGAGCGCCAGGAGAAGGAGCTTCTGGAGGAGGTGCAGCGGCCTGAAGTCGATGCTGCGAAAGTCGGGAAAGCGATTCAGTCTGTGCGAGCGATTCGCAATTCGCTTCTCGAGCGGGACTTGATTGGCTTTTTGGCGGATGCGCACTGGCTACCGAGCTACGCCTTTCCTCAGGACAACGTTCGGCTGCTCGTCAGGCAGCAGGCGTTCACGAAGCGGATGCGTCTCGAACGAGACCGCGAACTCGGCATTTCCGAGTACGCGCCTGGATCGGAGATCATCGCGGACGGTCTGCTGTTTCGGAGTCGCGGCGTCACCAAGCGTGGCAGCGCGTTTCGCGTAAAGCACTACCGCTATTGCGCAAGCTGTAGACAACTCGGCATTGCGGACGGACCGGTAGCACCACTCTGCAGCTGCGGCGGCGGCAGCAGCCGCGAGTTCATCGAGCCGGACGGTTTTCAGACCAGCGTTCTCGACGCTGTGGAGGCCCCGAACCTGTTTCGGAAGCGCCCTGTACCCAGTAGCGAGATCTTTCTTGTTGGAGGAGCACCTCCCGAAGCGTTCGAGGAAAGCCCGACCGTAGCCGGTGCATGGCTCGCACCTCTGATGGACGGTCAACTCTTTCGCGCCAATCAGGGCCTTAGGGCTCAAAAGTATCGGCTCTGCTTGGATTGCGGTGTCGTGCCCGAACGGGGGAAAAGCCATCAATCTCCGTGGGGCACGCGCTGTAGTGGACAACTCCAGGCGCTCGACTTGGGCCACGTTTTTGAGACCGACACGCTGCAGCTTCGCTTCGATCGCACCTGGAGGATTCCTGATGTCTCCGACCGGATCTTCTGGCGAAGCTTCTCCACCGGCTTTCTCAATGCGGCCGCTGCGCGTCTCGATATCCCGGTGCGCGATCTAGGCGCGACATACCGATCGCAATCGGCAGATTCTCTTACTGGGGAGCTTGTCCTCTACGATCGTGTGCCGGGAGGTGCAGGGTACGTGCAGCGAATGATTGCCGAGCTACCAAGTATTCTGTGGACCCTCCTGGAGACCACAAAGAACTGTACGAATCCTGAGTGCGATCCCCAGGGAAGCTGCTACGTGTGTCTCCGCAGCTACAGTAACCAGTTCGAATGGTCGGATCTGCAGAGGGTCGCGATCGTCGACGTTTTCGAGCCGAACCTCGGCCGCCTCGGCCTGAGCGTCGACAATGCCGCGAGGTCTCAATCAGTCTGATGAGGTGTGCAGTTCGCGGGAGCAGGCCCTGGTCCGTTGTTGAGCGCTGACCGGAGACGGCTTGCCGGGCACCATCTGGAGCGTCACATCGACGCGCGTGACGTTCTGATCCCAGGCGTTCTGAGAGTGACGGTGATGGCTAAATGTCTCTTCTGTCGCGAGGACGGCAGCTCACGCGAACACGTGGTGCCGGAAGGTATCGGCGGGCGGAAGTCGATTGATCGCGTCTGCAAGCCATGCAACAGCGACTTCGGGACGAGGGTGGACGCGAAGCTCGTCGATCATCCCTTTATCGACTTTGAGCGCGCTCGCCTCGGTATCGCCGGAAAGTCGGATGTCCCGCAGCCGCTCGCGCATGGAACACTCGCGAGCGACCCCAAGGTCCGGGTGAAGAACGTCGTCAGCGAGAAGGCTGGCGCTCCGAAGATTCAAACGGGTGTTGTGCGTTCGATCAACACCGCCGGAGAAGAGGTTGTCCGTGTCGTTGGCGGGACGGAAGAGGAGGTTCTGAAGGCGGCGAACAAAAGGCTCACGCGCGCTGGCCACGCCCCGCTGACGTTGGACGATCTCCGCAAGCATGCGAGGGTGACGACGGATCGGCCAGAAATCGCCATCGACGTGCAGGCGAGCTTGGTCTCGTTCCGACCAGCACTCGTGAAGATCGCCTATGAGGTCGCGTGGATGGCGCTCGGCGACGTGTACCTTGATGACGCGGTCGGCGAGAACGTGCGCGCAGCGCTGCGCGACAGGGATGCGAAACCGGAGGATCTCGGTGCGCGGCTCGGCGCGAAGTTCGCGATCTTGGCCAACCCGCTGGTGCCGTTCTTCCAGCCCGGACCCGACGTCCACACGATCGCGCTATTCGCGGCGAACGGCCAGATGTACGCGTGGGTGCGAATCTTCAGCGTGTTTGAAACGGTGCTCCCGATCGCGGCAATGGTGCGCGCCGGCGCGCAGAAGATCATCACGGTCGATCCCGTTGCGGGAACGTGGACCGAGGAGCCGTTCGACGATGCGCTCTTCGGCGCCGCGAAGGCAGCCGTCTTCGGCGAATAGCTCGACGAAACGAGAAAGGAGGTGCGGCGGACCGCACCTCCCGTTACTTCACTTCTTTGCCTTTGGGGACGAAGTTCCGCGCCTTCCGTTCGGCCTCGACGTCACTCTTGAGCTCGTCGCGAAGCGTTTGCCGTCGGTCGGTATCACTCTCAGTCTCGTTGATGAGAGCTTCGGTCCAAGTCTGGCGGGTGCCATCGTCTTCCGCGATCTCGGGCTCGGCGTCAGGGTCACACCGCGTGTAGTCGACCCGAGGGCTGCGCGGTCCGATCGTCCAGCCATCCTTCGTCTTCTTGGGGCGACGAGGACGGCGGCGAGGATCTTCGCAGGTGCCGGCGTGCTTCGCGTCTGCGGTGCAGAACGGCGCGTGGGAGCAGGCCGAGCGGTGGTTTGGGTCGCCAGCGCAGAATTCCGCATGTGGGCCAGGTCGTCCGCCCTTCTTCCGCTCGACGCGGCGCGCAAGCTCGTCGGCGAGGTCGATTTCCTCGAAGAGCTGCTGCGTGATGAAGAAGACGCGCTTGAAGATTTTGCGGCGCGATTCGAGGTCATCGCCGATGCGGTACATCGTCCACTTCGCGACCCCGCAGATTGCCGCGGCAGCGTCGAGAGGGAGCTTGTAATCGCACGGGTACCAGCCGTACCCGTTGATCCACTCCATCTCGACGTGGATGACGGTGTCGGCGCGGCCCTTGCGCCCGTCGCGGAGGACGATTGGGATCATGTAGCCGCCGTGCGGGCCACGGACGGGGTACAGCAGGTCGGGGGGAACCGCACGTCGCGCGATCAGTGCCCGCCACTCGAGGTTTCTCCTGTGGAACAGGCTCCGCGCCATCCGAATGGTGAGTGTTTGCGCAGTCTTGTTAGAGCCATAAGTATGTAGCAAAATCAGTTTGGCCCTTCTGCTTCGTGTCATGTCGCCTCCATCGATGTGATGCGAGTCAGTCCCACCTTGCTCGTGAAACTGACCTTGTGTCGGAGTGTGGCCCGGCGTCGTGAGACGCCGTGACCGGGGGTGTCTGGAACCTTTCCAGCGCCCCCGTTCTTTTGGGAACGCCGCTGAATTGCTGGAAAGCGAGGCTGACGCTGGGATCGGACCAGCGTCAGCCGTGCTTAGAAGTCGGTGGCGAGCGTTTGACTGATCTCGATACAGACTGCGCGCTGTTCGAAGACGCGCCGGACGAACTCGTGAATGATCTGAAGATTCCGCTCAAGATCGGCCTCGGCGAAGGTCGCGACGTATTGCCGCGTGTCGTCCGTCATGATGATGTCGTCGCGCCACTCGCCGTGTGCTGGCCCGTGCCACCGGTGCCCGCCGACGAGCGCCGTCAGAAGCGCTTGAAACGCCTCGAACCGGAGCGCCTCGAACGGCCGCTTTGCGTTGTTCGTGGTTGGAACCGAAATTTCAACGCGGAAACACGGTCGCAGCCGCAGGACCCTCCCTGCACGCGTGTGCGCCCGGGCGACGGCGCGCCGCGCGCGGAAGATGCGGTGGGCTGCCGAACGGATCGCGCGCCACAGCGACGTGAGCAGCCGCCGAGCCGGCCACGTCATCACCGGAATCAGCGTCGATCGTCCGCTGTTGCGGGTTGTCAGTAAGGACGAGCCCGCGCGCTCAGCGCGCGGGCTCGAACCCTTACCGGGTTTCAAAAGGGCATCTTTGCTTCGTGTCATGTCGCCTCCATCGATGTGATGCGAGTCACTCCTACCTTGCTCGTAGGACTGATCGAGTGCCGAAGAGGCCCGGCGTCTCGCGACGCCGCAAACGGGGGTGTCTGGAACCTTTTCCAGCGCCCCCATTCTCTTTATTGGGCCTCTTGCTCTTTCAAAGGGGTCTCGTTCCTTCTCTTTTTCAGTTGGTCTCCGTGTGCTTCCCAGGGTGCCGACATGTGCTGCGTCGGGTGCTTCGCTCTTCAAAGAACCAGAGGTTCCGGGGAACCTCAGCCGGTCTGGGGCGGCGAGTCAGTGGTCAAATTCGGAGGCTCCTAAGAACCTCTTCTGGTTCACGCGGAATCAGTCGGGATCGTCCAAGCCGACTTTGAACATGGGCGAGTTCGGATCGTCTTCGGGACGCGTCTTTCGTGCGGCTCGGCGCTCCCTTCGAACTCTGCTGATGCATTCGATCCAATCGCCGCCCATCACGCGTGGAACGCGGCGGCTGGTTTCACGAACCCGAAGCGTTTGCTGAATCATGACTGTGACTCCATCACCTATACATCCGACTTAACAGGCAATTCGAGTGCCAGTGTGGCAAGTCTTTCGCGGAAAGTCAATTTTCAGTACATCCAGTATACGCGGCTAGGGGGCAAGGGTCCGCGGAAGCTGCCTCTTAGCGCCCGGTCGATTGCGAACTAGATTGCCCTCACGAGCGAGGGTGCTCGTGAAGCGCGCGGACGGGCAGAGTGTCGATCTTCCGTTCTTTCATCTCGGAAGGCGCGGCCCGTTCTTCTATCAGGACGACATCGCGAGAATTTGCCAGATGCGCGGGAACCGTGTTGTCCCGTTTCCGACGTACGTCTGGTGCGACGACGATTCGGAATTCGACGACTGAACACGGTCTACCGCGCGTGGAGTTTTGGCTTGTCTCACACGCTTGTCCTCTTCGTCCACAGCGCGGCCGAGTTAACAGTCGAGAAAACGGCTACACTATCCAACGGGTCGCGCGTTCGCGATCTGGAGTGCCCGCAGAAGCATCGCTCCTCGCTCTTTGACGATCCAGCCGTGGGACCGATTCGACAGGTCGATGACGACGCGCTGGTCTCTATGAAGTCTCTATTTTTTCCGCTCCTGAACGCCCCCGACCGCTCCGGCTACCTCCGGACGTCGCGAAAAGGCCCGTTCTGGAGCGATCTGGAGCAGGCTCCCGCCCGAGCAGCGGACTGTTAATCCGCGGGTCGTAGGTTCGAGTCCTACTGTCGGAGCCAAATTCCTTCAGGCGCCTTTTTTCCGCAGCCTCTCCATCCTGTCGATCGCCAGACGCACGCGCATGCAGGCTGAGAAGACGGCTGCTTCCGGATCGTTCTTGGCCTGGGTGGCGTCGTACTCGATGGGCGAGTAACCCTCAAGATCCGACGGCAGGCGGAGATTGGTGCGGTTACGTGGGACGAGCACGAAGCAGCGCTCCGACCCGAGATGACCGATGAAAATTCCGAGCTCGAAGATCACGTTGTCGCGAGTGGCCATCACGCGCTTGCGACGCAGGATCAATTTGTCGTCCTTCGAGAAAACGAAGACCGCGTAGTCGGTAGCGTTGAGAGCGTGCTGAAGGTCGTCCACCGGACGGTGGGAAGGCTTGAAGATGCCGGCGCGCCATGGCCGGACCTCGTAGTACGGTTCCAGCGATACGGCAATCACGTTCGCAAGCGTGTGCGCCTCGGTCGACGACGCGATGAACACGGACGGGTTTTTCCGGCGCTTGGTCGGACTTCTCAAGAGTTTCCGCGACGCTTGCTTCTTCGACATTCCGACACTCCCGCCACAAGAAAGGTCCACCGAGAGCCGCAAATCACTCACTGCGGCGTGGCGTGCCTCGATGCATTGATGCGGCACGCTTAGTCACTTCCCGCCGGTCGTTAGCGGTCGCAGGTCTGCGGTCGAGCACACCTTCAGAGATGAGGGTCCGAACGCTTTCCCAGACCAGGGTTCTTGCCACCTCGCTTCGACTATTGCCGAAGCCTTGTTCTGCAATTAGATCGTCCAGATAGAGCACCAGCTTCGGGGTCGCGGTGAAGGTCACCGGAATCGATTCGAGTGCATTCGGCGGGCGAGGCATAGGCGATTCAATAAATATAGGATAAAAACCTCGTTAGCGCTACAAGATGTATACCGCCTTGGCACGAGAAGGCGTACAGGCATTGCTTGTCAATGCCTGCTCACTCTGCGCGGTGGTACCCTTTTCTGCCAACGGTTCCCATGACTATCGCGCCCTTTCCCACCACCCGGCGGAGTGTTGTGCTTGCGTTGGCGAGCGCGGATGAGGCGGAGCGCACGCGGGCGTTCGATACGCTCGTGGCGTGTTACTGGAAGCCGCTGTACAAGTTCGCGCGTGTGGCGTGGCGCAGGTCGCGCGAGGATGCGGAGGATCTGACGCAGAGTTTCTTCGCGCGGGCGTTCGAGAAGGAGTCGCTTGCTTCTTATGACGTCGCCAAGGCGAGCTTTCGGACGTTTCTGCGGTTGCTGTTCGAGCGTCACGTGAACAATGAGTGGAAGGCGGGGCAGCGGATCAAGCGCGGGGGCGGCGAGGTTCATCTCGATTTTGATTCGGCGGAAGTCGAAGTCGTTGGCGAGCTGCACGCCACGATCACTCCGGAGGAGTACTTTCAGCGTGAGTGGGTGCGCAGCGTGTTTGCGGTCGCAGTCGACCGGTTGCGGGAGCGCTGCGAGAGAGAAGGGAAGCATGTGCAGTTCGGGATTTTCGAAGCGTACGATCTCGACGATGACCGCGGCGTGTCCTATCGCGAGCTGGCCACGCGCTTCGATGTTCCTGAGACGCAGGTGACGAACTACCTCGCTGCGATGCGCCGCCGTTTCCGCGAGATCGTGCTCGAGGCGCTTCGCGAAGTGACGGCCACGGATCAGGAGTTTCGCGCCGAGGCTCGCGCTCTTCTCGGGGTACGCGCATGAGATTTCTCTCCGACGACGCTGTGGCGCACCTGCAGGAGATCACGGAGCTTCCGGATCTCAGCGGCACGCGCTACGACCTAGTGCGCGAGCTGGGCCGCGGCGGGATGGGTGTCGTCTACGAGGTGCGCGATCGTGAGCTCGAGCGCAACGTGGCGATGAAGGTCGTGGAGAAGGAATGGCGCGCCGAGGCACGCATCATCGCCGCGCTCGAACATCCCGGCATCGTGCCGATTCATGACGCCGGAACGTTACCGGACGGGCGCCTCTATTACACGATGAAGCTCGTGCGCGGCGCTCGCCTCGACGTGTGGGCGAGCCAGAATCACGGCCTGACGGAACGGCTACGTCTGTTCGCGCGCGTCTGCGAGCCGGTGGCGTTCGCGCACGCGAATGGCGTCGTGCATCGCGATCTCAAGCCGGAGAATGTGATGGCCGGCGAGTTCGGCGCGGTGCTGGTGATGGATTGGGGAATCGCCGGCGTCGGAACACCGGGCTACATGGCGCCGGAGCAGACGCGCGGTGAAGGCGCAGACGCGCGCTCTGACGTCCATGCGCTCGGCGCGATGCTGGCGTTTCTTTTCCGCGGCGATCCGATTCCGCGGCCGTTGGCAGCGGTGATCGCTCGCGCCATGGCCGGCGATGCGGCGGCGCGCTATCCGGACGCTCAGGCCATCGCCGAAGACGTGCTGCGATTCCTCGATCACGAGACAGTGAGCGCGTATCGCGAGAATGTCGTGGAGCGCGCCGGCCGCTGGCTGACGCGGCATCGCGCACTGGTGACGCTGATGGCCGCGTACATCGTCATGCGCGTGATCGTCTTTTTCTGGATACGTCTCTAAAGAGAATCGGCGGAGCGGTGAATTTGTCAGTGGAGGAGCGGAACATGAACAAGATTCTGGTAGGACTGATCGTAGGAGCGGTGCTCGGCCTGATCGATGGCGCGACCGCGTGGTTCACCCCCGAAGTGAGAGACCAGATGCTCGGCATCATCATCGGATCGACAGGCAAGGGCATCATCGCCGGCATTGCGGCAGGATGGTACGCGCGGCGCGTGCAGTCCGTGCCGAAGGGAATCGCGTTCGGCTTTATCGTTGGCCTGGTGCTCGCGTTTGCAGTGGCGGCGATGCCGGATCCGTCGGGCAATCATTACTGGTGGCAGATCATGGTCCCGGGCAGCATCCTCGGCGGTGTGATCGGCTGGGCCACGCAGCGTTACGGCCGTCCCGGTTCCGCGCGCGGAGCAGCAGCGGCCGCGATGATGATTGCACTGGCCCTGACGATCGTCACCGCACAGTAGTTAGGCGATCCAAACCGTCTTGATGTTCACGAACTCGCGGATTCCGTAGACGCCGAGCTCGCGGCCGAAGCCGGAGCGTTTCACTCCGCCGAACGGGATGCGCGGGTCGGATGCAACCATGGCGTTGACGAAAACCTGGCCGGACTCGATCTCTGCGACGACGCGCGACGTCTCATCGGCGTCGCGCGTCCAGACGCTGGCGCCGAGGCCGAACGGCGTTGCGTTCGCGAGCCGGATGGCGGCGTCGATGTCGTTGACTCGGAAGAGCGATGCCACCGGTCCGAACGTTTCCTCGGCGTACGCAGGCGCGGACTCGGGGATGTCGGTCAGGACCGTCGGCGCGTAGAAGTTGCCGCGATCACGAAGACGCGTTCCGCCGGTGAGCAGCTTCGCACCGGCGTCGATGCTTGCGTTGACCTGCTTCTCGATGTCGTCGACGATCTGCGGTGTTGCCAGCGGTCCGACGTCTGTCGCTTCATCCAATGGATCGCCAATACGGAGCGCTTCCATCGCGGCGACGAAGCGCGTTTCGAATTCGTCCGCGATCCGTTCATGCACGATGAAGCGCTTGGCGGCGATGCACGACTGACCGTTGTTGACGATGCGTGCTTTCACGGCGGTGCTGACGGCGGTCTCGAGATCGGCGGAAGGCATGACGATGAACGGATCGCTGCCTCCGAGCTCGAGCACGCTCTTCTTGATCTGCTTCGCCGCGCGAGAAGCCACGCTTGCTCCGGCCGGTTCGCTGCCGGTGAGCGTGGCCGCCTTCACGCGATCGTCGTCGAGCAGCGCACCGACCTGCTCGGCGCCGATGAGCAGCGTTTGAAATTCGCCGCGATCGAAACCGGCCTCGCGAAGGATGTCTTCGATCGCCAACGCCGATTGCGGAACATTCGACGCGTGCTTGAGCAGGCCGGCGTTTCCCGCCATCAACGCGGGCGCTGCGAAACGGAAGACCTGCCAGAAGGGAAAGTTCCACGGCATGACCGCGAGCACGGGGCCGAGCGGATCGAATCGTACGTAGCTTTCACTCGCATTCGTTTGGATTTGTTCCGGCGCGAGATAGCGCTCCGCGTGCTCGGCGTAGTGAAGGCACACGGTCGCGCACTTGCGCACCTCGGCGATTGCGGCCGCGATGGGCTTGCCCATTTCCAGCGTGATCGTCCGCCCGAAGACTTCGGCGCGCGCTTCGAGAATCTCGGCGGCGCACATCATGCGCTCCGCGCGCTCGGCGAACGTTCGGGCGCGATTGATCGCAAACGCTTCGATGGCGCGCCGCAGTTTCAATTCGATGTCGGCGCTGCCGAGCGGCTCGAACGTGGCAATGGTCTCGCCGGTTGCCGGATTCACGGAGGCGATGGGCATAGCGATTACAGAACGTAGCGCGACAGGTCCTCATCCTTCACGACGTCGGCAAGAACGCGATCGACGTACGCGGCGTCGATCGTCACGTGCTGGCCGCCCATGTCGGTGGCCTCGAACGAGAGATCGTCCAATAGACGCTCGAGGATTGTGTGCAATCGGCGGGCGCCGATGTTTTCGGTCTTGTCGTTCACGATGGCGGCGTAGCGGGCGATTTCGCGTACCGCGTCGTCATTGAAGGTGAGCGTGACGCCCTCGGTGCCGAGGAGCGCGACGTATTGGGTAGTGAGCGCGTTCTTTGGCTCGCGCAGGATGCGCTCGAAGTCGTTCTCGGTCAGCGACTCGAGCTCGACGCGGATCGGGAAGCGGCCCTGGAGCTCCGGGATGAGGTCGGACGGCTTCGAGACGTGGAAAGCGCCGGCGGCGATGAAGAGAATGTGATCGGTCTTCACCATGCCGTACTTCGTGTTGACGGTCGTTCCCTCGACGATGGGCAGGAGGTCGCGCTGGACGCCTTCGCGTGAGATGTCGGGTCCGTGCGAGGCATTCTGGCGGCCGGCGATTTTGTCGATCTCGTCGAGGAACACCATGCCGCTCTGTTCCACGCGCTCGATGGCTTCACGGGCGACGTTCTGTTGATCGACCAGCTTCTCGGCTTCCTCCTGGATGAGAAGCTCGCGGGCATCGCCGATGCGCATGTTCTTGCGCTTCGACCGGCCGCCGAAGAGGCCGGGCATCATGTCCTTCATGTTGACGCCCATCTCTTCGACGCCCTGCGGCGTGAAGATTTCCAGCGAAGGGAAACCCTGCTCCTTCACGTCCACTTCGATCTCCCGCTCGTCGAGCTTTCCTTCATCGAGCCAGCGGCCGAGCTTCTCTCTCGTTTCGATCGGGGTGTCTTCGCCGGCCGGCGCGGCGACGAATGCGGGCCGCGCGCGCGATGGACGCGAATCAGGAAGGAGGATGTCCAGGATGCGCTCGCGTGCGTTGCGCTCGGCCGCCTCGCGCACCATGCGATTCTTTTCGTCCTTCACCAGCTTGACGCCGATCTCGGTGAGATCGCGGATCATCGATTCGACATCGCGGCCGACATAACCGACCTCGGTGAATTTCGAGGCTTCGATCTTCATGAACGGCGAGCGTGTGAGACGGGCCAGTCTTCGCGCGATCTCCGTCTTTCCCACGCCGGTCGGCCCGATCATGATGATGTTCTTCGGCGCGATCTCGTCGCGCATCTCGGACGGGAGCTGCTGGCGCCGCCAGCGATTGCGCAGGGCGATGGCCACGGCGCGTTTGGCGGCGTGCTGCCCGACGATGTACTTGTCGAGCTCTCGCACGATCTCTTTCGGAGTGAGACGTTCGGCATTGAGAACGGCGTCGTCGCTGGAGGCGGGAAGTTGGATGACCATGGTCAGAGTGTCTCGACGGTGATGTTGTCGTTGGTGTAGATGCAGATCTCAGACGCAATACGCAGCGATTCCTCGGCGATCTGCGCCGCGGTGAGATCGGTGTGCTTGACCAGCGCGCGCGCCGCGGCCAGCGCGAACGCGCCGCCCGAGCCGATGGCGAGAATGCCGTCGTCGGGTTGAATGAGATCGCCGGTGCCGGAGATGAGGTAGGCGCGCTCGTTGTTGGTGACGATGAGCATGGCTTGCAACTGCCGCAGGTATTTGTCCATGCGCCAGTCCTTCGCCAGCTCGACCACGGACCGCTCCATGTTGCCGCGATACTCCTCGAGCTTCGCTTCGAATCGGGAGAAGAGCGCGAACGCATCCGCCGCGGAGCCGGCGAATCCGGCCAGGATCTTGTCGTGGTAAAGACGCCGCACTTTCGCCGCGCCGTGCTTCATGACCGTGTTGCCCACCGTCACCTGCCCGTCGCCCGCCAGTGCTACCTGGCCGTCGCGTCGGACGCAGATGACGGTCGTTGCCCGAATGACCGTATCTTCCATCACGGCGCCGATCCTATATCAGCCGGCCGCGTGGAGCATGTCGGGGGGAAGCGGAGCGATGAGGTCGTCACCAAAGAATGGGTGCGCCAGCTTCCAGGCATGCAGCAGCATCCGCGGTGAAGGCATCGTGGAGCCGTAGCGCCGGTCGCCGGCCACCGGCCGTTCGATCGACTTGAGGTGAATGCGAATCTGATGGGTGCGGCCGGTCTTGATCTCAGCCTCCACCATCGTCATGCCGTCGACTTCCTTCACCGGGCGAACGATCGTATGTGCGTCCTTGCCGCCGATCGGCGACTCGATGATCAGCTCGCGATCGATCCGGCCTTCCGCAAAGGCAATGTACGTTTTAGTGATCTCACGTGAAGCGAACAGCAACGACAGCTCCGCGGCCGCAGTGCGCGTGCGCGCGAACACGAGCACGCCCGTGGTCTGGGTGTCGATGCGATGCACGAGATAGATGTCGCGATAGCGGATGCGCAGCCATTCTTCGAGCGAGCGCGTGACCCGATCGCGTGTCGGTTGCGCCGGCATGCCGGCGGGCTTGTCGACCGCAATCCACTCCCGCGTCTCACGGATGATGGTCAGCTCCGGCAATGCGTCGGTAAGCGTGATGCGATCCCGCTCGCTGACCTCGCGCGACGCAACCGCAACCGGCCGGTCGTTGACGAGCACCCGCTTCTGCGCGATCAACTCCCGCGCCTTGCGCCGCGAGATCTCAGGATGCCGTGCAGCAATGGCCTGATCGAGACGCATGGGAGAGGGATTGTTTCACAGCCTGCACGACGTTATGATCTTCGCGCTCGATAACAGGTGAAAGTCGGCTCCATGCCGGGTGTTCGGTTCCTCGGAATCGAACCTAGCCTGTTACGAGCTTTAGTTTTTCCAACGTCAGCGGGTTCGAGTTGCTGTACCACTCCCCGTTCGGCCTCCGTCCAGTGTCATCCAGGTCCATGATCAACCTGTAGTGACGAGCCAGAGGTGCGAAAAACCGATCTTCCCTGCGTTCGTACAATCGTTGGAGCGCCCAGAGAAAGTAGTCGACCGCTTGCAGTCCTGAAGACTCCGACGGCCGAGCCGTGCGCAACCGCACCTTACCGAATTCACGCTCGCCCGCCTTAGCTCTGAAACTCGTCTGTGCCTCCAGAACTGCCAGCATCAACGCCTTGGTGCGGTCTTTACTACCTCGCCGGGCCACGACAATCTCATTCACATCGGCGAGATGCAGGCGATTGCGAAACTGCTTCGAGAACAGTTCATCGTAGATCTCATTCTCCGAGAGCGGCCGACCGATCCGATTCAGCGCTCTTGCCTGCTCCACAAGAACCCGTTTTGTTCTGATCGCAACGAATACCTTGATCTCGAACGTGGCGAGGAGTTGGAAAACGCGAATCCTCACCTCAGGTACATCGTCTTTCGCGTGAAAAGCGCACGCTGTCTTCCTGCGGTCTGGCTGAAGCGACGGAATTCGATTGAGAAACGGATCCGAGAGTAGTTCGAGGCGAAGGCGTGCCATCGCGGCATCCAGCGCCGCAGGATCTGGAATGAGCGCGACGCCGAGCATGAAGTGATCGGACACACCGTCTCTACCGAGGATGACTTGCCTTTTCCGATTGAATAGCGTGAGATCGCCAGCTTCGTCCACGAAGTGGTGCATCGATGCGGGTCGAAGCTTCATCTTCTGCTCACGAAAAAGGGCACAGCGGACGGCCGCCGTGCCCTGGGGAATCGCGTGCGACGACCTACTTCCGAACCATCCGCTCCGGCTTGGCCGGGGTGGCCGGTTCGCCGCCTTCGATCACGGTCAGCTCGGGTCCGCCGATGCCGAGGATGCGGCGGACTTTGACTTCGATCTCGGCGCAGAGGTCAGGGTTCTCTTTGATGAACAGCTTGGCGTTCTCGCGGCCCTGGCCGAGGCGGACGTCGCCGTAGGAGAACCACGAACCGGACTTCTCGATGATCTTGTTCTCGATGCCGATGTCGAGGAGCTCGCCGGTCTTGGAGATACCTTCGCCGTAGCCGACGTCGAACTCAGCCTGGCGGAACGGTGCGGCCACCTTGTTCTTCACCACCTTCACCTTGACGCGGGAGCCGACCACTTCCTCCCCTTCTTTGATCTGGTTGGTGCGGCGGATGTCGAGGCGCACGGATGAGTAGAACTTGAGGGCCCGGCCGCCGGTGGTGGTCTCCGGGTTGCCGAACATGACACCAATTTTTTCACGAATCTGGTTGATGAAAATCATGCACGTTTTTGATTTCGCAAGGATGGCTGTTAATTTGCGCATGGCCTGCGACATTAATCGTGCCTGTAAACCTACATGAGAATCGCCCATCTCCCCTTCGAGCTCGGCACGCGGCACGAGCGCGGCCACGGAGTCGATGACGATCAGGTCGATGGCGCCGGAGCGCACCAGCACCTCGGCGATCTCCAGCGCCTGTTCGCCCGAATCGGGCTGCGAGACCAGCAGATTGTCGATGTCGACGCCGAGCTTCTTGGCGTATTCGGCGTCGAGGGCATGCTCGGCGTCGATGAAGGCGGCCAGTCCGCCGGCCTTCTGCGCCTCGGCAATGATGTGGAGAGAGAGAGTGGTCTTGCCGGATGATTCCGGTCCGAAGATCTCGATGATCCGTCCGCGGGGCACTCCGCCTACGCCGAGCGCGGCGTCGACGCCGATCGAGCCGGTCGAGATCGCGCTGATCGGCACGAACTCCTTCGCCCCGAGGCGCATGATCGAGCCTTTGCCGAATTGGCGCTCAATCTGCGAGAGTGCCGTTTCGGCTGCTTTGAGTTTGTCGTTTGAAATGGTGGCCATCAGCCTTGCTCCTTCATCTTGTTTTTCCCGGGATGGCGCCGAGGAAAGGCGCGGGAAAGGGTGGGTGCGACGGATCATAGTGTGGTGAGGCGAGTGTACGAGTTCGTTCTGGAGCGCGCAAGAAAGTGCGCAAAAGCGCCTGTTTTGGCGCGTTTTGTCTACAACATGGAGACTGTGATGAAGCTTTCAGTCGTGGCGACGATGATGTTGGTGCTGTCGTGTGCGGCGTCGCACACCGCGCCCGTGGAGCCGTGGAGCGTTGGAGTGACATCGAGCGGAGGGATCGCCGGACGCGGTGCAGGATCGTACGCAATCACCTCCGATGGCCAGGTGTCGGTGACGTCGATGTCGGGCAGGAGTTGCACGTTCCGCGCGACTGAAGAAGAGATACGCCGCTTCAAAGAATTGCTGACGAACGCGCGGCCGGAAACGTGGGAGCAGTCGTACATCCCGAAAGACTCCTGTTGCGATCGCTTCGAGTACGAGTTGGTTCTCGATGAAGCCGGCGCGAAACAGACGGTGACGTGGATCGACGATCCACAGCCGATGCCGAAGGACCTGGTTGCACTGACGGACGCGATGGTGGGCGCGCCGCCGAGTCTGCGCGTGACGTACGGCGCGCAGTGCCAGTAGCGACGCGGTCGTGCGGATCGCTGCAATTTGGAGGTCGATTACGACGTTGATCGAACCATGTCGCGATACCCGCTTCTGCCTGACTACATTGACGACGCGATGCGGTCGTTCGGGCGGCTCCGTGAACAGACCGACATGCTCGCGAACATCTCTGACATCTATCGACCTGCGATGGAAGGGAGCGCAGCGCTGGAGCGACAGATCTCGGCGTTAATGAGCAACCCCACCGATCTTGCCCGGCAGCAGAATCAGATGCTCAATGCGCTCAATGGGCACTCGAAGTTGCTGACCGATCAAATTCTGGGTAGCACCCGACTAGACAGTGCCATCAACGACCAGTTGCGAGCGATCATTCAACCATCTGTGGTTCAAGAGACATTTGGGTTATTTGACCGCCTGGGCGTCCAGCAGCGGTCGATTTCGCAAGCGTTTAATGGCGCACTCGCGGGTATCGGCGCATACCAGGATATCGAAGCCATATTCGGCGCTGTCCGCCAGCCGGCAATTCAGCGCGAAGTCGAGAAGATGCTCGACCTTGTCCGTGGGATCGGTCCGGTATCGTTCGATGCCGTCGCTCAGACCCTTTCTGTTGGCGGTGCTACGTTCCCGATCAGCGAGTTTGGAGACCAACTCGGGGAGGCGGCGGCCGAAGCAGAAGATGCCTCCGACAGTGCGCGGCTCAAGGTCTTCCTTCAGATCGTACTTGCACACTCCGCACGGTTGAAGGGCAACACCGCCGTCGCATTCACGCTTGTCGTCCTTCTATGGCTGGCCAAGACGGTTTTTGAGGGGCAGATCCAGACAGTTTCTGGTGAAATCCTTCGACCGGTTACTGACTCAGTCATCCGGAAGCTGAAGCCGAACGTTCGCGAGCATGTGGAGACGCTTCGACACAAGACGCCATTGGTCGACGTTCGAAGCATACGGCTCGTGGCTGCAACCAACCTACAGGTCAGGGTCGCGCCGCGTCGCGATAACTCCCGAATTGTCTCCCGTCTCAGCGCACCGGCGGTCGTCATCGTCGTTCGTCAAGAGAAGGATTGGACGCTCGTGCAGTACAAGGACGGCGATGTGATCGTCAGAGGGTGGGTCTTTAGCCGCTACCTCGCGAAAATAGATGCGTGATTCATCACATGCCGCGCGAATGATTTGCGACCGCGCGCAGCCACCTACCGTGTGACCCGTTTATGAACAGTAAGCGGGCGTCGCCTAACAGCTAGAAGCGTCGAAGCCTAAACCGGATCCCGTTGCTCCGCTGCTGACCACGAACTGCCGGGATGACAACGAGAGGGAATTCCGTCTACAATGCCGTCCTCTCTCAAACCGACCGGCCGGTCATTAACCAGGAGGCTCCCTTGCGCGTTCGTCTCGTCGTCGCCGCTCTCCTTCTCTTCGTCACTGCTGCCGCGCACGCGCAGCTCGAGTCTGACCCGGCTTATGGTCTCAGTACCGACTTCCGAAACTGGCTGAGTGCGAACGGGTACAGCTCCTATTCATTCGCGCGCACCGATGTGCCGGGCGGCAGTTACGGCGGGCGTGTCACTCCGGGGCAGGCGGTCGTGAATCACCCGGTGATCTTCATCCACGGCAACTCGGACTCCGCGCTCGGAACAGGCAGCGCGGCAACGACGGGCTGGCGCGCGAGCATCGAGTATTTCAAGACGCAGGGATACACCTCGGCTGAGCTGTACGCCACCACCTGGGGACCGGCGAATGCCGCGTTCGCGTCGCAGCAGTACCACTCCAAGGCACATCTCACGCGCGTGCGTGCGTTCATCCAGGCGGTGAAGGCGTACACCGGTGCGGCGAAGGTGGACGTCGTCACGCACTCGATGGGTGTCACGCTCGCGCGCAAAGCGATCAAGGGCGGCGCCGCCAACGATTCACTGGCCGGAGGGAGTTACAACCTCGGCGCCTCGCTTACGTCGTCCGTCGACACGTTCGTCGGTATCGCCGGCGCGAACCGCGGTCTCACGGCCTGCTACCTCAGCGGGCCGACCACGCCGACGTGCGGCTCCACCAACGGCCTCTATCCCGGATATCTGATCGGAGGGTTCGGACCGTATGGCGTGTCGTCGTTCCTCGTCGACCTCGCGTCCTCGAGCCACTACGAAGCATCGAACGTCTACACGATCTGGTCGAGTGCCGACGAAGTGATCGGCTGGGGCACGATCGTCTACGGCTCTTCGACGTGCCGGATCCCTGCGCAGAATGGCGAGAAGACGTTCAGCGGCTATCCGTACGGACACATCGGCTCGAAGGATCAGACTGCGTACTGGCAGTGGCGTATGGTGAAGTTCCACGCCACGAACTGACGGAGCGAAGCTCCCAGCTACAATCGTCGGATGCTCGACAGACGCGAGTTCCTGAAGGCCGCAGGCCTCGTCGCGCTCGCGCCGTCTGCGTGCGTGACGAGCACGCAGGAAAACGGGGCGTGGGTGAACGACATTCACTCACAGCTCAATCGCACGTGGGTATCGGCCGTGCGCAGGCCGGCGTCGATCGATGAGCTGCGTGCGGCGATGCGCGGAAAAGGTGCGGTCTGCATTTCCGGCGGGAAGCATGCGATGGGCGGTCAGCAGTTCGCGTCGAACGCGACCCTGCTGGACATGAACGCCATGAGGCGCGTGCTCGGCTTCGATCGCGAACGCGGCATCATCGAAGTCGAGTCCGGGATTCAGTGGCCGGCACTCATCGCTGCAACGAAAGACTCGCCATGGGCGATCCGCCAAAAACAGACCGGCGCCGATCGACTGTCGATCGGCGGCGCGCTCGCGGCGAATGTTCACGGGCGCGGGCTGACGATGAAGCCGTTCATCGACGACGTGGAATCGTTCACGCTGATCGACGCGGGCGGACAGCTCATCGAGTGCAGCCGCGCGAACAATCGCGAGCTGTTCTCGCTCGTCATCGGCGGCTATGGAGTGTTCGGCGTCGTGGCATCGGTGCAACTCCGGCTCTCGCCGCGCCGCAAAGTGCAGCGCGTCGTCGAAGAGCAGGATATCGAGAGCGTCATGCGCGCTTTCGACGCGCGCATTGCGGATGGGTTCCATTACGGCGACTTCCAGTTCTCGATCGACTCCGCGTCGGAAGGGTTTCTGCGCAAGGGAGTCTTCTCCTGCTACAAGCCGGTCAGCGACGACACACCGATGGCTCCCGCGCAGGCGGAGCTGAAACCGGAAGATTGGATGAAGCTCCTCTATCTCGCGCACGCCGATAAGGAACAGGTCTATCGTCAGTACGTCGGCTACTACCTTTCCACGTCGGGACAGGTGTACTGGTCCGACGAGCATCAGCTCAGCTTCTATCCCGACGGCTATCACCAGACGCTCGATCCGCTGCTCCAGATGCCGCCCGGCAGCGAAATGATCACCGAGCTGTACGTACCGCGGCCGAAGCTCGCGGACTTCATGCTAGCCGCGGCGGAAGATCTGCGGCGTCGCAAGGGGAATGTCGTCTACGGCACCGTGCGGCTCATCGAGCGCGACGACGAGAGCTATCTGGCGTGGGCGAAAGAACCGTACGCCTGCGTGATTTTCAATCTCCACGTAGAGCATTCGGATGCCGGAAAGGCGCGCGCCGCGGATTCGTTCCGCGCACTCATCGACCTGGTCGCTGCGCGCGGAGGCAGTTACTACCTCACGTATCACCGCTGGGCGCGGCGCGATCAGGTGGAGCGCTGCTATCCGCGCTTCGCATCGTTTCTCGCCGAGAAAAAGCGCTTCGATCCTCGGCAGCGTTTCCAGAGTGAGTGGTACCGGCACTACGAGGCGATGTTCGCATCATGACCATCCACGAGCCGATGACGCTGGCCACCGACTACCTGCTGACCGTCGCAGCGGCGGTCTTCGCGATTCGTCTCTGGCGTACGAACCGGAACTGGGCGCTGGCGTTTGCATTCACCGCGGCCGGATCATTCTTCGGTGGCACGTATCACGGCTTCGCGCCGGTCGTCAGTCCCCTGACCTCGGTCGTGCTCTGGAAGCTCACGCTGTTCTCGATCGGACTGGCCAGCTTCTTCCTCGTCATCGGAAACGCACGAAATCTTCTGCTCCTCGCTCTCGTGAAGCTCATCGTCTACATGAGCTGGATGACCACACACTCGGAGTTCGTGTGGGTGATCGCCGACTACGGCATCGCGCTACTGATCGTCGGTGCCGTGCAGCTCTGGCGGCGCGGACCGAGCACGCCGTGGGTCATCGGGAGCATCGCGCTCTCGGTGATCGGCGCGCTCGTGCAGATGACCGGGATCCGCC
>JALYJW010000012.1 GCA_030775085.1 Acidobacteriota bacterium | reverse complement strand
GCTTTCAGTAGTGCGCAACGAAGCCGTTATTGGCACGCTACAAAAAGCGGCGGCAAGCCGCCGCACTCCAAAGCGCTGCGGCGCGGAATGAATCAGCGTCTTTCGTAGTCGACGATGTCGACGCGGTACGCCTCGAACGCGCCAGAGCGCGTCCAGTCGCCGCCGAGCTCGACGAAGTCGCCGGCGCGGACGGGGTCGCGGCCGCGGTCGTTGTGTACGACCGTCACAAAGCTGCCGGTAGCATCGTTGCGGACGACGAACGTCTCGCGGCGATAGTCGACGCTCTCCACGACGCCACGCAGCTCGCCGCGCGAGGAGCGCACGTCGTAGTAGCGGTCGCGATCGTAGTCATCGTAGTAGTCGTAATAGCCGCGCGAGTTGTAAATGCCGCCGAGGGCGATGGTCAGGCCGATGCGGAAACGGTCGCGGTGATAGTGGGAGGACGGGATGAAGAACGGATACTGACAGCCCGTCAACCAGACGCGATAGCCGCCGCCGTACGGATAGACGCGATGGACACGTCCGCTGTGTTGGAAGGACGGGCGATGACCGTAACGGCTGCTTCCGTTACCGCGATAGCGGCTGTTGTCGCGATACCGGTCATTGCTGCGCGAGCGGTTGTTGTCGCGGTAGCGATCGTTGTTGCGCGAACGGTTGTTGTCGCGATTCCGATCGCTGCGGGAGACGCTGCTATCGCGGCGATCGTTGCTCCGGGAGGCGCTGCTGTCGCGGCGCCGGTCGTTGTCGCGAGACCGGATCGTGTCGCGTGACGAATCGCGCGAGCGCGACGTGCTCCGCACCGCACTGTCATCGCGACGAGACGGGCTGCGCACCGCGCCGTCGTTGCGATCGGAACGGTCCTGTGAACGATCGCGTTCAATGCGACCGCCTGAGGCGCGGTTGCGCTCCACGCGCGCTCCGCGGACTTCCACACTCGACTCCGAACGTCGCACGCGCGTCTCATTCGAAGGACGCGATTCCGCGAAAGCGGACGCTCCGACGAGAGCCGTCACGGCTACTGCAGCAGCAAAACGTGATGCCAACTGCTTGTCTGTGATCAATTTAGCCTCCGGGGTGGTCGGTACTGCTGTCCCCGCCAACGCAAAAAAGACTCCAGCTATTGTCCAGCAAGGATCTCGGAGCGCCAGGCGGACGCCCATTCGCAGAGACGGCGGCGCTCGGCATCGGAGAGCTTCGCGCTCGGATGCAGGAACGTGTACTTCTCGAGCGGCATCTCGCCTTCCTCCACTTTCTCGCACAGCTCCTCGAGCTTGTGCTCCGCGCGCTTCGGCGTGTAGTCGCCCCACAGGGAGAAGTTCAGCTCCTTGCGCCCGTGCTCCGTGTCCTCCACCACCAGCCATGAGATCGGCGCCACGTGGCTGTACCACGGCCACACGGTCGCGTGTGAATGGCAGTCGGCGCAAGAGCGCTCGAGGATGACCTTCACATCGGCCGGCACCTTCCCCGTCGCGAAGATGGTCTTGCTCTCATCGATCGGCGGATTGGTGAGCTCCGGCCGGACGAACTGCACGCCGATGAAGGCCACGACCAGGACCACGAGTAACCACTTGAGTATTTTCTTCAGCAAGCATTCACCTCGACGGGTTCTCCGGCTATGTTACCGATTCTCCAACAGCACCTCGACTCCGCCGAATCCTGATCCCGGCCTTCGCCGCGTCAGGTAACGCGCATCATGGATCAACACACGAGTGCCTTGATCCGTCCGTTCGATCTCGTACCACGGGAAGCGAACCCAGGTCATGAAGCCGCGGACCGAGGGATGCCGGCGCGCCTCTGCCCATTCCGCCGTTTCCTTCGGCAGCGGGATCGTCTCCTCGGCGAGCGCAAGCTTGCGCGTGCGCCACGTGTAGTGGCCGTAGCGATAGACGTTGCCCACCTGCGCGACCACTTCCCAACGGCGCGGGTCGATCGGATGCGGCGAGACCATCAGGGCTTGCACGTTCCGCAGTTCCTTGCGAACGGTGCTTGCGGTCACGGCGTGAATCGTCAAACGCGCGCCGATGTAAGAGAACGCAACGATCAAGGCGATCGTGGCCAGCGACTTCGGGCCGCGCCAGAAAAGCGCGGCGAGCGAAACGAGTGCGACTGCGATGACGAGCGGCACGTATTCGGGCGCGCGTCCGCTGACGACCCACGCCAGCAGCGCGGAGAACACGAACCAGAGCACGAACAACGCTGGCGAGGCACGTTTGCCGGCCAGCCAACCGCTCCCGAGAATCAGCCAGAGCCAGGGATCCATGATGAACACCGAATCGCCGTAGAACCAGGTGCCGCGAAACGGCATCAGCCAGCGCATGCCGTAGTTGTTCAGCCAGTCGAGAAACGGATGCGTCAGGATTCCGATCGCAGACAGGATCAGCAGCCATCGCGCGTGCACCGGCCGGTCTGCATTCGGCCGCAATCGCGCGTAGAGCATCAACAGCGCTGTCTGGATCAGCGGCAACAGGACGAGCGCGAGCACGCCGTGCGTCCAGCCGCGGCGAAATCCGAGCGCGAGATCGTCGTAGCCGGTGAAGTAGAGGATCGAATCGACGTCGGGAAGATTCGCGCCGATGACGAAGGCCGCGGCTGCCAGACGCGTCTTCTCGCCGAGACGCGTCGAGGCCAGGTTCGCGCCGACGAGAGTGTGCGTGAGCGGATCCATTTCAGAAGTACAGGTCCGCGATCTTCAACGCGGTGGCGTACGGCGCGGGATCATTTCGATTCGTGAGCAGGATGACGGTCAGACGCTTCTCCGGAAATCGCATCAACACATTGCGAAAGCCGCGCGTCTCGCCGGAGTGCCACAGCATCCGCTCCCCGCGATGGCGGCTGATCCGCCAGCCGAATCCGTACTCGATGTTCGGATCGCCGGTCTTCGTGGCCGGCACGAACGCCGGCGCGTAGAACGCGTCGTACAACGCCGCGTCCCATTTCGTGAGATCGTCGATCGACGAATAAATCCCGCCGTCACCGAGCACCGCGCTGGTCGAGCTCTGATCGGTGCGCGTCCATGTGCCGTCGACGAACGAATGCCCGAACGCGCGATGCGGAACCGTGGAGATGTTCTCCTCGAACGCAACCGTGTTGTCCATGCCGATTGGCGCGAAGACCCGCTGCTGCAGATACGACGCGAACGTCATCCCCGAGGCGCGCTCGACGATCAGCGCCAGCAACGCGTAACCGCTGTTGCTGTAGCGATAGCTCGCGCCCGGCGCAAAGTAGGTCTCGGTCTGGTTCTCGAGCAGGTGGAGCACATCCGCGTCGTGAATCTGCTTCGTCGTGTCGGGAACCATCACGTCTTCATAGTCGATGAGGCCGGACGTGTGCGTCAGCAACTGGCGAATCGTGATCGTGTCGACGGACGCGGGAAGCGACGGCAGCCATTGCCGCACGCGGTCATCGATGGTGAGCTTCCCCTCCTCCGCCAGACGCCGGATGGCCGTTGCCGTGAACTGCTTCGTCACCGAGGCCAGACGATAGTTCGTGGCCGGCGTAGTCTGCAGGCCGTTCTCGACATCGGCCAGACCGTAAGCGCGACGAACGATCGGACTCCCGTCGCGAATCACGAGCAGCGACGCACCGGGAACAGCGCCGTCGTAATCGCGCATCAGCGCATCGACCGTCGTCATCGCGTCAGAACCTCCTGTCGCGCAGCCGGAGGCGAGAATCACGAGGAGCAGGAACCTCGCGCAATTTTCACTCTTCACTCTTCACCCTTCACTCTTCATCACAGCTCCGCGAGCACATTCCGCGTGATGGCCGGCACGAGCGTCAAGTCGTCGGCCGTACCGCGCGTGAAAATCACCAGGATCATTTTCCGTCCCGACGCCAGCTCGATATAGGCGGCGTCGAGGCGCACTTCGCTCGTCCATCCCGCTTTCGACCAGAGCTGCGCGTCCGCCGGCAGCGCCTCGCCGATGAATTCCTTGACCTGATTCTCGTCTTCGCGCACCGGAGAAAGCGGGCGATGCAGGAGCTTCATCATCTCGTGTGATCCCGGCGCGCGGCGTCGCTGAATCCAGAGCAGCAGCGAGGCGGTGGCGTTGGCCGTCAGCTTGTTGCGGTTGACGCGATTCTCGCCGAGCACCTGCCGGTCCACGCCGAACGGCCCGAAGCTCCACGGCTTCATCATCGCGCTCACGTTGTCCGCGTAGCCGATTTTCTGAAAGCGCTCGTTGATGTCGCGGCGCCGCGCCACGTAGCGATTCAGCGCGCGGCCCTGCAACGGCGGCCCCGGAACGGTGTCCGCCAGGATGTCGACCAGATAGGCCGTGGCGTCGTTGTCCGAGACCACCATCATCTCCTTCAACGCCCGATCGACGTCGCCGATCCTCTGCTTTTGCGTTTGATACACGTCCACCATGAAGAACAGCTTGATCACCGAAGCCGGATAGAACGGAGCGTCGCCCTGATGATCCGCGCGCGAAACGAGATGCGGCTGCGTGACATCGACGATGCTGATGGCCAGATCCTCCGCCTTCAACTTCGGATACGCCTGCAGAGTCGCCTGAGCGGCCATCCGCAACTTCGTCGCCAGCGCCGGATCCGGAGCCACATCGCGAAACTCGCGATAGTCAGCACTGGCAAAGGTCGTGAGGAGAAGGAGAACGGCAAGCAGCATCGAGCGCATGGGGCAGATTGTAGTCGGCACAACCACTCGGGAGCGGAAAGGTGAGTCCGGAATTTGTGTACACAATTGCGTACTTATCGTGAGACGATGGCCATCGAGGAGCAGTCATGAAAACAGCGACGATTCGCGAGTTTCGCAGCAATATCGCGGAGCTCATCGCGGGCGACGAGTCCGTACTGGTGACGAAGCACGGGAAACCCGCTGCTGTCGTCTATCCGCTCGGCGACCCAAAGAAAGTCCCGCTCGAAGTGCGCCGGAAGCTGTATCTCGCCCTGGCGGGCGAGATTGCGAAGCAGCTCGATGCGAAGGGCGTTTCAGAAGAGCAGATCGAGCGTGACTTCATTGAACGTAAGAAGCGTCGCCGCTGACAGCAACGTTCTTCTCTCCGCGGTTGCGGGAAAGGCCGCGCGGCGAGTGTTCGAGAATGCAGAGCTGATCGTCGTCACGACGGAACAGAACATCGCAGAAGTTCAGGAGTACATCCCGGAATTCGCCGAACGGTATCAACTGCCCGAGGAACTGCTTCTCGAGGTTCTCGAGCTATTGCCGATCGCCGTCTTCGCAGCGCATGAATACTCCGACGAGATCGCCGAGGCGCGTCAGTTGCTTGCCGAGCGGGACGAAGACGATGTGGCCCTCGCTGCTCTGGCGTTGAAGCTTCGCATTCCGATCTGGTCCAACGACCGGGACTACGAGCGCTTTCCAACCGGTGTCTATACGACCGCAACACTCCTGAAGGCTCTCGGCAAGTAACACTCCCTTCCACCTTTGCTACCATCGCGCCGCAGTCAATCCACTCATGCCACTTGCCCGCGGTGCGATGTTAGGACCTTACCGCGTCGATGCCGAGATCGGCGCCGGCGGGATGGGGCATGTTTTCCGGGCCACCGACACGCGACTCGATCGCGCGGTGGCCATCAAAGTCCTGCCCGAGCATCGGTGGAGCGATCCGCAGTTGCGGCATCGGTTCGAGCGCGAGGCGCGCGCTCTCTCTTCACTCAGTCATCCCAATCTCTGTTCGCTGTATGACGTCGGCGAGCTGGAGCAGTCGGGCGGCACGATTCCGTATCTGGTCATGGAGCTGCTCGAAGGCGAGACGCTGCGCGATCGGCTGGAGATCGGGCGCATCGGGATGCGCAAAGCGTTGATGTGGACGGCGCAGATCGCGCACGGTCTGGCCGCCGCGCATCAGAAGGGCGTCATCCATCGCGACCTGAAGCCGGAGAATGTGTTCATCACGCAAGGCGAGTTGCTGAAGATTCTCGACTTCGGTCTCGCGCTCACGGAGCCCCTCGGCACGGATGCGTCGACGCTCGTTCGCACGCAGCCCGGCATGGTCATGGGGACGGCGCACTACATGTCGCCCGAACAAGTCCGCGGCGTTCCTCTCGATCCACGCTCCGATATTTTCACCCTCGGCATCGTGCTCTTCGAGATGCTGACGGGCGAGGTTCCGTTCCACGCGCGTTCGCCTGTCGAGACGATGAACGCGATCCTCATCGAGGAGCCGCCGGACATCGGTGCGCTGGTCTCCCCGATCCCCGAGGCCGTCGAGGAGCTGGTGTGGCGCTGCCTGGAAAAAGATCCGGCGCGGCGATTTTCGTCGGCGCGCGATCTTGCGTTCGCTTTGGAGAGCGCCGCGAAATCGGTCACCTCCGCGACGCCTGTGCCGGCCCGGCGCCGGACCACCGCGCCGCCCGTTACGGCGCAGCCGCGCAAGTACACGCGCGCCATCGTCCTCGGCGTCATCGCGCTCGGCATCGGCGCCGCGGCCGTGTTGTCGCGCGGCACATTCGACACCCCCGCGCCCGAGCCTCCGCGATTGCGCATGCTGACGTATTCGGGTCGCGACAACTCGCCCGCGGCGTCGCCCGACGGACGACTGATCGCATTCGTCTCCTCGCGCGACGGCCGGCGGCGGATCTGGTTGAAGCAGATCGCCGATGGAACCGAGGCGGCGATCACAGCCGGCCCCGACGACACGGCGCCGCGTTTCGCGCCTGACGGCTCGGCGCTGCTCTTCACGCGGACGGAGAAAGGCGAAAGCTCCATCCACCGCGTGCCGGTGGTCGGTGGCGAGCCGCGCAAACTGATCGACCGCGCATTCGACGGCGACTGGTCGCCGGACGGAAAGCAGATCGCCTTCATCCGCAATCGCGGCGAGCGCACCCAGCGCACGTCGGCGCTCTGCATCGCACCGACCAACGGCGGTGATGTGCGCGAGATCGCAACGTCCACGTCCGCAGAGCTCACGTTTCCGCGCTGGTCGCCGCGCGGCAACGCAATCGTGGTCACTCTCGGCCCGCGCGGAACGACCGCGGGCTCGCTGCAGGTCATCGATCTCGTCTCCGGCGACAAGAAGATCCTCCAGCGCGACACGCCGCACGGGCTGTTGTCCGGCGCGGCGTGGGTGGCGGGTGGAGATGCGCTCGTCTACGCCGAGCTCGATGCATTGGCCGGAGGATTGCCCGGCCGCGGCCGCGGAAGCGCGATCGTGTTGCACGAAGTCGAAAGCGGACGCGCGCGCGTGCTGCTGCGCAATCCGCACAGCGCGGCCGACAGCGTCGACGTGACCAGCGACGGACGCATCGTCTTCTCCGAAGACTTCACGCGCCAGAGCCTGCGGGAAGTCTCGCTCGACGGCAGCGGCCATGAGCGTTGGCTGTCGCGCGGCATCAGCGTCGACCGGCAGCCGTCGTATTCACGCGGCGGCAACAGCATCGTCTTCACTTCCGACCGCGCCGGCAATCTCGACATCTGGGAGCTCATTCTCGACAGCGGCAGCCTGCGCCGTATTACCGATCACGAAGGCATCGACTGGGATCCTTTTCCGACCGCCGACGGGACGACGCTTTTCTGGAGCTCGAACCGCGGCGGACACTTCGAGATCTGGACGTCGACGTTCGACGGCGGAAACCCGCGGCAGGCCACACAGGACGGCGTCGATGCGGAGAACCCGTCGCTGTCCGTGGCGGGCGACTGGATTTTCTACGACTCGAGCGACCACCGGCGCGACGCGCTATGGCGCATGCCGCGCAACGGCGGCCGTCCTGTGCTGGTCGTGGAGGGAGAGACCACACATCCCGAAGTGTCGGCGGATGGAACGTTCGTCGTGTATAGCCGCCCCGAGGGGGGAGGATCGATCGCCGTCGACGTGGTGCGCGTTGCGGACGGAACCGTGTTCCCCTTCGCACGCGGAATCACCGGCATCACCGCGGCACGCGCGCGCTGGATCGGCGCCACACACACGATCGCCTTCCGGATACGCGATGCGGACGGATCGATCTCGCTGTACACGCAGGATTTCCGCCCCGGCACCGACACCACGTCCACGCGACGCAAGCTCCTCTCCACCGACTCCGACGCCACCCTCGAAACATTCGCCATCTCGCCGGATGGCAAACGCGCCGTCCTTGCCATCGTCGACGAAGCATCCGGGTTGATGATGGCGGAAGGGGTGGAGGGGATCGTGAAGTGAGGTTTTCGCGAGAGCCGCCCCTCACCCTAACCCTCTCCCCTCGGCGATGAAGCCGCCGTGGGGAGAGGGGACTTGAGTAAAACAGCCCCCTCTCCCCGCCGCAGGTTCATCGCGGTGGGGAGAGGGTAGGGTGAGGGGCGGCTCTCGCGAAAACCCCCGCCCTACTTCAACTTGAAATTGATCGTCAGGTTGAACAGCGACGCCACCGGCTTTCCATCGCGCACGGCCGGCTTGAACGTCCACTGGCGCACGGCGTCGAGCGCGGCCATGTCCATTCCGGGGGCGAGGCTCTTGAGGATGCCGACGTTTTCGATCGCGCCGGCCTCGGACACTGCTGCTTCGAGGATGACCAGGCCGCTGACGCGTGCGCGGCGGTAGTCCTCGGGATATTGCGGCTCGACGCGCGTGATGACGACCGGCGCTTCGACCGGCGGCGCAACGCGTACCCAGCGTCCCTTGCCGGCCAGCGATGAATCCGGGGGCTGCGAGACGGGAATGCCCGTGAGGTCGGCACCCTGCAGCGCGGCCTGCTGATCGACGAATCGCGTCAGCTTGCCGTTTTCGTAGATGAGGTCTTCGTTGAAATCAGGCGTGGCCTGACGCGTCCAGGTCGTTTCATCGAACGTGCGATCGGCCGCGGCGCTGACGATACGATACGTGCCGTCTTCATTGATCGTGACGCGCAGCGGCGTGCCCCAGGCATCGTTGGCGATGCCCGCCGGCGGCACTGTCTTGCTCGTCTCCACATGCGTGGCCGCCAACTGCATCGTGTTCACGGTCGCCTTCGCGCCGATGAGCGAGCGCATGACCGGCAAGCGCATCCGCAGAAAGTCGACCTCGGATTGATCCAGCTCTTTGAGCGCGGAGGCGGACGGTCCGTCGGCGACGACCCGCACGTAGAGCCAGTTGCGGTTTGAGCGGATGAGCCTTCCGTCCTCGAACACGATGTCGCCTTCGAGACCGGCGAACTGCTGCCGTGTGAGCGCGACCGTGTCGTCGAACTTCTGATCGCTGCCTGCGGAAACGACGCGGTATCCGACCGGCGACTCGCTGATGCGGTACTGCGTGCCCCACGGATCCGGCGGCACCTGCAGCGGAAGGCTGTGCGCAAGCGTGCGCCGCAGCTCGAGAACGTTGGCGATCCGATGAACGCTGGAGAGGTTCTGCAATCCCTTCACGACGTCGCTGTCATCAGCGGATAACGACACGAATGAAGCAGAAGCAAGGATCAGCACAGCCGCGGCGTGTCTCATCTTCTCCACCTTCCGAATCACTCGGCGTCGAGCGCCCATTCACTTCCAGCTTCGAATGCGACCCGCCACTTTCTCCGGCGTGAATCCGAGCTCCTCGGCGATGCGCTCGTACGGAGCGCTGGCGCCGAAGCGATCGATGCCGACGACCAGTGCGTCGCGGTTGACATACTTGTACCAGCCGTCGCTGCGGCCCGCCTCGATACAGACGACCCGACTGCGGTTACCCAGAACTTCATCCTGGTAATCCTGCGCCTGCATGTCGAAGAGGTCGAGTGACGGAGCGGAAACAACACGCACCTGCGTCCCTTCGCCGCGCAGAAGATCGGCGGTCTTCACGGCCAGCGAAACTTCCGAACCGGTCGCCACGATCGTGACGTCACCTTCCGTGTATCCGTCGAGCACGTACGCTCCGCGGAGGATGCGCTGCGCGTCGAAATCAGCCGCATGCGCGATCGGCTCGACCTTCTGCCGCGTCAGCACGATGAGTGTCGGTCCATCGGTCGCACGCGCCGCATGCGCCCAGGCCATGGCCACCTCGGCGCCATCGGCGGGACGGAAGAGCGTCAGGTTCGGGATGAGACGCAGCGACGAGAGATGCTCCACCGGCTGGTGCGTCGGACCGTCTTCGCCGAGGAACACCGAGTCGTGCGTGTAGACGAAGATCGACGGAATATGCATCAGCGCGGAGAGACGCACCGACGGACGCATGTAGTCGGAGAAGATCAGGAACGTCGCACCGTACGCGCGCCACGAACCGTACAGCGTGAGGCCGTTCACGATCGCGCCCATGGCGTGCTCGCGAATACCGAAATGAAGATTGCGGCTCTTGAAAATCTCCAGTGCGGGCGGTTGCTTCTCCTCCCCTTTCGGCCGCTCGATGCTGCCGGCATCTTTGATGAGCGTGTTCGTCGACGGCGCGAGATCGGCCGAGCCTCCGATGAGGAACGGCGCCATCGCGGCGAGCTTCTGGATCACCTGACCGGAAAGCGCGCGAGTAGCCAGAGCCTTGTCGGACTTCGCAGCGTCCAGTAGTTCCTGCTCGAAACCGTCCGGCAGCGTATGCGACCAGTAGCGATCCCACTCCGCGGCCAGATCGGGATGTCGTGCGCGCCAGGCCGCCATCTCGCGGTCCCACACTTTGCGTTGCCGCGAGAGCTTCTTCGTCTTGCGCGCAAAATCGTCGCGCACTTCCGCCGGGACATGGAACGTTGGTTCTTCGGGCCAACCCAGCGCGGCCTTCGTTGCTTTGACTTCGTCAGCGCCGAGGGGCTCGCCGTGTGCGCGCGCGGTGCCGTGATACTTCGGACTGCCCCATCCGATGACTGTCCTGGCAACGATGAGCGTGGGCCGCGTCCTTTCTTTCTGCGCGCGCTTGATGGCCTTGCGAATCGTGGCGCGGTCGTGGCCGTCGATCGACAGCACGTGCCATCCGCAGGATTCGAAGCGCTTCTTCACTTCCTCGGAGAAGGCCAGACGCGTTTCGCCTTCGATGGAGATGTTGTTGTCGTCGTAGAAGTAGATGAGGTTGCCGAGGCCGAGATGCCCGGCGATCGACGCGGCCTCGGAACTGATGCCTTCCATGAGATCGCCGTCGGAGCAGATGGCGTAGATGTAGTGATCGACCGGCTTGAACGGATCTTCGTCGTTGAAGCGCGCGGCCAGCATCTTCTCGCCGAGGGCCATGCCCACGCCGTTCGCGAAACCCTGCCCCAGCGGACCGGTCGTCACTTCGACGCCGGGCGCGTGACCAAACTCAGGATGCCCCGCGGTGCGCGATCCCCATTGCCTGAATGCCTTCAGCTCGTCCAGCGTCATGTCCGGATAGCCGGTCAGGTGCAGGAGCGAATAGATCAGCATCGAAGCATGACCGGCCGAGAGGATGAAACGGTCGCGATTCTTCCAGTGCGGATCGTGCGGATCGTGGCGGAGGAACTCCGTCCAGAGCACGTAGGCCATGTCGGCCATGCCCATCGGCGTGCCGGGATGCCCCGACTTCGCCTTCTCGACGCCGTCCACGGAAAGGAAACGGATGGTGTTGACGGACAGCTCTTCGAGCTTGTCCTTCCTGCCAACGAGCGGACGATTGCTATCTTCTGCGACGGAGATCGCCGCGGCACCTTCGGCTGCGGTGCTGCCGGGTGTCGGGTCCTGCATGAGTCAGTCCTCCTGCGAGGTACGCCGCCCGGGCGGGAGACGCACGAAGGATGCGGATTATACTCGGGCAACGTTCGGTGAATTTCGCAGGTCACCCAAACATCCAGGGAGTCCATCACGATGACGCTCATGAGCTCCTCGCGCTTGCTTCTACTCGCGCTCGGTCTTGGAGTCGTTGCTCCGGCAATGGCGCAGCAAAAACCGCTGCACCGCTTTCTTCCGATCGAGGACAAGTCCAACGTCTCGCTCGCTTACGTCTGGCTCGACATCGCGCAGGAAGTCACGGCGCGCGAGGTGGACATGAATGGCGCGCGCCCGACCGTCGGCTCGCGCACGCTTGCCATCTGGGCGACGGCGATGTTCGATGCGTGGGCGGCGTACGACGAAAAAGCAGCCGGCTCACGCCTCGGCGGCAAGCTGCGCAGGCCGAAGAGAGAGCACACGCTGGAGAACAAGAAGAAAGCGATCAGCTACGCGTCGTACCGGTCGCTCCTGTTCGGGTATCCCGAGGCCAAAGACTATCTCTCGGCTGAAATGAGGAAGCTCGGCTACGACCCGGCCAACATGTCGGTGGATCCGGCCAAACCAGAAGGCGTGGGAAACCTGGCCGCGCAGGCGATCATCGACTACCGCCGCAATGATGGCTCGAACCAGTTCGGGGATGAGACCGGCGGAAACGGCAAGCCCTACGCCGATTACACGTACTACGTGCCGGTCAACTCCGTCGACAAAATCGTCGATCCCGATCGCTGGCAACCGATCACCTTCACGCTGAGCGATGGGAGAAAAGTCACGCCAGGATTTCTCACGCCGCACTGGTATCGCGTGAAGCCGTTCGTGATCGAAAAGAGCTCGCAGTTCCGCCCGCCGCCGCCGCCGCGAACGACGACGGACAACGATCTCCTCAAGCGCGAAACCGATCAGGTGCTCGCTTACAACAACGCGCTGACCAACCAGCAGAAAGCGGTCGTCGAGTTCATGCGCGACGGACCGCGCTCGACCGGCCAGAGCGGTCACTGGCTGCGCTTCGCCCAGGATGTCTCGCGCCGCGACAAGCACGATCTCGATACCGATCTCGACAGGGACGTGAAGCTCTACTTCGTCGTAGCGAACGTTGCCTTCGATGCGTTCATCTCCTGCTGGGAGACGAAACGCTTCTACGACACCTCGCGGCCGTGGACGCTCATCCGTCATTACTACAAAGGCCAGAAGGTCACGGGCTGGGCCGGCACGGACGGCGGCGTGCGTGAAATGCCGGCGGAAGAGTGGCATCCCTACTCGCCGCAGACGTTCATCACGCCGCCGTTCCCCGGCTACACCAGCGGCCACGCCACCGTCAGCGCCGCCTGCGCCAAAACGCTCGAGCTCTTCACCGGCACGGACAACTACGGCTTCTCCGAAAAACGCCGGCATTGCGAACTGACGGAAAGCACCGCCGGCGAGCTCGTCGACCTCGACCTCCCCACATGGAGCGCCACCGCCGAAATGGCCGCCCTCTCACGAGCCCTCGGCGGTTACCACATCCCCGTCGACAACAACGTGGGATTGAAAGTAGGCCGCGAAATCGCGGAATGGAGCTGGCCGAAGTACCAGGCCTATTTCGACGGCACGGCGAAACCGCGCGATTGATGTTCGCGGGTCAATTCGCACATGTGTGTCATGTGGCACGCGTGTATTCACCACAGAGACACAGAGCGGCGCGGCCGCAACCAACGCGATTGGCAGGCGTGGACCACCGCCACGCGGCTTTCACCACAGAGGCACAGAGGGGACGGAGGAGGACGGAGTAAAGCAGATCGGTTCAAAGACGGCGATCAATTCCATCGCCTTCCTCTGTGTCCCCTCTGTGATCTCTGTGTCTCTGTGGTGAAGGTGCGCCCGTGCATCAACGCGCAAGAAATTCTTTGCTTCTGTACCTCTGTGGTGAATACACGTTTGCGATGACGCTGCATGGACACTCGTGCGTTTGCAGAATCAAGCACGCCCGCTACTTCGTCGCGGCGTTCTTGTTGAGCATCATCAATCCCCCGATTTTCTTCTCATCCGTCGTGGGGAGTTTGCACATGTAATTCGTGCAGACGTAGGCGGTGGCTTTGCGAGAGATCGCTTGCTGTTCTTTCGTGTAGGGCGCGATGGCGACGATGGGCGGTGATTCTCCGGTCGGTCGATGGACGACAACTTTGTTCGGTGCGAACGGAGTAAACACCGCGCGTTGCATGGCACTGACATCGTCACCGGAAAGAACGATCTCGAACGACGGCCCCAGGACGAAGGAGAGGCCGCTGAGGAGATGCGTGGCGGTGCTGGGGGCGAGACTCACTTCATCGCCGGCGGCGCGCAAAAGATCGTTCGCATACTTTTCGTACTTCGCATCCGCGGTGATGCGCGCGAGGCGGATGAGATTCATGAGCTGCACGGAATTGCCGGAGGGGATGGCGCCGTCGCCGGTCTCGGACGGGCGGACGAGCAGCGGCTCGGCATCGGACGCGGTGACGTAGAAACGACCGCCCTCATCGCGGAAGCGAGCGATCGTTTCTTCTTCGATGGTGATGGCCGACTGCAGCCAGCGCACGTCGAACGTCGCTTCGTAGAGATTGAGAAGGCCCCATACCAGGAAGGCGTGGTCATCGAGAAAACGACGCGGGCGCTTCACGACGACTTCCGCCGCGCGTTTGGCTGCGTCCGCATACTTCGGCTCGTCGAGAACGACCGCGCCGTACGCGAGCGCGGCGATCATCAGTCCGTTCCAGTCGCTCAGAATCTTCTCGTCGCGCGCCGGAGGCCGCATCTTCGAACGATCCTTCGCCGTGTAATAACGCTCGTCGGCATCCTGCGCGGCGAAGAACGCTCCGTCCGCGCCGCGCAGGTCGCGCAGCACGTACGTGAAGATGTCGCGTGCCGTCTTCGCGTGCTCCGCCTTGCCCGTGGCCTGATGCGCCTCGAGATAGGCGAGCGCGAGCAGGGCCTGGTCGTAGAGCATCTTCTCGTAGTGCGGCTCGCCCCAATCCGCCTTTCCGGAGTAGCGATGGAATCCGAAGCCGTGTGCGTCCCACAAAGGACCGGCCCGCATCGCGCGCAGCGTCGTCTCGGCCATCTCCAGCGCTTTCGGCTCGCCGCTGCGCTGCCAGTAGCGCAGCAGGAACATGAGGTGATGCGGCATCGGAAATTTCGGCTCGGGCAGAAATCCGCCATGCGCGGCGTCGTATCGCGCCGCGAGCTGCCGATAGCCTTTCTCGAGCACGGCCGCATCGAGCGTTTCTCCCGCCACGGCCGGCGCGCGCAGTGTGCGCATGATCATCTCGGCGGAACTGGAGACCTGCCCGCGCTGCTCGCTCCATCGCGTGCGCACATTGCCGATCAGGCCGCGGAAACGCTCCTTCGGAATGTACGACGCGGCGAAGAACGGCTTGCCGTCCGGCATCAGGATGACGTTGTTCGGCCAGCCCGCATCGCCCGTGAGCGTCCTCGTCACCGCGAGATAAACACTGTCTAGATCCGGCCGCTCCTCGCGATCGACCTTGATCGAGACGAACGTCTCATTCATCAACTTCCCGATCTCGGGATCGGCGAACGATTCCTGCTCCATGACATGACACCAGTGGCAGGTCGAATAGCCGATCGAGAGAAAGATCGGCTTGTCCTCTTCCTTGGCTTTGGCAAATGCCTCCGGCCCCCACGGATACCAATCGACCGGATTCGTGGCGTGTTGCAGCAGGTAGCGCGAGGTGGAGTTGGCGAGGCGATTCGGCTTTGCCTCGGAGGGCAGGGCGCAGAGGGCAGAGGGCAGCAGCAAGAGTAGCGCGACGCGAAGAACACTACTTACGCTTGATTGCCAACGTGTATTCACCACAGAGACACGGCGCAGCGAGCCCGCAACCAAATCACGGATAGTTGGCCAAGCGTGGATCACCGCGACGCGGCTTTTCACCACAGAGGCACAGAGGGCACGGAGGAGGACGGAGAAAAGCAAATGGTTGAAAAACCGTTGCCTTACTCTGTGTCCCCTCTGTGATCTCTGTGTCTCTGTGGTGAAGGTGCGCGCGTGCATCGACGCGCAAGAAGTTCTTTGCGCCGTGCTTCGACGCGCCCGACCAGACACTCGGGATCTAGATGGCGCGCGCCTTCCCTCCAACGTCACTCGATCCCTTTACCTTGCACGATGCGATAAGTCTTGTCCGCCGCGAGTCCGTCGAACTTCTCTTTCGTACCGTCGGGCCAGCGGATGGTGACGTCCGCTTTTGTATCGCTGCCGAGGCCGATGTGCTGTTCTTTGGGGTGAACGGAAAGATAGCCGGTGGTCGAGAACACTTCGCGCCACATCCCCTTCTGCGAGCGGGTGTCGACGAAGATCTGTGCGCCGATGGCGTCGCGCGTGACTTTTTGGGCCGGGTCTCCGATCAAACGCAGCTTGAGCCAGTGATTGCCCTTCGTTTCGTTGCGATAGACGGCCGCGGGACCGTTGAAGGCGTTCACGATCATGTCCAGATCGCCGTCCGCATCGCTGTCGAGATAGGCCACGCTGCGCGCGTTGCCGGCGGGTGCGGCGCCGCTCTTCGACGTCTCTTCCTGCAACATCCCATCGCGGTTCACGAAGAAGACCGGCACTTCTTTTTGCGCCACAGGCAGGATGGCGTTGGAAGGATTGCCTTTCGCGTCGGTGAGATACGGGTTGATGCTCGAGTAGACCGCGTACTCGTTCATGCCGTTGACGACGTAGAGATCGTCGTCGCCGTCATTGTCGAAGTCGAAAAAGTCGGCGTCCCAGGCCCAGCCGGTGGAGCTGAACCCGCGGCCAACGTTCTTGCTCTGTTCGTAGGAGACCGGCTGGTTGCTGCCGCGAGACGAGACCCACAGATCATTCGCCTCCACGACGCGCATGTTGGCCATCTTGGCGGGGTTGAACTTCATGCGCGTCTTCGGATCGGGCAGGACGTACTTCTCGTCCTTGTCCATCGTCACGATGTTGGAGATGTAGACGTCGGGCAGGCCGTCGCGATTCAAGTCGGTCACGCCGACGTTCATCGTGTAGCTGGGCTTGTCGGTCCCGATGAGCGGCGCCACATCTTCGAACGTGCCGTCGCCGCGATTGCGATACCAGGCGTTCGTGCCGAAGTCGTTGCCGCAGAGGAGGTCTTCCCAGCCGTCGCCGTCGAAATCGAGATGGCCGACCGACTGCGCCCAGCCGGTGTTGTCGACGCCGCTGCCCTTGGTCACGTCTTCAAAAACGAAGTTGCCCTTGTTGCGGAACAGCTTGTCCGGCTGCGCATTGTTGTTGCGGCGCGCCAGCGTCGGAACTTCGCCGTGCAGGTAATCGCCGAAATAGCCGACGTAGACGTCGAGCAAACCATCGCGATCGAAGTCGAGCGCCGTGGCCGGTCCGCCGACCAGTCCCTTCCCGCCGAGGTTCGAACGATCGGTGACATCCTCGAAGCGGGGACCGGTCTTCTCGTCGCCGATATTGCGATAGAGACGATGCGCATCGTCGACGTACGTGATCAGCACATCCTGCTTGCCGTCGTTGTCGAAGTCGGCCACGATCGGCTGGCGCGGCTCGCCATAGGTACCGTCGGGTCGTTTCCACGCCAGGCCTGACGACTCGGTGACGTTGGTGAACTTCCCTTTGCCGTCGTTGAGATACAGCTCGTTCCCCGCGCCGCCGAGGAGCAGCACGTCCATGTCACCATCGTTGTCGATGTCCTCAGACGCCACGCCCGAGCCGCCGAAGGTCGGCGGCACGGACAGACGCACGGCGCCGTTCTCGACGACCGTGTAGCCGCGGATGAAGCGCGCCAGCCAGTCGCTGAGACGATGCTCGTACGCGATGCCGCTCGCGCCGGTCACGTCGGCGAAGAACTTCCCGTTCGTGCTGGCCTCGGGTGTTTTCGAGGAGGCGATCTTCTGCGCGGTCTTCTTCGTGGCGGGAGCCTTGGCGTGTTTGTCGAGGAGCGATTGAATGCGCTGCACGCTCTTCTGCAGGTGCGCGAGCTCCAGCCGCTCCTTCTCCTCGGCGGCGGCAATGTGTCCCGCCACGCGCAGGATCAACACACCCTCCTGCGCCGCGCCCTCGGTCAGCAACTCCGCGGCAAACGGATCGGGCTCGAGCGTGCCCTTGAACTGCGGATCGTTGATCGCCTCGCTGAGGTAGACCCAGTGCAGGCCCGGATCGCGGAAGGAGTCGAGGTCGTATGCCTCAATGACCACGCGCTCGTTCTTCGCGAGCCGCGGGAAGTAGATGATGTCCTCGTACTGGTTTGCCTCGTGCGGCTGGAACTTCTGAAGCGCTTCGTCCACGTCCTCGATGCGGATCAGAGCGTGGCCATTCCGCCTGGCCACTTTCTCCGACTCGAGCAGGACGTCGCTCGTCCAGGCCACCATGACCTCGGTGAACTGGTCTTTGAATGCCTCTCCCTCCTCCGGATCGACCGGCCACATGTGGCGGGCCATGTAGACCTGCAGGTTGCGGAGAAACACGGCCATGGCCAGGCTGTTGTACTTCTCGAACGCCGTCAGCTTCTCGGCGACGATGGCCTTGATGGTGGCGAACTTCTCGCCGCTGCTGGCCGAAGCGGCCGCGCGTTTCGGTGCGAGCGGCGTTGCGCTCGACGCGCCAACCACCGCCACCCAGCCGTTTCGCATGAGCGTCGCGTCGATTTCCTGCCGATTGAGCTTCCGCGCATCGCGGTCGGCGCGTTGCAGCGCGGCCAGCGTGGTCAGGTCGATCGCTTCCTTGAACAGCTCCACGGCATCGGCACTCAGCGGTACTAAATTCGACGCCCCGGTGGCGCCGTAAAGCGCGTCCTGCTGGACGCTCAAGATTGCACGCAGCGCGTAGGCCACGGTCCCGTACTGCCGCCGGTCGCGCGCGGTGATGGCCGTGTCGCGCACGAGGAACGAGCCGTCGGCGTTCTGCGAATACGGCACCGCCGCCTGCAGCACCGGACGCAGCACCTCGACGGAGATCTCGGGCTGGGCGCCCATGGTGGAACGTAGCGCAGCAGCCGAAGCCTTCTGCCAGACCGGCAGAATGAACGCCTTCTGCAGAGCGATCTTCTCGAAACGCGCCTCAGACTCCAGCGGCGTCCCGTAGATGAAATCCTCGAGGCGGCTGGCCGTCGCATAACACTTCGGATCGCGCACCGACTCCAGCTCCCCGATCTCCTGAATGATGGTCGGGACCTGTGCAAATGCAGACAGCGACAGCGTCAGGATGCACACCAGCAGTGCGTGGCGCATGGATTCTCCTCCGGATCTGCCGGGATTCTAGCAGCGCGGGCGCAGGAGACTCAGCGGCGCAGAGCAACGGCGGTCGCTAGCGACCGCCGTTGGAAGTACCGCGTAGCGGTACGGAGAAGGTAGCCGGGGGTCGCGCGCGAAGACGCGCTACCCCCGGAAAGGGTGCGCATCCTCGAGTCGCACCACGTCAGTGGTGCGGAGAGCGATCGTCTTGTTTCGATTCTCCGCACCGGCTACGCGGTGCGACGTCAGATCCGTTTCTTGTCCGTGGGTAGCGCGTCTGCGCGCGCAACCCACGGCTACCCTCTCCGTACCGCTAAACGCGGTACAACGGCGGTCGCTAGCCGCCGCCGCTCACCCTGCCTCGCGTTTCATCGCCGGCGCCCTGCATCTGGTTTCTGCGTGGGCGGTCCCAGAAGCGGTGCGCGGCGAGGGCGGCGATGAAGCGTTGGATGAGGGTCGGCGATGATTCGCCGGCGGTGAGGACGCCGTTGTCGTTGCCGTCTCCGAGAAGGCCGGGAGACGCGCGCAGTAATTCGACACCTTCACCGGTCGCGGCGATCGGTTTGCAATGGCGGTAGGCCTCGGTCACGAATTCGATGGCGTCGCGCTCCGCGGAAAGTGTGGCGATGCTGGCCGCACCTCCCGGCACGTACACCGCGTCGAACAATACCGACGATGCGGTGAGAAGGCTGAAGTCGATCAGGATTGAATCGCCGTCCACGCCCGTCAGCGTTCCCAATCGCCGCGCCACGATCTTCGCGGCCGCTCCGTTGAGCTCGAGGGCGTCCTTCATTTCCTTCAGAGAAGCCATGTCGACTCCATCCGCGGCGAGCACGGCCACCTTGCGCGTGGCGATGGTGTTCTTGATGGTGTTGGCCATCGACAGAGCGGGCGACGCTTTCGTCTGATTGCCGAATGTGCGCGGCTGAACCGCGTCCGGATCCATGTCTGCCGGGATGCTGTGATTGATCGGCAGCTCGAGCCGCGGGATCTCGGAGAAGCCAAGACCCTCCGCGACGCGCGACGCCAGATCGGCGTCGATCTCGTTCAGCATGGCCACCATGCGTTGGCGGATGGGCAGGCGCTCCACTTTGCCGAGCTCGAAGCGAAGCGCTTCCACCATGTGATCTTTCTCGGCCGTTGACTGACTGTTGACGAACATCGTGGCCTGACTGAAGTGGTCGAAGAATTTCTCGGAGCGTGCGCGGATCTTCGTTCCTTCCAGCGACTCCGCGAACGACGTGAAGCCGCCGGCAAGCGAGCCGGCCTGCATCGGACAGCCGCCGCCGATCGAGTTCGGCTCATAGGAGACCTTGCCGCGATTGATGGTCTGGCGCATGTGGCCGTCGCGCTGGTTGTTGTGGACCGGCGCGATCGGGCGGTTGATCGGGATCTCGTGAAAGTTCGGACCGCCGAGGCGCTTGAGCTGCGTGTCGGTGTAAGAAAAGAGCCGGCCCTGCAGCAGCGGGTCGTTGGTGAAGTCGATCCCCGGGACGATGTGGCCCGGATGAAATGCCACCTGTTCGGTCTCGGCGAAGAAGTTGTCGGGATTGCGATTCAGAACGAGGCGCCCGATCCGCTCGACCGGCACCAGCTCTTCCGGAACGAGCTTCGTCGGATCGAGCAGGTCGAAGTCGAAATCGTGCTCGCGGCTCTCGTCGATGATCTGCACGCCCAGCTCCCACTCCGGATAGTTCCCCTGCTCGATCGCATCCCACAGATCGCGCCGCAGAAAGTCCGGATCCTTGCCGGAGATCTTCTGCGCCTCGTCCCAGGCCACGGCATGCATGCCGAGGAGCGGCTTCCAATGGAACTTCACAAAGCGGGAGTTTCCGGCCTCGTCGATCAATCGGAAGGTGTGGACGCCGAAGCCTTCCATCATCCGGAAGCTGCGCGGGAGGGCGCGATCGGACATCACCCACATCACCATGTGCATCGACTCCGGCATGAGCGACACGAAATCCCAGAACGTATCGTGGGCAGACGCGGCTTGCGGCATCTCGTTGTCCGGCTCCGGCTTCACCGCGTGAACGAGGTCGGGAAACTTGATGGCGTCCTGGATGAAGAAGACGGGGATGTTGTTGCCAACGAGGTCGAAGATTCCTTCCTCGGTGTAGAACTTCACCGCGAAGCCGCGGACGTCGCGCGCCAGATCGGACGAGCCGCGCGAGCCGACCACCGTCGAGAAGCGGACGAACACCGGCGTGCGCAAACTCGGATCCTGCAGAAAGCCCGCTTTGGTGTAGCGCGACAGATTTTCGTAAGGCTGAAAGTAACCGTGTGCCGCGCTGCCGCGCGCGTGGACGATGCGCTCGGGAATGCGCTCGTGATCGAAGTGCGTGATCTTCTCGCGGAAGTGAAAGTCCTCGAGCAGCGACGGTCCGCGCTCGCCCGCTTTGAGCGTGTTTTGATTGTCGTTGACACGCACGCCTTGATTCGTGGTCAGGACTTTTCCGGCGCCGTCTTCTTTGTAGACGCCGAGGTCGGCCGCTTTCGGATTGGCCGGGCGGGCGGGACTGGATGACTGTCCGGCGGCGAGATCGGGATTGACCGGCTCGCTCTCCCGATTCTTCGACGGCGCCGCAGCAGATAAAGCCCTCGGCTCCTTCGCTGCAGCCGTGCCGCTGTTGTTTTTCGGGCTCTTCCTGCTGGGACCGCGAGATGACATTGGTCGCTCCTTCTGCCTGAATGGGCGTTGCTCGATCGAATGCTCGCTGTGCAATCACCGCACCGCCGAATGCGGGATGGATTTCGCGGAAGGCGGGTATGGACTTCGCAAAGCGTCCGGGCCGGGAGAACGTTCGAATGAAAGCGCCACAGCTCGTGAAAAAACAGATCGAGGATTTCTTCTATCAAGCTCTGGAAACAGAAATGGGAGGAGTCGAGATCTACCGCATGGCCATCCTTTGCGCCAGGAACGAGGAGCTGAAGGAAGAGTGGACGAAGTACCTGGCCCAGACTGAACGGCACGTCGAAGTGGTGCGCGGCATTTTCGATGCGCTGGGACTCGATCCGGAGGCCACCACGCCAGGGCGTCAGATCGTGCGCGAGAAAGCGAAGTGCCTGTTATCCGCGATGCAGAAGGCGCTCAAGGATGCGCCTCTCGCTGCACAGATCGTAGCCGCCGAGTGCGTCGTCGACGCGGAGACCAAAGACCACGCCAACTGGGGGCTGATCGGCGCGCTCGCGGAGAAAGCCACCGGCGCCACGAAGAAAGTGCTCACTGCTGCCTACGACGAAGTCGAGGATGAGGAAGACGAGCACCTCTATCACACGAAGGGTTGGTGCCGCGAGTTGTGGCTCGAAGCACTCGGACTTCCGGCCGTGCTCCCGCCGCCGGAAGAAAAACGCGACGTCAAGACCGCGGTCGAAGCCGGCCGCGCCGCAGCGCAACGCAAGCCGAAACCTACGAGAAAATCCTGACGCCTATCTCTCCTTCCACATCCGGTTCGGCTCGCCTTTCTCCCATGGCTTGTAGGTCAGGGCGAAGGGGATGCGCTCGGCGATGGGAGGATGGGTGTAGCGCCAGAACTTGATGAAGGGATGCGGCGAGGGGTCGCGTTTCGAGTCTTCGGCCATCTTCACGAATGCGCTGGCGAAGGGTTCATTGAGGTGCGTCAGCTCCAGCGCGAACATGTCGGCCTTGTGCTCGTTGGAGCGTGAGTAACCGCTCATGACCGGCGAGAGGAGGAAGCTGATGGCGCTGGCGATGAGCAGCAGCCACGGCAGCGAGGCCGGATCGCCACGCTCCGTGACACCCCAACGGGCTCCCCATCGCGCGAGACCGGGCTCGTACAAACGATAGGCGAAGTAGAAGATCAGGATCGACACCGCCAGCAGGAAGGCCAGCGTCTTCCAGATGTGATTCATCACGTAGTGGCCCATCTCGTGGCCCATCACGCCCAGCACTTCGTCGTGGTTCATCTTGGCCAGCAGCGTGTCCCACATGACGATGCGGTTCGTCGGGCCGATGCCGTTCACGTACGCATTCATGGTCTTGGTCTGCTTCGACTTGTTGACCTGATAGACGCGCCCGCCCTCGATGCCGGCGCGCGAGGCCAGATCGAGCAGCTTCTGCTTGAGCACCTGATCCTGCAGCGGCTCGAATTTGTTGAAGATCGGATCGAGCACTACCGGCTGGATGACCACGATCAGGATGATCAGCGGAACAGTCGATAACCACAGCACGACCCACCAGCGACGGATCTTGCGGATGGCCAGCAATGCCAATGCACCGATCACCGAGCCGATCACCAGATTCACGGCCAGGCCCTTGAACATGTCGCCCATCCACGAGCCGAATGTCTGCTCCGTCAGATCGAACTGATGCGGCACGACGAAGTCGGAGTAGTACGTCAGCGGAAACTCGAGCACCGCCGCGGCCAGCGTGAAGAGAACGATGTACAGCATGGCCAGCACGAACGGTTTCTTCGTCACGCGCGCCGCGGCATCGCGCATCCGTCGCGACAGTCCGGTCACGAGGATCAGCGCCAGCACGCCGAACGACCAGGCCGTTCCCACGAAGTAGAGCGTGTCGCGCAGACGCGAGTGCCGCCGCATCTCATCAGTGACCTGCACTTCGAAACGCTTGTCGTCCGATTGCTTCGCATCGGCCGGCGCGGGTTGTGCGGTGAGGGACACGACGACCACGGTCGTCAGTGCGACGGCAGCGAGAGCAATCAAAAGCGAGCGCATCCGTGAAGGATACCTCCGCGCGCGTGAACGTCGTTACTGCGAAAGCTGAATCGCCGCAACCTCCGATTGCTTCACCATCACATTGAGCGCCGGCAGGTCCGTGGCCCAGAGCGCGCGCACTTTCGCGAGCTCCGCGTCGATCTGCTGCACGAGCTGCGCGTAGACCGCGCGATGCTGCGCGGTCGGTGCGAAGGCACCAATGGACGCCGACTCGGCCACGGATGCGAGTTTGTCGTTGAGGCGGATCGGGAAGTTGAGCGGGTCCTGCGCGCTGCGGTTCTTGGTCTGGTACAGCGCCTCTTCGATGGCCGTCATCTTCTTGTCGAGCGCCTTCGCGGCGTCGACGATGGCCTTGCCTTTCTCGTCCTTGCCGATGCTCTTGCGCAGCTCCGTCAATTGCTTGCGCACTTCGCGCATGCGCTCGATCTGTTCATGGATCTCGGTCAGTTTCCTGTTGGCGGCGAGGAGGTAGTCGAACTGCGCCTGAAGATCCGCCTGCGATGCCGAGGTGCGCGGATCCTGTTTCAACTCGGCGGTGGTCCTGCGTGTATCGGCGTTCGATTCGTCGCCGACAGTGAGGCGCACGTCATAGGTTCCGGCCACGACGCGCGGTCCATCCGTCCCGCCGCCCCACAGCACCAGTCCCTCGAATTTTTTCGCCTCGGCATGCCGCAGGTTCCACGCAAAGCGATTGAGGCCGGGCTTCGAGTCGGGGAGTTTGTTCTGCTCTTTTTCCTTCTCGGCTTTCGGATCCTTCTCCTCGGCCTCGGCACCTTCGCTCTTCACGTCAACTTTCTTTTCCGGCTCCGCGGGCGGCGCTTCGTCCGCTGTCGCCGCTGACTTCGCGACCGCTTTCGGCGCGGGCCGTTTCACTTCCCCTTCGAGCTCGCGAATCACCGAGCCATCGCGGTTCAGGAAGGCCAGCTTCACTTTCGTCCCGTCCTGCACGGCCGGATCGATCCAGTAGTTGACGACGATTCCTTGCGGCGGATTCTTGCCCACTCCCGCCGGCGGCTTCTCCGGCGTCGAGCCGGTCGTGCGCCACGCCGGACGCGGCGTGAAGAGATGCACGCGGCCGGAGGCGCTGCCCTGTTGCTGCAGCGGCGAAAGATCGTCGAGCACCCAGAACGCGCGTCCCTGCGTGGCCGCGATCAGATCGTCATCGCGCACGGTCAAATCGGTGATCGGCACGATCGGCAGATTGAGCTGCAGCGACTGCCACGACGCGCCGTCGTCGAACGAGACGTACATCCCCCGCTCCGTGCCGGCGAACAGCAAACCCTTGCGCCGCTTGTCGGAGCGCACCACGCGCGTGAAGTGATCCGCGGCAATGCCGTTCGTGATCTTCGTCCAGGTCGCGCCGTAATCGGAGGTCTTGTAAAGATACGGCCGGAAGTCGTCCGTCTTGTACGCCGTGCCGGCCACGTAAACCGTGCCCTTGTCGAACGGGCTGGCGTCGATGCTATTGATCATCAGCCATTGCGGCATGGCCGCCTTTCCGCCCGGCGTGACGTTCTTCCACGTCTGACCGCCGTCGCGCGTGAGGTGCAGCAGGCCGTCGTCAGAACCTGCCCAGATCACACCCGGCTCGAGCGCCGATTCGGTGACGGCGAAGATCGTTCCGTAATACTCGACCGACGTGTTGTCCTTGGTGATCGGACCGCCGGACGGTCCCATCTTCGACTTGTCGTTGCGCGTGAGATCGCCGCTGATGCGCGTCCAGCTCGCGCCGCCGTTGGTCGTCTTCCAGAGATGCTGCGAGGCCGCGTAAAGCGTGTTTGCGTCGTGCGGCGAGAAGAGCAGCGGGAAGTTCCACTGGAAACGCTCCACGGCTCCTTCCGCGCCGTGCCCCATCGGATTGTCGGGCCACGGATTGAGATCGCGAAACTCGCCGGTGCGGTGATTCACCATCGTCAGATAGCCGCCGTACGAGCCGCCGTAAACGACGTCGGGATCATCCGTCTTGGCCACGATGTGACCGCTCTCGCCGCCGGCGGTCTCCTCCCATTCGCGGAAGCCGATCCTCGAGCCGGACGAGCGATGACGGATGCGCACGGCGCTGTTGTCCTGCTGCGCGCCGAGGATCCGGTAAGGGAAGGAATTGTCGGTGGTGACGCGATAGAACTGCGCGGTGGGCTGATTGTCCTGCGCGGTCCAGGTGCGGCCGCCGTCGGTGGTTACGTTCGCACCGCCGTCGTTCGCCTCCACCATCCGCTGCGGATCGTCCGGCGCGATCCAGAGATCATGATTGTCGCTGTGCGGCGTGGCGATCGTCGCAAACGTCTTGCCGCCGTCCTTCGATTTGTGGAAGTTGACGTTCAGCACGTAAACCGTGTCCTCGTCCTTCGGATCCGCGTAGATCCGCGTGTAATACCAGGCGCGCTGACGCAGATCGCGGCTCTCGTTTACCTTCTCCCAAGTCTCGCCGCCATCGCGTGAACGGAAGACGCCGCCTGCTTCCGCTTCAAGGATCGCATAGACGTTCTGCGCATTGCTGCGCGAGACCGAGACACCGATGATCCCCAACGGCCCTTTCGGCAATCCCTTCTGCTTCGAGATGTTCTTCCAGGTGTCGCCGCCGTCCATCGACTTCCAGAGCGCTGACCCATCGCCGCCGCTCTCCAGACTGTACGGCGTGCGGCGCAGACGCCACGTCGATGCGTAGAGGATGCGCGGATTGCTCGGGTCGAGCACGAGATCGATCGCGCCGGCGTTCTCGTTCGCGAAAAGGACTCGCTCCCACGTCCGGCCGCCGTCTTTCGTCCGATAGACACCGCGCTCCTGGCTCGGCCCGAACAAATGCCCGAGGACCGCGGCGTATGCGAGATCGGGATTGCGCGGATGAATGCGCACGCGCGGGATGTGCCGCGAATCCTTCAGACCAATGTGCGTCCACGTCGCGCCGGCGTCGGCCGACTTCCACATGCCGTCGCCGTGCGACACGTTTCCGCGCACCGTCTTCTCTCCGCCGCCAACGTAGACGACGTTCGGATCCCACTCCGAGACCGCCACGGCGCCGATCGAGCCTCCGAAGAAACCGTCCGACACCGCCTTCCACGTCTCTCCGCCGTCGATGGTCTTCCACACACCGCCGCCGACCGAGCCGAAGTAGTACGTGTTCGGCTGCGAAGCGATCCCTTCCACGGCGGCGGAGCGGCCTCCGCGGAACGGCCCGATCTCGCGCCACTGCATCGCGCCGAACTGTGCGGGATCGAACGTCGATGCGGAGAGCGTGGTGGCGAGGAGAAGCGCGACAAGAAAGGCGACACGCTGAGGCGACATGAGCGCGAATGATAGCCCCGGCACGCTTTTCGCCACGCACCGCGCATGACTCACTGTGCAAACTGCGCCACGCTAGTCCCTCCGGGTGCAGCGTTCTGTCCGAAGTGCGGAATCGCGGTCGCTCCACCAACGCCGATCGGACCCGCGCCAGCGCCACCCGTGAGCAGAGTGGACGCGTATGGCAGCACGGCGCCGATCGCTCGCGCGCACCGCAGCACGTGGTGGATCGTGCCGGCCGTGATCGTCGGCGTGGTCGTGATCGCCTGGCTGCTGCTCGCGGGACTGCCCTTCGGCCGCGACGAGCGCGTCATCACAACCGAGACGACAGAAACGATCGCGGAAGGAACCGTCGCCCCGCCGCCCATGGAAACCGGAACCGTCGTCGATCTCGGAGACACCGCGGAGCCTCCGTTCGCGACAGAGACCGAACCACCACCGCAAACGCAGACGCAACCGCCGGTCACACGGACACCGCCCGCATCGCAACCGCCGCCCGTGATCGTCGAGGAACCACCTTCGACGCCCGCGCCGCGTCCGGCACCTCGTCCGGCACCTGGTCCGGCACCTCCACCAACGACGACGCGCGCACCGGAGACCCCTCGGGAGATCAGCGAATCCGAGGCCTCTTCGACTCTGCGCGCACACCTCGGCAGAGCGAATCCGTACGACGGCGTCGCTCTGGGCTGCCTGCAGATCCGCAGCGCCGGCTATCGCAACGTTGGCTACACATTTTCTGTGTGGGATACGTGCGCCCAGGGAGGAGGCTCCCGCATGCTCGGCCGCTGGCGCGTCGACTCCAAAACGAGAGAAGTGTTCCGCCAGAACGACGCCGGCCGGTATCAGTAGGCAGGTCGCAGTAGGCAGTAGGCAGGAGCCAAACGCCGTGCTTCTGCTCCTGCCTACTGCCTACTGCTTACTGCCTACTGACACGTCAGGCTACTTCCGCGTACACGTCTCCTGGCCAAGCTTCATCCACTTGCCCTCGTACTCCAGCTCGCCCATGTGCGTCATCTCGTTCGCGCCCTTCTTCGTGAAGGTGTCGCGCGCCTTCGCCGTCATCCCGCCGATATGCCACGGGCCCTCGAACGTCAGCACATCGCCCACCCAGCCGCTGCTCACGCCGGTCGAATAGCCGCCGGTGCTGTCGACGCCTCCGACCACGAGCATCTTCACCTCGGGGTCATATCCGAAGAAGCCGGTCGCGGTGAACGGCATCGGATTCTGCTCCGTCTTCTTCTCCGCGTACGTGTAGGCCAGCCATTTGCCGTCGAGAATCCAGTTCTGCGAAACCTCGCCGGTAGTGGGATGCTCTGGAAACCACGGCGTCGCGTACGCAATCCCCTTGCACTGCCACTTCCCGGCAAGTGGATCGAGCTGCCGGATCATGTCCGGAGCCATGGCCTTCTTTTCGTCGTGCTGCTTCGCGACTGCCACCGTGGCCACGAGGACCAGAACCATCATCAGCATGAGTCGTTTCATGAGCAACCTCCGCCGGACTCTACGGGTGGAGATCGCGACCGGATTGCCCAGCGAGAGATGCGAGTCGCAGAGAGCGCGGCAACAACACCTCTGAGACTCTGCGACTCTGAGACTCGCATCTGCCCACCCCGCGCGGCCGCAAAGTCACCCCCAGTCCTCGCGCCAGGCAATAACCGGCCCCCCTCGGGCGTTCCCCCGATTTCCCGTGGTTGACACGACGGCAACGCGTCCGTATGGTGACCACCTTCCGCGAGAAGCGCTCGCACGATCGTTGAAACGTCCCTATCGTCTAGAGGCCCAGGACACCGCCCTTTCACGGCGGCGACACGGGTTCGAATCCCGTTAGGGACGCCAATCGACGATCCCCTCGGCGCAACCGGGCCCGTAGCTCAGTGGTAGAGCAGTTGGCTTTTAACCAATTGGTCGTAGGTTCGATCCCTACCGGGCTCACCAGCCTCGAGGCGCCGCAGTTTTTCTAGTCAGTCCCCATCGTCTAGTGGTCAGGACACCGCCCTTTCACGGCGGCGACACGGGTTCGAATCCCGTTGGGGACGCCAGGCTAAACCGCGTAAGAATCAGTAGTTTGGATTTGAGCGGTTTCAGCGTGTCACCGATGTGTACCGTTCGACCTTCTACGGCAGAATCGGAGGTAGCTCGATCGGTGAGAAAAAGGGTTCAGCGTCGGAGCCTGAACCTCACGTGCTGGGAAGCGGCAGAAGACTACGTCCGCGAATCCAATCGCACCGGCAAACTCGGCGGGACGACGTTCCGCCATGTTCCGGTCTCCCGAAGCGGTCGAGCTCTCTCTCTCCGACGTTCGGGCACGAGTACGCGCATCAACCGCCCGATCCATCGCGGGCGCAGAGCGTCCATCCCGCAATACTTCTTCTGGGACCGGCGTCGGCGCGATCGAGAGCGCGTGCACGTGCTGGAAACGGACGCTCTACCGCATCTTCAAGATCGCTAGCGTTGACGGCGGCCACCTCGAGGTGTGTCCGAGCAGTTCGGCGACGTTTTCGAGCGAAACATCCATGGAGGAGGAAATCAACCGCGAAGGTATCGCGGAAGCGGCGTGCGTAGGTTACCGAGAAGAGCTATGCATCGTGGTTGCCGCACGGCAGGCGACACTGGAAGAGGTTCGGTGCGGAAGACGTGCATGACGAGCCCGGCTTCACCTTGTAGCTGGGTAGTCCCTTCGCTCTGCCGGGTGTGCTCTCGAATCAGCGCGATAATAAAAACAACTGAATTTGAGCCCCGCGTAGCGAGGCCGGAAGCGAGACTTCACATGGACCACTCTTTCGATATCGTTGATGAAAAGCTGGCTGAGACCGAGTTCTTCCTGCGCAAAATGGCGGAGGCGGGCACCGACATGCTTGCCTTCAATTGCTACTTGAGCGCCTTCCTTTCCGCGTCCCGCACATGCACCCTCGCGCTTCAGCAGTTCAAAGACGTCATCCCGGGATTCGCGCAGTGGTACGAGCCGCATCGCGAGCGGCTCAAAGCCAGTGAAACCGCGCGGTTTCTTTTGGACGCTCGCAACTCGCATGTACACGGTGGCCCGTATCCCGTCGCGGGTGCGCGCTTTCACAGAAAGACCGCTGAGTACCGCTTCGCACGCTCGTCGAAGACTGGACACGAGCCGAACGAAGACGTGGTGACGATATGCCGCGACTACTTCGTCGTCCTTCTCGACATCGTCCACGACTGTTACGTCGTACTTGGTATCCACATCGATCCGCAGCAGTACTACACCAAGGAGAACTATCCAGGAGGATCGATTGACGTAGCGGAGACTGAAATCTGTGGTTGGGTTTGTGAATCTCTCATCGAAGAAGGTTTCGATGAGGATGCACGCTGGCACGAATTGCGCGGCCGTCTCGCCGAATGCAAAATTAACCATCTGTTCTTCAGCTATCTCGGTAAGACGACGCCGGAACCGATCATGCCCGAGGAGTACGAAGACTTCGCGTACACGCCCGAAGAGAAGGGATGCCTGCACGCGCCAGCCGGGTTCATCTCGCTTGAGGACTACCAGCTTTATGTCGCGATGCGAAACGGCCCCACCCACGTAACTCAGTAGATCAGACCGGCTCAATTCTCTGCTATTTCAGCGATGCTCCAAGAGAGGCGAGGCCATTCACCGCCGACCTTCCGGGAAGTCCTTCGCGTGTGTATTGTTAGATGCCTACGCCATGTCCGATGTCATGACCCAGGAGCAGCGCAGCCGCTGCATGTCGCGAATCCGCGGCACCAATACATCCGTCGAGCTGAGGCTGCGCCTCTCTCTCTGGCGCGCCGGGTTGCGCTACCGCCTCGGCCGGCGACTTCCTGGACGGCCCGATCTCACGTTCGTCGCCGCCCGAGTCGCTGTTTTCGTTGATGGTTGCTTCTGGCACGCATGTCCGACGCACGGCGTAGCGCCAAAGTCCAATGCTCTCTTCTGGAAAACTAAGATCGGCGGAAACGTGGAACGCGATGCCCAGGTTAACCGCATCCTCCGGGAGGACGGATGGACAGTGATCAGGCTCTGGGAGCACGACGTCGAAGATGCCCTTCCCAGGTGTATCCGCAAGGTCGTGACCACCGTTCACACATCTCTGGCTAAGGTGCGCCGAGCCGCGCCAGCTCGTCGCGTACCGCGTCGAGCGGCAGTTGCTCGACGCCAGTGAGCTGCAGCGAGTAGCGGATGTTGGATATCCGGTGATCCGGCGCCGTGACAAAGCTCGACTCCGTCAGCCGCGGGAATGAATCGTCGACGCGGAACACGGCCGCTTCACTCCTGCTGAAGCGGTGCTCGCCGTACGCTGCCTCAAAGTCCCTTCGGTAACCAGCCGCCGCCAACGATGTGTAAAACTCGTCAAGCAGGTCGTCGTTCCCACTGACCGCCGCTTCGACACGGGACACGAGGTCAGGCAGTGCTGTCCCGGTATCCGAACGCTCCAAGCGATAGCAAACGAGATACAGGCGCTCGAAAATCGCGGGGTCAAGCTGCCGAAGATTGCATTGGATCGAGAACGGCATCTCCATCGACGTTTTGACTTCTACAGCTACCGTTGTGCCTTTTTGAAAATCGTGATCAGCACCCTGCGGGCCACGCCAGCTCCGGCACGCCTCCGGGCCGTACATCTCAATCACATCGCTGAGGAAAAACAGCTCACCAACGAGACCCCGCAGCCACTCGTCTGTGAATCGCGTATCAGACTCCGGGCTCCAGAATCGCCTCCAGCGAAGCCCGGTCCTATAGACACTATCCGCAGCGGACGCGCTGGACTGTACGACTTCGAAGAGCACGTCTTCGGCGAAGCGGAGAAAGGGGCGCTTGAACGCCGGTGATGAACCTGTGGCGCAGGAAACATCGAGGTAGCGCTGCGCGAGACGGCCAGCGACCGCCCATTCGCGTTCAGAGATCTGGAGTCCTCTCAGATTGAGACGGGCGTAGCGGCTGTCCGCGTCTACGGGTGTGAGCAGAAGATGGATGTCATCGTCGGAATCGAGGGCAACGATTGCAGAGATATCGTCGCGCGGAAGCACGATGTCCTGACCCGCCAGACGGCCTTTCTCTCGCAGTGTTCGCGCGAGAAGGTCAACCAGCGGCTGGAGCATGCCGCCGAAGCCGGACTCACTGCGAGACATATTCGATGGTTGCATGTGACTGGGATTCAGGGAAGGCGAACACGAGCCCGATGATTTCCTCGGCGTCTGCAGCGCTCGCGAAAAACTTTGTACCGTTCGTACCAGCCGACTCCCGGTCAATGGCGTAGAGCATCAGCCCACCCCGTGTCGAATCCGTTGGCTGCCGGTTCGCTTCCTTTCTCCATCCATCAATGTCGCCACGGCTTGACAGGACGCCGATCGAGGTCGGAGTAATCGGCGCGCGGATGATCTTGCGTGTAAAAACCCCCGGCGTCCATGTGTACGGGTCGAGATTCGGATTGCCTCGCGGAAGGACTACATCCCAATTAGTGAGCTCACCCCGCGCATTCTGTCGCTCAATGTAGGCGGTGAGAAGCTGCCGGTTCACGTCCCGTGCGTCCCGGCTGAACTCGTACGACCGCAGGAACTCGTCTACCGCGTCCGCGGGGACATCGAGCCACAGATGCATTCCCTCCCCCGAGAGGCTTCGGCTCGGGCGCCCCAAGTGCGAAATCAACGCCCGCGCCGCTTCCATATTGTTCCGTAGCGTCGTCTTGTTACCCACAGGAAAGGCGACCGTCTGCTGGATCGTGTTCTGGAAGGAGATTGACACCTGCCGTCCGGCCCCCATCTTCATCGGTGCCGTGACCGCCATCGTCGGATGGCTGCGAATGATCGGCTTGAGTTCCAGTGGAGTCGGCGGATCGGGCTCATCTGCATACTTTTTGAGATCCCCGCGCAGTTCGTCCTCGACGCGAGCCAGCTCGGCAAACCGGTCGGCCAAGGCGGGTTGAACGTAGATGCGCGTCAGGTCCTGATACTGCGGCCGGTATCCGAACCAGCGACCCATTTGAAGAAGCGTGTCGTACTGGTTCGCGGTTCGCGTGAAGAAGCTGATGCTCAGGCCTTCGAGGGTCAATCCTCTCGAAAGACGGTTGCCGCCAATGACGACATACCGTTTCGGAGGGTCAGTGTAATCGAGTTCATCGGGGGAGTACACATTGAGGACTTTCACCTCGATTGACTCAGCAACGGACTTTGCGAACTTCCAGATCGTCTCGAAGTCATGTTCCCCAAGCGTGGGAGCATTCACCTCGCGGGTCACTTTCCTGAAGTCGTTATCCCATAGCTCACGTGCGCGACGGATCACATCAGGAAACTTGCTTGGACGGATCGCGGCCGCCGTGAGTAGCTGCAGTTCCTCCCGAATCGTGTCGGCGAAAACACGGTGCGGGTCTGTGCGCTGGGATGGATGCACCAGCATGCTGAAGTGCGACCGGTCGTGCCCGCGTGCGAGCCGCCCGCAACAGCTCAGAATGAAGGCAAGCAACGCCTCGGAAAGCGCGCGTGGGCAGTCGCCACCCTGCTCGATTACGCGATCCAGCTCATCCAGATCGTCGTCGCCCAGAGGGCGAATCACATCGAGGGGCGGCTCCTCCGCCGGCGACGGAGAGAGATCGGAGGGTTCCAAACCGAGACCGAATAGCTTGCGAGGGCCAAAGTAACCCGGCGGCTCAGGAAGCGTGGCGATAAAGTCCCGTGGATAGAGATCTTCGGGTACGTCAGCGTCGATCAGAATGTTTGCGAACGGAGTCGCCGTGAAACCGATGTACACGACCTTTGGAAGTGCCCGCAGCAGATCACGTATCCGGCGATTCGTCGCCGAGGGATCGACATCTTCGCCGTCGTCATCGATCCGGCCGTAGTTCGTGTTGATCGAGCCTTGATCCGCTTCATCATCGATCACGATCGCTGGGAGCTCGGACAGCGGGACCGGTGATCGCTCCAGCCATCGGCGGAGAGCATCGATGCGCGTGTTCTTCTTGATCACCGCAAGTTTAGGTGTGACCGCGTTGATGTCTGCCGCGGTACCCGGCACAAAGTCTCCACCAAGCCCCGACCTCGTGAGCCGCGCCCAGCGCGGCAGGTTGTGGTCATGCAGGACGTATGGTGCTTCGGCGGGATCATCCGAGGCACCCGTTATCTCCTGATCAAGGCGGCGTTGTGTCTGTGCGCGAAGATCCTTCCAGAGGCCTCCGAGCAGGATGAATAGTTTGTATCCTTCGTCCGCCGCTCGGGCGATGAGCGCAGCCATGTTGGCCGTCTTGCCGCTCTGAATGTGACCGACTACGAGACCACGGCCTTGGAACGAGGGAGCGGCGTCAGGTTTCGGCAGCCAGCTTACGAGCTTCAACGACGTATCCGCGAGAGTGTCCACGGTTGATTTGGGCCATCCGCGTGAATCAATGAGAAAGCGGCTGTATCCCCCGAAATACTGCTGGGGCGAATCGTCTGTCGGATGGCACCGCGTAAGGCGGCTCGCCGAGTCGACGATAAGATCGGCCGCCGCGATGTCGAGCGGCGGAGCAAAATACTTGCGCACCTGTTCGCGGAGATGAAGCGGCACATCCGCCATCTCGATGGCCTCTTCGACGGATCGGCCCTGCCGGACCGTCAGGAATTCTACGATCATCACTGCGTCGGATAGGCTCTTAATCATAATTGCCGCAGAAGAGCTTTCTTGAGAGCTGCGATGGGAATCCGGTCTACCTGCATGCGACGTTCATACACGGCCTCAAGCACGCTGATCGCCGCGACACACAGCTTTCGCAGTTCGCTGCTATCACCGGTGCGGGCGCTGAAGATTGCGGATGCCAGCTCGTGATTGCGCGGGACGAGAACCTTGATCTGTCCTTTGCTACCTGCCGCGATAGTGAGCCGGAGACCCGGTGCGTTATTCTGGAGGAACACCAGCGGGCCGACCGTTACCCTCGGCGGCGTTTCGCTGCCGCGCCTGGCTTCGGTGGTAGCCCCGTTAGCTGAGGTACGCGCTGTTTGGGAGCGCCCGCCCGATGGCTTTCTGTCGTAACGTTCGCGTGCCGTTTTTGCCCACGTGGAGACCTGCGAGTCAACGCGATCTCGTATTTCCGCGGGTATTCGTGCCTTCATCTTCGTGATGTTGATCGCGAACGCCCGATCGAGATCGCTCGAGAAATCCACAGCGACCCGCAATAGCTTTGTGTGTTCGTCCACCGCGCGAAGCCAGCTCCATCCACCCCCCTGCAGAAGCCTGTTGTTGCGATAGAAGTAGAATCCCTGCTGCTGGTTCCAGTTCCGGATACCGGACGCACCTTTCCAAGCCTCGCGCGAAGAGAATTCGTCCTCGCGCGGCAGTATGAATGGACTCACCGTTACATTCTCCACACGCTCCGACCCGTCTGCACGCGGCACGTTCACCGGAAGCGACACGATCTCCAGTTCGCGCGTTTTCTCGTCACGGCAGAACGGATCCCACGGCTCCAGCTTTTCGCCGCACACGTAAAGGTTCAGCTTCCGCCGGCCTCTGACCGCTCCCTGCATGAATCGGTGAAAGACCATCCGTAGATGCTCACTCACCTCGTCGATCAATGTGGCTAGGAACTTTTCACGCGCACGTACCTCATGAGCCGAAAGCAGAGGCAGCGCTTCTTCGAGCCCCGTCCAGAGCACTACCGTTCCGTTGTCGCGCGCCACGTCATGATTCAGTGCTTCGGCCTCCCACCGCTCCAGTTCATCTGCCGACGGAGCGAGAAGGTCCCAGTCGTCCGTGCCATAGACGTAGTCAATGTCCCAACGCATGTGGTTGCGGCGCGGCCGCTTATCACGCAAAGCTTTAGGCTTCGACGATACAGTAAGCGTGCGACACTGACTCAACGATGCTGTCTTAAGCCCTAGGCCGTATTTGCCAAGATCGTCGGCCGAATACTCTTGGAACGTGCCAAAGCGCATCGCCTCATGCATCGCGTCGCGGTCCATGCCTCTGCCGTTGTCCGCAATTACGATTGCAGGCGGTCGCGAGCCCTGCTGGCTGAAGATCTCCACGTGAATTTCCGAGGCACCGGCAGCGATGCTGTTGTCAATCAGATCAGCGATCGCCGTGTTGCACTCGTATCCCATGTTGCGAAGGCTCTCAATCAGGCGCTTCGCTCCTGGAGTGGCCTTTACGCTCTTCATGAAATTGTCAGTTCGAGCGCCCGCGATGTGGTGGCGGCTTCGACGTGCCCTGCCGCTGGATGTGCCGGTCGCTCAAACACCTGTTCCCGAAGGGCTGTGGCGATCCGTTCCGCGAGCAGCGGTGGTACCGCGTTGCCGATCAGTTGAAACTTCGTTCCCATGCCACCCGCAAAATAGAAGCAGTCAGGAAAGGACTGCAGCCGCGCCGCCTCCCGCACCGAGATTGTGCGGGTCTGTGACGGATGAATATGCGTGTAACAGTCGCGGCTCAGATGCGCTGTGACGGTCCAACTCGGTGCGTCCCATTTCAGCTTCTTGTACTTGTCTTTGAAAATGTCGTCGCGATAGCGCTTTAGGCGTTTGGGCAGATCCACGTAACGTCCCCCTTCGCGCAGTGTCCGGAACGCCTCGAGGTCCTGATCGTTCTGCGTTCGGCAGACGTGATCAAAGATCGCGTCCCGATCCGCTCCGCGTCGCATCTTCTTGGCAAAATCCGACAACTTCGATGCCTCAGTCTTGTAGTCGCGCACCCACTCACGCGCTCCATTTCTGATTATTGGAAGATCGCCGATCGCGTCGCGCACTGTTACCTCAGGGTAAAGCCTCCTGTCGCGTGCAGTCCGGCTCTTTGGAAATTCGAATGCGATGTTGAGATCCTTTCGGACTCCTACAAAGATGAGCCGTTCGCGAACCTGCGGTACTCCGAACTCACTCGCGTTAAGACGATCCCACGTTACCGTGTATCCAACAGCGTCGAGCGATTCCGCGACATCGAGGGCGACATTGTTTCCATTGTGGGAAAGCATTCCCGGGACGTTTTCCATTACCGCCACGCGCGGCCGAAAATGTCGTACATATTCCAAAAAATTCTTGTACAGCTCGTTCCGCGGGTCCGAGTCCTCTTGCCTGCGCCCACCCAGTGTCCGCAGTGATCGCATCTTGCCGCGACCAACGCTACTCCAGCCTTGGCACGGTGGCCCGCCCACGATTACGTCAAAAGAGGCCGGCTCCTCGTGCTTGCGCAGGTAAGTCTCAAGGTCGCGCGGAGTGAAACTTGCCAGGTCCCGCACCAGCGCTTTGATTCCGTGCCCGCTGAAATTACCTTCCAGCGTCTCCACCGCGACCGCGGAATGGTCGATTGCCACGGCGGTTCGAAAATCTGCCCAATGAAACCCGAGGCTGAACCCACCCGCACCCGCGAAGAGGTCGAGAACCTTCGGCTGCGCCATAGTTGTTTTATTATGACCGCGCATCGTCGACTCGGCAAGAATTGTCTTTGTGAACTGCTCTTTTGCCAACCGCTACCTCCCCAACCTCCCGCTCCGTCGGTGGCCTTTTTTGATTATACGGCAGTATTTCCCTCTCGTGGACTACCTTTGACGCTCCCGATGGCATCTGTACCTTCTACCTGGTGTGGAGTCGCACGAAGGCGGATCGGGTGGCTGAGCCACCCTTGGTTAGGGCTTCGCTCTTCCTTCCGCGAGAAGATGCCCAAAAGCCACCGGGCCTCTGTACCTGCCGAAGAAAGAAGGACTGACCCCAACCGCAATCCACACTCAGTACCTGGGCTATCACTCGTTTCCGCGCCGGCTGCGAAGCGCCTCCAATCGCTGCACGTCGGGTAGGTCTTTTTCGGCGTTGCCGGTGGCGCGCTTCATCCGGATGAGCTCATCCACGCCGGCAAATGACGTTCGCACTCCGAGGAGCTCGCTTTCGATGCGGCCGTTCCAGACGTCTTCCCAATCCACGCCGGGAACGCGGCTGTGGATCTCGACGCGCAGCAGCCCGCCGAACGAGAGGATGTCGCCGGAGATGAAGTCCGCCGGTCCGTACTCCGGCTCGAAGGAGCCCCATACGCCAACAGCGCGGCGCGTCTTTTCTGCGTTCTCGAGCGTCGGCTCGATCAGAACATCGAGATCACGAGTGGTCCGATAGGGGACGTGAGCCAGCACCGCGATCCCCCCGATCACGACATAGGCCACGCCTTCTCTGTTGAGTGATTCCAGGAAATCGGCAAAGTCCTTCGTCACGATCGAGTCCTCTGACTACCCACAACTCATACGCGCTGTCGAGCAGTGCAATCATCGCTTCGATCCGTTCTGCCGGAGTGGCGGCCAGCGCGTCCGCCACTTCTTCGTCGATGATGGCTTCACGGGAACTGTTCATCGAGCGACGGTGGACCCGCGCGCGCCGGTTGGAGACTGCCGCGTTGATCTCGACGGATTCACGATCGTTCTCCATGAGCCGATGGTACTTCACGCCGCCTCCGCGGAGCGCTGAATCGAAAACGCGCTCGTATAATCCTCCCATCTACCAAAGGAGCCTGACTCAAATGAAATCTGCGATTCTGGTGATGGGTGTGATGTTGGCGGTTCCGGTGTTCGGGGATGTGACGATCAAGCAGACCACCGGCGGTAAGGGAATGGGTATTTCGGCCGCGGGGACGACGACGACGTATCTCAAGGGCATGAAGATGCGGTCCGAGGTGACGGCTGGTGGCACGGTGATGACCACGATCTTCGACGTCGAGAATCAGAAGATGTACACGTTCGACTCGAAGAAGAAGAGCGTCGATGTCTGGGACATGCAGGCCTTCTCGGCGGAGATGGCGAAGAGTGTCGAGGCCGGCGAGATCGAGGCTTCGGTGAAAGCGAACGGGAAGAAGAAAGAGATCGCTGGCAAGACGGCATCGGGCTATGACCTCGCGGTTTCGGTGCCGGCGAAGATGGGCGGCGAGAGCGGGATGGCCATGACGGTCATGCTCAAGGGTCCGATGTGGGTGGTGAAGGGCGCGCCGGGCACCGAGGAGTACGTTGCGTTTTACAAGGCGGCGGTGGAGAAGGGCTGGATTTTCAGCGATCCGCGCGCGGCCAAGGGCTCTCCCGGTCAGGCCAAGGCGATGGCGGAGATGCATCGGCAGCTCGCGGCCACCGGCGGCGTACCTTACGAAACAGAGATGGCCATCTCGATCACCGGCGAGGGTCCGATGGCGGCTGTGATGGCGCGCATGGGTGGCATGTCGATGACGAGCATCGTGCAGTCGGTCGATACGGGCGCGCTCGACGACGCGCTCTTCGCACCGCCTCCCGGCTACAAGATGAATTCCAAGAAGTGACGTAAAGCATCCACGCGGTGTTCATCACCGCGTGGATGCGCTCCGCGCTCTCGCCTCTCGGCTATGCTGCGCGCCACGAAATGTCCCGTCCCGTTCAGGCCGCCGACGTCGTAGTCGGCATGCTCACCGAGAATACGTCCCGCATGCTCGCGCAGGCCATTCGCCTGCTTCGCTCGATCCGCTGGTTCGGCGGGGAGCTGGCGCAGGCGCGGATCGTCGTCTGCGGCGTCGGTCCTTTGGAATTGCGCGCGCGGGAGACGATCGAAGCGCTCGGCGCGGAGGTGCGCACCGTTTCGCGTTTTCATCCCGCCAATCCGACCGGGAACCGGCATCAGCTCATCGCGGAATTGCTCGATGCGCCGGAGGAGCTGCTCTTTCTTTTGGACTGCGACACGATCGTCGTTCGCGATCCGTTGCCGTATCTGAGCTTCGACGCGTTTCAGGCGAAGATCGCGCCGACGCCCACGGTCAGCGACGAAGTGTTCGACCGGCTGTTTGCACACTTCGGCCTGGCCAAGCCTCCCCGATCGCACATGGCGCCGTTCAGCGGCGTGGCCACGATCCCTTACTTCAACGCCGGCGTTTTCGCGGTTCCGAAAACGCTGCTGCGCACGCTCGCGCCGGCGTGGCGCAAGTACAACGTGGCCCTGGCCGACGATCCAAATCTCGCCGCACCGTGCCAGCGGAATCTGCATCAGGCCGCGCTCTCCCTCGCTCTGGCGGAGACAGGCGTGCCGTCCGTGGAACTGCCGGCGGCAATGAATTTCCAGATCAACGCGCCGCAGCTCAAACCGCCGCCCGGTTTCGCGGAGACCGATCCGGCCATCATCCACTATCACCATCTGGCGACCGAGGATGGGTTCCTGTTGCCCTGTCCCTATCCGGCGGCGCAGGCTCGGATCGAGTTGTTTCACGATCGCATGCGCGCCGAAGGATTCGTGCAGGAGCAAAAAGCCACGCGCACCCGGACCGGCGTTGCCGAATCGCGACCAGTAGTGATCCTCGGCATGCACCGCTCGGGCACCTCGGTCGTGGCGCAGATGATCCATGCGCTGGGCGTCTATGCAGGTCAGCCGAACGAGCTGCAGCCGCCGGACATGTTCAATCCCACCGGCTATTGGGAGTATCGCGAGGCCGTGCAGCTCAATGGCGAGATCCTCGAGGAGCTCGGCGCGACCTGGTACGACATGGCGGACGCCGATCTCTCACGACTCACCGACGTTCAGCGCGCCGACTATGTAGCGCGCGCCAGGAGCGTCGTGCAATCGCTGATGGGCCGCGGACCTTTCCTGCTCAAGGATCCGCGCATGGCCGCGCTCCTTCCGCTCTGGCGCGAGGTCCTGCAGACCCCCGTCTTCGTGATCGCCTGGCGCGATCCGATGGCCGTGGCCCGTTCGCTGGCGACGCGCGATAAGCAACCGCTCCTGCGCTCTCTTGCGGCGTGGGAACATCACTACCGCTCACTGCTCCGCGACACGGAAGGGCTGCCGCGATTGCTCGTCTCGTATGAGGATCTGCTCGCGGATCCGAAGCGCGTCGCGCACGAACTGAATGCCGCGCTGACCGAGCTTGGGATCGAGGGACTGAGCATTCCTTCCGACGATCGTCTGGCGCAGATCGTCAACCTCGATTTCAATCGCAGCGGACCGCGCGCGCAAGCGGAGGAGACCCTGCTGACGGAAGATCAGCGAGCGCTGCTGGCCGCTCTGCGCTCCGGCGCGGTGCTCCATGAAACGGTGGCGCCGCCATCGGCGCGGACGCTGACGCTCCTCACGGAAGGCCGGCGGCTCGATGAGCTGGGAGATCGGATCGACGAGCTACAGCGGGAGCTCGCGGAGCGCGATCAGCTCCTTGAGGAAACGTTCGCGTCGCGCAGTTGGCGCATTGGCCATGGTCTGACCGGCATCCTCCGGCTTCTTCGCGGCAACCGCTCGCGCTCGTCCGAGGACCACTGGCAGGACGTGAAACGCCGTGGTGTGAAGTGAGCAAACGATGAAGACCGCGGTGTTCTCGATCGTCTCCCCCAACTACCGGCACTACGCGCGCGTGCTCATGGGCTCATTGCAGCGCAACCATCCGGAATGGGATCGTTTCGTTCTGCTGGTCGGGGAGCCTTCGTCCGCTCCATCGCACGAAGAGTCATTCACGCAGGTGCGTCTGGAGACGCTGCCGCTCCCGAATCCGCGTCAGTTCTGTTTTCGCTACACGCTGCTCGAGCTGAACACGGCGGTGAAGCCGTGGATGTTCGAGTATCTCTTCGAGCGCGGCTACGATCGCGTGGTCTATCTCGATCCCGATATTTTCGTCTATAGCCCGCTGGCGGAGCTCGATGCCTCTCCGGCGGAGACGTTCCTGACGCTGACGCCGCATCTCACCGGTTCCATCGGCGGCAACGGGCATCCGAGCGAGCGAGCGCTCCTGCAGGCGGGCACTTACAACCTCGGCTTTCTCGCCGTTCGACGGCAGCCCGCGCTGGAGCGGTTTCTTTCCTGGTGGCAGGAGAAGCTCGAGTTTCAATGTCTGGTCGCGGTGGAGCAGGGGCTCTTCGTCGATCAGAAATGGATGGATCTCACCCCCGGACTCTTCCCGGACGTTCAGATTCTCCGCCATGACGGTTACAACGTTGCGTACTGGAATCTGCGACAGCGCACGGTGACGGGAACGGGGAACAGCATTACGGTCAACGGCCAGCCGCTCCGCTTTTTTCATTTCAGCGGAATCGATCCGAGTGCTCCGCGCATGGTTTCGAAACACGACTCGCTCACACTCGCCGACGTTGGCGATGCGGCCAAACTCATCGAAGACTACTCCGCGGCATTGCGTGCAAGCAGTCACGACACGCACAAGAAAGCGCCTTATGCATACGGCACATTCGCCGACGGCACGCCGTTGCCGAATGCAGCGCGGATCGCCTATCGCGAATCGAGCGCGATGCAGGCGGCATGCGGAGACGATCCTTTCGAACATCCCGAGATCTTCCGCGGACTACGCGAGCCGAAACGCAGCGAAGCCACGGCGCAGGCGGCCTGGCGCACCTATTCCGTACTCTCCCGCCTCAGGCCGCTGGTCGGTCTGATTCCGAAAGATCTACGCCGATCGATGCGCGAGTTTCTGCTGGGCCGGCGCGATCCGGTGGCCACCCGCGGAAACATGACGCTTCCGGCCGGCATCAACATCGTCGGATATACCGCGCGCGAGACCGGCATGGGCGAATCGGCGCGTCTCTGTCAGAAGTCGTGCGAGGCGGCCGAGCTGCCGAACGATCTCATCGATGTTTACAGCGACGAGCCACTGGCGCAGGAGGCTACGTATCGCGTCAGCATCTATCACGTGAACGCCGACATGACCCTGGCCGTTCACAATCAGATCCCTCATGTCTTCGAGGCCAGCGCGTACAACATCGGCGTCTGGCATTGGGAATTGCCGGAGTTGCCGGACGAGTGGATCCCATCTGCAACGCCATTGAACGAGATCTGGGCGCCGACCTCGTTCATCCAGAGCGCCGTCAGCCGGAAAGTGACCATTCCGGTCGTACACATGCCTCACGGGTTGGAAGTCACGGAGATCGAAGACTGCTCCCCCGAGGAGCTCGGCGTGCCGCCGGGGCGATTCACATTCCTCTGCATGTTCGATCTCACCAGCGTCGCTCGCAAGAATCCGCTCGGTGCGGTCGAGGCATTTCGGCGCGCATTTCCGGACAGCTCCTCTTCGGTGGCGTTGTTGATCAAGGCCGGCCAGACCGAGCGCTTTCAGGAGAGATACGCGGAGCTCGAGGAGCGTTTGCGCGGGATTCCGAACGTCTATCTGAGCACCACGATGCTTCCACGCGCGCGCGTCAACGGTCTCGTCGCTGCATGCGGCAGCGTCTTGTCGCTGCATCGTTCGGAAGGGTTCGGACTCGTCCCTGCCGAGGCGATGTGCCTCGGCAAGCCGGTCGTGGCCACCGGCTGGTCGGGCAACATGGATTTCATGAACGGGACGAACTCATGCCCGGTCGGCTACGAGCTCACGACGCTCGATGAAACCTACGGCGCCTATCGCGCGGGCCAGCAATGGGCGGAGCCCGATCTAGACCATGCCGCGCACCTGATGCGCCGCGTCGCCGAGGACTCTGCATTCAGAACCCTGATCGGCGAGCGCGCCAAAGAAACGATGCGGACGCGGTTCAGCCCGAAAGCGGCCGGACTTCGCTATCGGGCGCGGCTCGCATTTCTGGGGCTGATGCACGAAATGCCGCGGTAACAGCGCGCGTCCCACCGGCGTCAACATCACGACTTTCGTGCCGGCTCAATACTCGTCGTAAATCTGCGGAAAGCGCCAACGCGCTTCGCGGATCTCTTCCTCGATGATCTCCTGCTCCGGCGCTTCGGCGAGTTGGGGCGCGTCCCAGTTGGCCATCCACATCGGGTTCATGTAGGGCAGAACGGCCAGGTGCTCGAGGCGATACGGAAGGCCGCGCGCGGCGAATCGTTCGTTGAGAAAGGCCACGACGTCTTTCGAGGTGGGGATGGTCATTCGATCTCCAGCTCTTTCATTTTCATCGACAGCAACCGCGGGGAGACACCCAGGAGCTCGGCCGCGGCGTTGCGGTTGGGCGCGCGTTGCAGCGCGTCCTGAATTTTCATCCGCTCGATGATGCGGGTGGTGCGCCCCACGGCCGCGTCGAGCGTGCCGGTGAGGTCGAGCGCTTCCCGCACCGCTTCGCCGGCCCAACTTGCCGGCGGCAGGCCGACGTCGCCCGCTTCGATGGTGTTGCGGTCGCAGAGAATGGCCGCACGCTCGATGTAGTTCTGCAGCTCGCGAATGTTGCCCGGCCAGTCATGACCGCGCAGCAGCGCGCGTGCTTCGTCGGTCACGCGCAGACCCGGACGCGGGAGCTCGCGCGCGAAACGCTGCAGGAAGAAGTCGATCAGTGCGTCGATGTCCTCGCGCCGGGCGCGGAGCGGCGGAACCGTCACGGGGAACACGTTGATGCGGAAGTAGAGATCGTCGCGAAACGTGCCGCGACGCACGGCCTCTTCCAGATTGCGATTGGTCGCGCAGATGATGCGCACGTCGGCATCGATGGAGACGGTCCCGCCGATGCGCTCGAAACGCCGCTCCTGGATCACGCGCAGGATCTTCGACTGCACGGCCACATCGAGCTCGCCGATCTCATCGAGGAAGATCGTGCCGCCGTCCGCGAGCTCGAACTTGCCGAGCTGCCGGTTGCTCGCTCCGGTGAACGATCCCTTCTCGTGACCGAATAGCTCGTTCTCGATCAGCGTGGCCGGAATGGCCGCGCAATTGAGCGCTACGAAGGGGCGGTCGCGGCGCGCCGAGAGCTGGTGAATGGCGCGCGCAAAGAGCTCCTTGCCCGTTCCCGATTCTCCCTGCAGCAGCACCGTCGAGTCGGTCGGCGCGACGCGTTGAATGGCTTGCGAGACCTCTACGATGCGCGGCGAATCGCCGACGATGGCCGGCAACCGATACTGCTTCTGAAACTCTTCCTTCAGCAGCAGATTCTCATGCCGCAGCTCACGATGCTCGCGGCAACGCCGCAACAGGATCGACAAGTGATCGAGGTCGATCGGCTTCTGGATGAAATCGTATGCTCCGAGTTTCATCGCTTCGACCGCATTCTCGATCGTGCCGAACGCCGTCATCACGATCACCGGACAATCGGGATCGCTCTCTTTTACCTGGCGCAGCACGTCGATTCCGCCCGCCCCCGGCAGTCGCAAGTCCGTGAGCACGGCCACGTACCTTCGTCCCTCGGCCAGCCAGCGCATCGCCACCGATCCCGACGACGCGATCTCCGCATCCATCCCGTCGGCCTGCACCGCCTCGCGCAGCATGTGCGCGAGCGATTCCTTGTCCTCCACGATGAGCAGGCGTTTCATGGTTCGAGTCGGCGGTCGGCGGTCGGCCGTCGGCAGCGGGCCGCCACCCGCCACGCGTTTGCGCAAGAATCTTCTGCCGACTGCCGACTGCCGACCGCCGACTGATTCTCGTTCATCTCACAAACCAAAATACGCCTTGATCCGCGAAAGCATGGAAGCGTGTTCATCGTGATGCTCGACTGGGCGCGCGTCCAAAGTGCCGCGGCGCTCCACGATTTTTGCGGAGATGGCCGCCGCGAGCTCGGGGAGATCCTGCAGAACGGGCCGAAGCGCGTCCTTGGCGATCTCCACGGCCACGACGTCCGTCAGAGCGATGACGTCGGCAGTGCGATGCTCACCGGTGAGCAGCGCCATTTCCCCGAAGAAGTCGCCCGGCCCGAGACACGCAACCTCTCCTTCATCGACGCGCACCGAAACGCGACCGTCGTGAACGATGAACATCGAGTCGCCTTCCGCATCGCGGCGAATGATCGTCTCGCCCTTCGAGTAGATGTGTACGCGCGCTGCGTCGGCGATAGTCTGTTGAACCTCGCGCGCAATCGGCGAGAGGATGTCGACTCCGGCCAGACGGCGGCGGATCGCTTCCGGCTCCGGCTGCAGACGTTGCGACGGCTCCTCATATTGGTGCATGGCGCGTATCGGCAACCCGAGGGGGATGCCGTTGCGGCGCAACGCATACCAGACCGCCTTGCGAATCTCGGCGTCGATCCGATCGCGCATCGTGTAATCGGACGTGAAGTACTTGATCTCATAAGTAATGGACGAATCGCCAAACGCCGCCAGGCGAGCCAGACACGGCATCTCCTGCACCACGCCTTCGACGTGCGACGCCGCCTGCGTCAGCACATCGATGACCGTGGCTGGCGCGGCGTGATAGTCGACATTCAGTTGCAGCACGCGCGCGTTGAAGGTGCTGCGCGGATAGACCTCCAACCGCTCGCGGGCCAGCACCGAGTTCGGCACGACGATGAGGTTGTTGTTGAACGTCCGCAGCCAGGTACCGCGCCAGCGCACCGCCTCGACGATCCCGAACTGATCGCCGGAACGGACCACGTCGCCTGGCGAAAAACTGTCCTCGATGTGCAGGGCGATGCCGGCAAAGAGATTGCCGAGCGTCTCCTGCAGCGCCAGGCCGAGGACCGCCGCCACGACCGTTCCCGTCGCCAGAAACCCCGTGATGCTGCGGTCGAAGATGAACGACACCGCCGCGCCGAACGCGAGCGCGTAGAGCAGGATGGAAACGATCTCGCGAAGCAGCAGCGGAGCCGCCACGTTCCGCCGGCGCGATGCCACCACGTCGAACACGAGGAGATCGATCCCACGGACGGCGAACAACGCCAGCGGCACGCAGGACAGGAAAAGCAGAATCTTCAGGAGCGCTTTCGCATCGACGCCGGCGATGCGCAGCATCCACGGATATCGGGCCAGGACGAAGTACATCGCGAGCAGCATCGCGCCCAGTACGAACGGCACGAACAGTCGCGACCAGCGTTTCACTGCACGCGGCTCCGGCGCTGCCGCGCGATCTGCACCAGATCGCGGATTCCAATGATCAGATGCAACAGACCGAGCCCCGAGACGAAGCCGCGCACGAACGGGTCATCGGCCCACATCCCCACGGCGGCATTGCTGTGCAACAACGGATTCAGGGTCCAGATCATCGTCCACGGCACGATGAGGAAGAACAACCCGGCCTCCAGACAATAGAGGGCAAAAAAGAAAGGGAGCGACATCGGTGGTGGATTGTAATGGGAGTCCCGCATCGCCGCGGACACCAGACACTTCGGGCCGCCTTGCGGCGGGATGTGAAACACTTCGGGCCGCCTTGCGGCGGCCCGAAGCTTTCAGCGTCTAAATTGGGTCCGGACTGAGAGTCGCTGCTGAACGGCTAGTGGGAAGCCGTTGTCAGTCGTGGGATTTCGAGAGAGAGAGATTCGCAGGCCCCGCGACTTCGTCAGATCCGCTTCTTGAAGAGCTGCTTACCCTCACCGAACCCATGAAATGCATGATAGTGCATTTCTTCAGGATAGTCTACCTTTCCGTAACGCCTGACTCGCAAACGTTCCACTCGGACCGCCTTCCGTCTACGAACCGGTTACTTTCGGAGCGTCAGACGCCGCGCAAAATAGCCCGCGCCGAGCACTCCAATGGCCGCCGCGACGATGGTGAGCCAGCGCGCACCGCCATGGAACAAGTCCGGCTGGCGCACCATGTTCAGCACCAGCACACCCGCCACGATCAGGAAGAGTGCGATGCGCAGCGCGTAGAGAGTCGGCGACGGACGCCGCGCACGGATGGTGTCGCTCCACATGATCCACAACATCACCGTGATGGCGGCGATGGCCATCCCGGCCGGTGTCGGTCCAATCATTTCAGAAGCTTCCGGTCATCCAAGGGCTTCGTACTCGTCCGGATCGTAGCCCAGAATGGCCTTCCCCTTCGCCAGCACCAGCGGCCGGCGCATGAGGTTCGGGTCCTGGAGCATCAGATCGATGGCCTCGGGCTTCGACAACTTCCGTTCGCCGAGCTTCATCTCTTTGTAGGTGGGGCTGCGCTTGCTGAGCACCGCGTCGAGCCCGTGCTCGTCGATGACGCGGCTCAGCAGCTCGCGGGTGGGACGGTCGGTAGCCAGGTTGTGCTTCACGAGCTCGAATCCGCGACCTTCCAGGTCTGCGACCGCCTTGCGGCAGCTCGTTCATGTCGGTTTGAGATAAACCTCGAGCGTTTTTGCCATGTTCGTCCTCAATTCTTGCGCACCCACCACGCATCGGGGCTCGCCGTCGTCTTGCCTGCTTGCGCTGCCTTCGCCTGTCCCGCCGTGGCGTATTTCGGTGCGAGCTCCGCGATCATGGCCTGCACCTCGGGTGTGCAGCTCCCGCCGCACTCTCCGGTCGTGGCCGTCGTCCGGGAGGCCACCTGATTCAGCGTGTGCGCCCCTTCGCGGATGGCCCGCTCGATCGTCCGGTACTTGATGTTATTGCACCGGCAGATCGTCTTCAGCGCGCGGATCGCCGGATGCAGCGACTCGTTCTCGTCCTCACTCATTCCGGCCGCTCTTAACGTTCCCGGCCGGCCCCGGCTTCCCAACCTTCGGCTTCGGACGAGCCGCGGACATCGCCGACGCCGAGCGCGGCAGCGCCAGCGCCGGCAGCGCGCGGGCCACGGAGAACGCGCCGGAAGCCGACCGCTGCTTCCCATATTTCGGCTTCGGCCGCTGCATTGCGGCATCCTACCGCAGTGCCGTAGAATGCGCCCCGCACCGACGCTCGAAACGACGCCGCCCTCAGGAATTTTGCCGAGGACAACGCGTTGAGCACGTTGCATTTCGTGGGGCTGTAGCTCAATTGGGAGAGCGCTTGAATGGCATTCAAGAGGTCGTCGGTTCGATCCCGATCAGCTCCACCAACTCCCGAACATTGATCTGAAAACGGCGGCCGAAAGGCCGCCGTTTTTGTTTCAGTATCCACCGCATGCCGCTTCAGCTGGAGAGTGCGTCGAAGCCGGCTACATCGTTCTCCGGGAGGCGATGATGCTGGCGAGCTTCTTCGACAGTTTTCGATCCGCCATCACCCACCAGAGAAGAAGTTGCGTGTCGAAAGCAGACGCATCATTCGTCGCCATCGAAGAGATTGCCGGGAAGAGGCGCATCGAAGTCAGCGCTCATGCGAATGCGGCCACGCATGCGCCCCGGCTTCCGCTTCACCGTCTCCGCACGGAACGGCACCAGGCGCGCTGCCGGACGACCACCGCGCGCGATGATGATCTCCTCCCCCGCCTCGACACGTCCGACCAACTGCGAGAGCCGGTTTTTGGCATCGTGAATGTTGACCTTCTCGCGCATTAGTCTGACTAACTCAGACGCGACTCGCGGCTATTTCAGAGTTGCTTGCCTGTTTCAGAGCATACGGCTGTAGCTCAGTCGTATCCTGTGCACACAACCCAACGAGCGCTGATGTCCCAACTCTCCTCTACGGTGCAGAAGGAGCGCACGGCGCTTCAGCGCGTGGGTTGGGCGCTCGCGCCGATCAACGGAAAACCCTCGCGTTCCGCCGCTGCGGCCAGGCGATCGTCGAGGCATACGAATGCGAGAGTCGCTGGCCGCTCTTCGGCCGCCGCGACACCCGCAGCAAGCTGCAACGCATCGGCAGCGCGCAGCTCGTGGACGCGCAGGAAGCGCAGTGCGCGCTCCCGCAACAAATCGGATGGCTGCACTTCCTGCCAGGTCGCCGCAAAGCGATTGAGCCGGCTACGCGCCGCGGCCGCTGAGCGCGGCCGAAGCATTTGATCCCGTTCGAGACGCGCGATTGCTGATTCGCATTCAACCCGCGTTCCCCACCACGCAAGCACACCCGGATCTGACCGATACAGCGAGCGCATAAGAACCGACGTGCGCTGGCGAATGATGAGCGGCACCAGTGCCGAGCTGTCCCAAAACCTCAACGACCGCTCCTGCGCTCGTCGAGCACGACCGCGACGATGTCTGCTCCCGGTTCAGCCGCGGGTGGAAGGACGCGCATGATTTCCTCGAGCCGGCCGTGACGCGCGCGGCGGATGATGCCCGCTCGTTCCAGCCGAGCCAGGCGCCCTTCATCCGGACCGGCATTGCCTGCACTCACCACCGGCTCGAGGCGCGCGATCGGCTGGCTCCGGTCCGTGATCAGAATCGATTCGCCGTGACGCACACGATCGAGCAGCGCGCTGAGCTGGTTTTTCGTCTCGGATATCGTGGCTGTCTTCATCAGGCTATTATAGCCTTCTCGAGAGAGCCGACCTTGTGCTGGAGTACATTTTCGATTCGGGGTCCTTCGTCTTCCTCCGCGCTAGAGTTCGTCGCTTCGCCTCCCGATCAACTCCACCAAATCTTCCTTCAACTATTCCTGCGACGCTCCTGCTCGCGCAAGGTGTGCCCGCGTGTCGCGCATGGACGAGGCGGTGTTCGCGAACCGCATCGGCACGTTCGCGCCGGCCGGCTTCTGCCCGGCGCCGATGATTCGATCGAGCGTCGAGCGAACTGTCGGGCCGTCATCATCGAACCCGCCATGCGAGCTCGATGTCGCATGACGATTTGAGCCCGGCTGTTCGGCGTTTGGCGAAAGGATCCATTCGGCCTTCGCGAGTTTGAAGAGCTTCAGGAGCTCGGAGTCTTTGTTGATGAACTTCGCCATTCCGAGGATCGGCACGCCATCGCGGAAGACCGGGATGCGCACCCGATTCTCGAGAGCGTTGCTCACCAGGTACAAGAGTGACTTGTGGTAGACGTTCGCGCAGTGATCGTCCTGCTCCGCGGCATCCGTCAGCGTAAAGAGCGTGAATTTCTTGATGCCGCCCGATCGGATCGCCGGCATGTACGTCTGCTTGAAGAGATCCACGGTAAGCGCCGGCGCCCAGAGCGTGCAGCTCGCGATCTTCAGTCCCAGTCCCTTCGTTCCTTTCAGCGGCCCGTCGCCGATCGTGCCCGTACCTGTGAGAAGTTGGACGAGAGGGGCGAAGAGAATGGCTCCCGCGCTGTGAGCCGCCAGGTGAATCTCCGCGCCGTCCTTCGCGACCAGCCGTGAGAGAAGCCGGGCTGTGATCCCCAGTCCACCCTCTTTGGTCGTCGTGGCACGCAGGGCGTTCTCCTTCATCTCATCCCACTGCAGCTTTCCGGTGAGGGCACGCGCCAGCGGCTCGAGCGCGTCATCCAGCCGGTCGAGGAGAAAGTCTTTCGCGCTGTCGATGAAGCCTTCCGGCCGGCGCCGGCTGGCGGCGTCGTTGAGAATGTTCTTCAGCGTCGACCAGAAGTCGGTCTGCCAGATGAAGCTGAGCGGATAGACCTCGTTCTTCAGGAGCGCGGCGCGATATTCGGCCACGCGCTGAATCGCGCTGTCTTCACCGACCAGGCCTCCGTGGGCGTAGAGCAGGACCCGTTTCTTCTTCCACTCTTTCGTGATTTTCGGATAGTCCCTGGCAAGGATGTCCTCTACGTCCTGTTCGTCGGTGCCGAAGGTCCCGTTAGTGCGGAAACGACCCTCGTTGCCGAGACTCACGATGTGCGGGCGCAGGTCGCAGAACGCATAGGTTTCGGAGGATTTGGCGGCGCTGGAAATGGCTGTGGCCACCGCGGCGGCGAAACGAAGCTTGACTGGTGCGCCGAGGCGGGCCACCCAGACGTCGGTACTGTTCGCCAGCCAATCGTCGTAGGTGATGAGTGCGAATCCCCCGTTGCCCCATTTCGGGCCCCATGAGTTCTGGATCCAGAACCCTCGGTCGTCGTAGGCAACGATGGCGAACGCGTGGCCGCCGAGGCGGTCGCTGGGAAAGGCGATGATCCCCTCGGCGTCGAGTTTGTTCCAGCCTTCGTGGACCATTCCCGTCGCGTACAGAATGCCGACCTCCGCGATCGCGGAGTGCATGGCGATGAGGTCCTTATGGTTGACCCGGTAATAGGCACCGAGGGGCCGGTTCGCTGCCTCGCCCGCGCGCTTCGTCGTAAAACGGCGATCGGGTCTCGCAGGGTCGTAAGGCCAGAAGTCTTCGCTGCACACTCCGTGCTTGTGCCATCCCTTCATCGCCCCGCGGGCGCTGGAGCCGCTGTAGTTCTCTCCCGGCCACTCGTCGTATCGCTTTGCCATCTCGTAGAGCATGCGCGAGCTCACGCGTCCGCGATCGGCGTCCTGCGTGCGACGCAGCAAGAGGTAGTGCGCGACTGTCGCGAGGCCAAAACCGGTGCATGCGCCCTCGCTCCCCTGGTTGAGGATCGGAACGCCGATCTCGCGATACGAATCGAGTGTGATCCGTCGCGGGACCTCGACGAGAGTCGGCGCGAACATCTGGTCGCGAAAATCGAGTGGATCCGGCATCGCATCCAGCTTCGGAGTGCCCGCATCCGCTCCAGACAGGTTGATCGAGGGCGCCGGATGTTCCTCCGCCGCAACCAACGTCGTCGTCCGCCGAGATGATGTTCCCCGTCGTACCGGCATAACTTCCTCCTGTGTTGTAGGAGTGCCGCGACCGGGGGATTCCCTACCTCAGAGTTGCACTTCCTGGCTCTTCGGCGCCTTCTTGAAAGCACAGACCTTGCGCTGGAGTACCATTTTCGCGAATCTCAATCTCGAGGTGAATCATGCTCGCACTGGTTTTGGCTGCGGTTCTCGCAACGGCACCGGCGGAGGCCGGATCGGATCTCAACGGCGCATGGAAGCATGTGCGCGAGGATGGGACGATCGGCGCGTGGATCATCACCGATGGTCATTTCTCGATCGCCTGGTATCGGAGCGATCCGGCGAAGTTCGTGTCGACCGAGGGTGGAGTGTGGTCGAAGGCGGAGGACGGCGGTATTCGTCTGACGTACGAGTTCGACACGGCCAATCCCGATCGCGTGGGAACTTCTCGCACGATCCGGGTGGAGCCGGGAGACGGACGCATATCGGCCGACGGCGCGGCGTGGACGCGCATCGATGACGGCGCTCCCGGCGCTCTGGAGGGATCCTGGCTGATGACCGGCCGGAAGCGCGACGGCGAGATCAGCACGCGTCGCCCCGGCGCTCGGCGGACGATGAAGATTCTGTCGGGAACGCGCTTTCAGTGGATCGCTTACAACGTCGAGACGAAGGAGTTCTTCGGCAGCGGCGGCGGCACGTACAACACCGCAGATGGCAAGTACAACGAGAGCATCGAATTTTTCTCGCGCGACGACACACGCACCGGACGCAATCTCGAGTTTCAGTACGACATGGTCGAAGGCGTGTGGCATCACATCGGGAAGAGCACGGCCGGCGAACCGATGCACGAGGTGTGGAATCGCCGTAAGGATCTCGGGATCTGAAAATTCTGCTACGATGGCTGCACAACAACATGTGCAGCAAGAAAGGCCGGGTGCTCGCCCGGCCTTTTTTTCGTTTTGGGAGAGAGAGCACGGGAGGGAGGGGTGGCCATGGTGTCCAAACAGCAGATCGAGAAGTTGGCCAGGCGGAGGAATTGTCCGCGTTGCAGTTTCGAGAAAACCGAGGGGACGGCGCTCTGCCGGCGGTGCCGGTACAAGTTGCCGTCGCACATGCGACAGCCGCTGGAAGGGATCGCCAAACGCGAGGAGTGGGTCGTGGCCAGCGCGCTGCGCGCCGCCGCAAATTACTTCGACATCCACTACAAGTCGGTCCGCTATTTTCGCGGCGGACGGATTCGCGGAGAGGACTGACGGCGCCGCATCGCGCCGCGGTGCCTCGTACCGCGTTTAGCGGTACGGAGACGGTAGCCGTGGGTTGCGCGCGCAGACGCGCTACCCACGGACAAGAACGTATTTGAAGTCGCACCGCGTAGCCGGTGCGGAGAATCGAAGCGAACGATCAGAGCAGAAAGCGCTCGTCTGCACGATTCGTAGACAGCTCTCCGCACCACTGACGCGGTACACCACGGCGTGCGGAAGTGTCCAAATTCCAGGGCGCCGCGGACTGCATTCCGCGGCGCCGCGCTCGGGCGTATCTACTGATTCAGGGTCTTGACGAAGGCAACAAGGGCTTTGGCTGCGGCTTCGTCGGGCACCTTGGTCTTGTGCTTGGCGTCTGTGGTCAGGTACTTCACCAGTACCGCTTCGGGCTTCGTGTAATCCGCTTTGGCGATCTTCTTGCCGTCCGCGCCGTGGCACATCTTGCACTTGGCTTCGAAGGTAGTCTTTGCGTCAGCGGCGAACAGCGCCGGCGCCATCAATAGGGCCGCGAGAATGAGTGTTGTCTTTTTCATCGGTTCCTCCGGTGCTCAGTGTCGCCTCCCACCCCTTCCCTTGCCGGTGACAGCCGCCACACGTACTCGGTGACGAACACCCACCGCCGGCACGGCGAAGCAGCTTGGATTCATCGCCTTCATTCGATATGGTGTTTGCCGATCGCGCAGTGGGTCCGGCGCGTTTCCATAGGAGCTTCCGTCATGCCGTCCCTCGGTGCCCGAGTCCTTCGGGTCCTGACTCTCATAATCTCTCTCCCAGCCACCCTCGCCGCATCCGCACAATCCGACATCGACATCGAAAAGTTCACGAATGGCCAGGATGCCGACACGGCTCCCGGCCCCGCCATCCTCGTCGGATCGACGGTCTCCTGGACGTATGTCGTCAGCAACATCAGCAGCCGTCCGTTGACGAATATCGGCGTGACCGACGATCAAGGCGTCGTCGTCACTTGTCCGGCCACGACACTCGGTGCCGGTCTCTCGTTCACATGTACCGGCAGCGGAACAGCCGTCCTCGGCCAGTACGCGAACATCGGAACGGTCGAGGGCACGCTTCCGGATGCGAGCGTGGTGAGCGACTCCGATCCAAGCCATTACTTCGGACAGAGCGCACCCTCCGTGACCATCGAGAAGCGGACGAACGGGCTCGATGCGGATGCGCCTCCAGGGCCGATCGTGCCCATCGGCAGCAACGTCAACTGGGAGTACGTCATCACGAACATCGGCGCCGAGGCGCTCGATGACATCGTCGTGAGCGACGACCAGGGAGTGACTGTTTCGTGTCCCGGCACGACGCTGGCCATCGGCGCTTCGATGACCTGCACCGGATCCGGCACTGCACAAGTCGGCCAATACGCGAATATCGGCACGGTCGAGGCGACGCTTTCCGTCAGCGAAAACGGCGTCGTGGCATCGGATCGAAGCCACTACTTCGGCCAAACGCTCTCGCTCGTGAAACGCACCAACGGCATCGACGCCGGAGCGCCTCCGGGACCTGTGCTCAATCCCGGTTCGATCGTCTCGTGGACGTATGAAGTCACGAATCCCGGACCTGCCACGGTGACCGGGTTGACCGTGACGGACGACCAAGGCGTCACCGTCTCCTGCACGCAGACGACGCTCGTGCCCGGCGAAGGTGTGATCTGCACCGGCAGCGGCACCGTGCAGTTCGGCCAGTACACAAATGTCGGAACGGCGACGGCGGCATTGCCGGACGCACAAACCGTCAGCGCGTCCGACAGCAGCTTCTATTTCGGCAACGAGATCGGAATCGTGAAATCGACCAACGGCGCCAATGCCGACACCGCGCCCGGTCCGTCACTCGCGGTTGGCGATCCGGTGAACTGGACCTATGAAGTCACGAATTTCGGCGCGGACACGCTCACGGACATCACGGTCACGGACGATCAGGGCGTGACGGTGACGTGTCCCGGAACGTCGCTCGGTCCCGGTGCGTCGATGACTTGCACCGCGGCGGGTGTAGCCGTTGCCGGGCAGTACGCAAACATCGGAACCGTCCAGGCCACCACACCTTCGCTGGCGGTGCTCACCTCATCCAATCCAAGTCACTATTTCGGCCAGAGCGATGCGCTCGATTACGGCGATGCTCCCGATCCAACCTATCCGACGCTCTTCGTTTCGAACGGCGCGCGCCACATCCTCGGCGGCGTGGTCTTTCTGGGAAACTGCGTCGACACCGAAGCCGAGGCCTTTGCCAGTGCCGGTGCGGACGGCGACGACCTCGCTACGACCACACCATTCGGAAACTGCGTTGTCGCAGGCGATGACGAAGATGGAGTGACGTTCACCACGGCGCTGACCGTGGGACAGATGGCCAGCGTCGACGTCGTCGCTTCGGCGCCCTGCACGCTGTCGGCGTGGATCGACTCCTCCGGCGACGGTGATTGGAGTGATCCCAACGAGGAGCTCTTCCCCGGCGGAAGCGCGTTGATCGCCGGCACCAACTCGCTCAACTTCACAGTCCCTGCGACGGCGGCCATCGGCAGCACATTCTCACGCTTCCGCTGTACGACAGACGGCGCTGTTGGATTCACAGGAGTCGCGAACGACGGCGAAGTGGAAGACCATCCGGTGACGATCGCCGCTGCGCCATCCGTTGCCGCGACGAAGACCGATGTGCTGTTCAACGACGTCGACGGCGATACGCTGGCCGAGCCGGGCGATACGCTTCGTTACACGATCATCATCACCAACAGCGGCGGCGGCGACGCAACCGCGGTCTTCTTCACCGACACACCCGACGGCAACACATCGCTCATCACCGGCTCGGTGACGACTTCCGCAGGAACCGTCGCATCGGGCAACGGCGGTGGTGACACGTCCGTGAGCGTCAACGTCGGAACGATCGCCGCCGCGGCATCGGCAACGATCGTCTTCGACGTGCTCATCGACGATCCGCTGCCTCCCGGAACGACGACCGTTGCGAATCAAGGCACCGTTACGGGAACGAACTTCGCCGATGTGCTGACGGACGATCCCGCTGTCGCCGGCGCGACCGATCCGACGGTCACTCCGGTCACGCTCCTGCCGATCGTTTCCGCCACAAAAACCGCCGCGCTCTTCATCGACGTCGATGGCGACAATGCGGCCGACCCAGGCGATACGTTGCGTTACACGATCACGGTCGCGAATACGGGGAACGACGATGAACCCGGCGTCGTGTTCAACGACACGCCGGATTCCAATACAGCTCTCGTCAATGGTTCCGTCACCACGAACATCGGTGCGGTCGCGACGGGCAACACGCCCGGAGACACAACCGTCAGCATAAACATCGGCACGCTGATCGCGGGCGGCTCCGCGACGATCGTGTTCGACGTGACCATCGACAATCCGCTCGCGCCCGGCGTCACCGAGGTCGTCAACTCCGGCACCGTGACCGGCTCGACGATCGCACCGGTGACGACGGACGATCCGTCGCTGCCCGGCAACGCCGATGGCACCGCGTTTCCGATTGCAGCGGCGCCAGCCTCGCTCGCGCCCATCCCGACGGCTGGGACGTGGGCGCTCCTGGCCCTGTGCAGCATGCTCGGCATCATCGCTCTGCGGAAAATTGCCACTGGATGACGAAACGTGACAGGACCGTTCGCCGGAAAACCTTAAGATTTCCGGCGCAATCGATGGAAACGGACACGAGGAAGAACCCGATGAAGGTGAGACTTGCAGGAATCGCGGCTTCGATGATCGCTGTGCTCGCGCTGACCGCCGGCGCGGAAGAGGCAACTACGACCGCCGCCGCGCCGACCGCGGCCAAGCGTTACGGAAACTGGGGCGTCGACCTCGACGGAATGGATCGCACGGTGAAGCCGGGCGATGACTTTTTCCGCTTCGTCAACGGCAAGTGGGCTGCGTCGACGCAGATCCCGCCGGACAAGACGAGCTTCGGGGCGTTTGTGATGCTGCGCGATCTCTCCGAGACGCGCGTGCATGGGATTCTCGACCGCTGGGCGAGCGCGAAAAATCTGAAGGCGGGCTCGGACGAAGCGAAGGTGGCTGCCATCTATCGCTCGTTCCTCGATGAAGCGACCGCGGAAAAGCTCGATGCGAAACCGATCGAGCCGCACCTCGCCGCAGTGAAGAAAGCAGAGACGCACGCGGACCTCGCAAAACTGATGGGCCGTTCGACCTCGTCGCTGGGCCGATCGTTCTTCGGCGTGTTCATCGGCGACGACGCCAAGGATCCGGAAAAGTACACGCTCTATCTCTCGCAGTCGGGACTCGGCCTGCAGGACCGCGAGTTCTATCTGCGCGACAACTTCAAGCCGCAGAAAGAGCGCTACCAGCAATACGTCGCGGACATGCTGCGGCTGGCCGGCTGGGACGATCCGGAGAAGAACGCCGCCGCGATCGTGGCGTTGGAAACGAAGATCGCCGAAGCCCACTGGACGCGCGCGGAAAGCCGCAACCGCGACAAGACCTACAACCCGATGACGCCGGCGGAGCTCGAGAAGAACGCGCCCGGATTTCCGTGGGCCGTCTACTTCAAAGAAGCGGGTCTCGATAAGGCGCCGCGCGCCGTGGTGCGTCAGAACACCGCGCTGCCGAAGCTCGCGCAGATCTTTGCGGACACGCCGGTGGCTACGCTCAAGGCCTGGCAGGCCTTCCACGTCGCCGACAACGCGGCGCCGCTGCTTTCGAAGCGATTCGTCGATGCGAACTGGGAGTTCCGCTCCAAGTTCCTCAACGGCACGCAGGAGCAGCGCCCGCGCTGGAAGCGGGCCGTGGCCTCGGCGGAAGGCGCGATGGGTGAAGCGATCGGTCGCACGTACGTGGCCGAGTACTTTCCGCCCGATTCGAAAGCGAAGATGGAAAAGCTCGTGGCCGATCTGCGCGCCGCGATGAAGGGACGCATCGAGAAGCTGGAGTGGATGGGGCCGGAGACGCGCGGCAAAGCGCTCGAGAAGCTCGCCAAGTTCGGCGTCAAGATCGGCTATCCGTCGAAATGGCGCGACTACGCGAAGCTGGAGATCCGCGAGGGCGACATCGTCGGCAACGAAGAGCGCGCCGCGCAGTTCGAATGGGCGTTCGACGTCAGCCGCATCGGCACGAAGGTCGATGACGAGGAATGGGGCATGACGCCGCAGACCGTCAACGCCTACTACGCGTCGACGAAGAATGAGATCGTCTTCCCCGCCGCGATCCTGCAGCCGCCGTTCTTCGATCCGAAGGCCGATCCGGCCGTGAACTACGGCGCCATCGGCGGCGTCATCGGCCACGAGATCACACACGGCTTCGACGATCAGGGACGCAAGTCCGACGGCGACGGCGCGCTGCGCGACTGGTGGGCCGCGGATGACGCGGCGAAGTTCGAAGCGCAGGCCACGAAGCTCGGCGTGCAGTACGAAGGGTTCAAGCTTCCGATCGCCGACATCCGGATCATTCCTCGCCAGACCATGGGCGAGAACATCGGAGACCTCGGCGGAATCCTGCTGGGACTCGATGCCTACAAGATGTCGCTGAAAGGCCAGCCCGCACCCGAGATCGACGGCTTCACCGGCCCACAGCGCGTGTTCCTCGGCTGGGCTCAGGTCTGGCGAACCATGATGCGCGACGACGCCCTGCGCCAGTACATCATGACGGACTCCCACTCCCCCGGCATGGTCCGCGCCTTCGCGCCGCTCCGTAATATCGACGCCTGGTACGAAGCGTTCGATGTGAAAGAAGGCGACGCAAACTACGTGAAACCCGAGGATCGCGTTCGGATCTGGTAGTTGAAAACGGCCACCTTCGGGTGGCCGTTTCATTTTGGAGTGCGGTGGCCGCAGCCGCCGCTTTTGTATGCCACAGGCAGCGCGGGAACATACAAAAGCGGCAGCTGCGGCGGCTGCCGCACTCCAAACCATCTTGGCCGTGCGACACGTCGCCATGAGCGCGCACTGTCCATAGAATGCAGTCATGACTTTCGAGCGCGACCCTCGCGTCTACTTCGCCGGCGAGCGAACATTTCTGGCCTGGATCCGCACGGGCCTGGCGTTGATGGGCTTCGGCTTTGTCGTGGCACGCTTCGGAATGTTTCTTCGCGAAATGGCCGCGGCGCGCGGCGAAGTCGTCGTCGGTGGCGGCGGTTCCCTCTGGGCCGGAACCTCGCTCGTGATCCTCGGCGTGGTCGTAAACCTCTACGCCGCCATCGCGCTCGTGCAATTCCGCCGCGGCTTCGACGAAGGCAATCCCATGCCCGCACGCTCCAGCTTCGGAATCACACTGGCCGGCCTGCTCGCAGCCGTAGGCATGGTCATGGCGGTGTATCTCATCCTGCGCGGATGAAATCTGTCGGAAGCCGCGGAGCGGCGAAAGAAGCGTCTCGCGCAGAATTCTCTTTCGCCGCTCCGCGGCTGGATCACGCAACACGCCTCTCTAGCCGGCGAGCTGCGCCGCCGCGGCCGGAGGAAATGAGAGCAATGAACTGGCTCGAGAAAACGCCCTGGTGGCTCATCGCGGTCGTGGCCGTCATGCTGGCGCTGGCGCCATTCGGGGAGTCTCACCTCGTGCAGAAGTGGCGGATGCTGTTCGGCGGCACCTTGCGCCGTCCGCTGGACTGGTTCGATCTCGTCCTGCACACCGCGCCGCTCGCATTGCTCATCGCGAAACTTATGCTGATGCTGCGCAAGAGCTGATCGCAAAACGAGGCAGTACTATTACGGCCTCATGCCGATCTTCATCGCACTCATTCGCGGCATCAACGTCGGCGGTCACAAGAAACTGAAGATGGCCGACGTGAAGATCTCCTGCGAGGCGATGGGGCTGCGCGATGTGCGCACGCATCTGCAGAGCGGCAACGTGGTGTTTCGAACCGCCAGGACCGATCGCGCGAAACTCGTTCAGGAGTTGGAGAGCGCACTAGCCGTCGACGCAAAGGTGATCCTGCGCACTGCCGACGAATTTCAAAAAGCCGTCGCGGCGAACCCGATGCCCGCCGAGGCGCAACGCGGACCGAGCCATTTCATCGTGATGTTCCTGAGCGCGCAACCCTCCCCGGCCGCGATGCAATCGTTGCGCGATGCGTACTCCGGACCGGAGAACATGCACCTCAACGGCACGGAGCTCTACATCGAATACGGTTCAGGGATGGGAACTTCGAAACTGAACAACGCACTCATCGAGCGCAAACTCGGAGTGGCCGGCACAGCGCGGAACTGGAACACCGTCACGCGGCTCGTGGAGATCGCGGACGAGCTTTAGCGCGAGAGCCGCCCCTCACCCTATCCCTCTCCCCGCCGTTGCGAGGAGAGGGAACTGGAACCCTCGCGAAAACCAGTCCCCTCTCCCCACGGCGGCTTCATCGCCGAGGGGAGAGGGCTAGGGTGAGGGGCGGCTCTCGCGAAAAAATCCTACGCCTTAGCCTTTTCGTAGGCCGAAGCGTAACGCTTCGATGCTTCCGGGTCCTCGGTGATCTTGCGGATCTGCTGTTCGAATGTTTTCGCGTTCAATCCGTGCTCGCTCAGTAGCGATGCGGCCTGGTCGGGAGTCTTCTCGATCTGGGCGCCGAGCTCTCCGAGCTGTTCGGGGGTCAATGCTTGTTTCGCTTCGGTTGTGGCGGCAGCCGTCGTTTCGGACGACACGCTGGCCGTTTCCTGCTGCTTGCAGCCGCCCGCCAACGCGAGCAATGCCGTCAGTGCGATCAATGTGTGTTTCATCATCCTTTTCCTTTGCCTTTACCTTTGGAGTTGTCTTTGGCCTTGTCTCGCGATTTTCCTCGGTCGTCGCGCCGTTCGTCCTGACGACGGGGTTCCTGGCGAGTGACTCGATCGTTCTTCCGAGCTTTACCCTTGTCGTCGTCGTCCCGATGCACGACCACGCGCGGACGAGGCGTGGTTCCATGAACGATCTCAGCGCCCGTCTGTAGGCCTGCGGCCTTCTTGAGCTGTCCCGGAGGACCGCCGTGAGGATGCGCTCTCCGCTCCGCCACGCGCGTGCGAACGATGGGCGGCAGGAATCCCGTCCGGTCGACCAGGAAGGTCTGAGGTGGACGGGCGACATTGATCTCGCGAGCGCCGGCGTTGCGGAAGCGGTCCGCGATCACGATCGCCAGCGCTTCACCTCGAGTTCCGCGATCGACTTCCGTCGTCACGAAACTGATGAACTGCGGCGTGTCATCGAGAAACACCACCGGCGAGTAACGCACCACCTCGACGAATTGCGGCGCCGGAACGGCGGCCCGATTCAGCGCCGAGATGAAGCTGATGAGATCATTCGCCGGCACATCGGTCAGGTTGGCCACCGCCGCAACTGCCAGCGGCATTGCCACCAGAGCCAGCGGATCGACCGGCTGCAGCCGGGCGGTCACCATCGCCGGAACGAACTCGCGCCGCTCCACGACATACACCGTCTGCGGATTGACGACGTTGATCTCGCTCACGCCATAAGTCGTGACCATGCGATCGGCCAGCGAACCCGCCAGCGCATCGCCAACCAGTCCGTTGCCGACCTGCGTCGTCACATACGAGACGAACGTCGGCTCCGTTCGATCCACCAGCGCCACCGGAACGTAGCGCACCACCTCGACGAACTGGGGCGCCGGAACCTGTGCGCGATTCATCGCGCTGACGACGGACATGAGGTCGCCAGTCGGTACCTCCGCAATATCGGACACCGCGGCCACCGCCAGAGGCATGGCGGCAATCGCAATCAATTCGTTCGTTTCCAATGCGCCAGCGCTGCCCGGAAGAAGGAGCAGCAAACCCACGATCAGCGCAGACATTCGTATCTTCATAGAGTCTCCCATCGATCGCACGCGAACCGGATTGAGCCGTCCCACGAGCAATCACATTGCGTCTTGCTGCAAATAACAAACCGCCCGACAGTGATCGACCCGAGGCAACGCGCTCGACTGTCCGGAAATCGGACATACGACGCCATGATGGACAGGGGGTCCTGGAGCGCTGCGCGCATAACTCGTGTTGTCACAGACACTTACGAAATTTCGATCATGGCAGGTGTCTTGATCGCATTGGAGATGCCCAAATATGGCGGAGGAACCGATGAAGATTTCGCAATTGCAGTGGACTTCGCCCACCGGCCTTCGACCGGAGACGGGTGGGAGCGAGGAGCCGGCCCACCTCGCCCTTCTGTTCGGATCGCGGGCGGCGCTCCAGGATGGAGCATCGATCGCGGCGATCCACAGCCGCTTCCCCGATGCGATTTTCATCGGCTGTTCGACGGCCGGCGAGATCCTCGACACGCGGATCTATGACGACACGGTGAGTGTTACCGCCGTGCATTTCGATACCACCCGAGTGACCGCTGCGTCGGTTGCCATTGAGTGTCCCGCGGAAAGCTACTCCGCCGGCACGACGCTGGCGCGCTCGTTTTCCCGCCACGGCCTCGTGCATCTCTTTGTGCTGAGCGATGGACTGCACGTGAATGGCAGCGAGCTCGTGAAGGGATTGAGCGACAACCTGCCCGAGACGACCACTCTCTCCGGCGGTCTGTCGGGAGACGGAGAGGCGTTCGGCGAGACACTGATCGTTTTCGGCGACGAAGTGCGCACGAAAACGATCGCCGCAGTCGGGTTTTATGGCGATCGGCTGGAGGTCGGTTGCGCATCCCTCGGAGGCTGGGACAGTTTCGGTCCGGAGCGGCTGGTCACGAGAAGCGAAGGGAACGTTCTTTATGAGCTCGATGGGATCTCCGCGCTGGATCTTTACAAACGCTACCTCGGCGATCACGCGGACTTACTTCCCGGATCCGGCCTCCTCTTCCCCCTCAGCATTCGCAATCCCGAAGACGATTCGTCGGTCGTTCGAACGATTCTCGCAGTCGACGAAGCGGCGCAGAGCCTCACGTTTGCTGGCGACGTCCCGGAAGGATGGTACGGCCGCTCCATGAAGGCGAATTTCGACAGGCTCATCGACGGAGCCACCGGCGCCGCGCAAAACAGCATCGTGCATGTCTCGGAGCACAATCCGGATCTGGCCATCCTCATCAGTTGCGTGGGACGCAGGATGGTGCTCCGGCAGCGAACCGAGGAAGAGCTGGAAGGCGTCCGCGACGTGGTCGGACCGGCGCCGGCTCTGACCGGCTTCTACTCCTATGGCGAGATCTCACCGCTGACTCCGGATGCGAAGTGTGTGCTTCACAACCAAACCATGACCATTACCTCCTTCAAGGAACTGCGGTGAAGAGCCTGGCGCAGGATGGCGGAAGACATCCCCTTCTGGCCCGTCAGATCCGTCGTCACCTCGGAGACAAGCCGATCCCGGAGGTTGCCAGTGGTCTGCTCGATGCCATCGACGACGCCTACCGCCAAAACGACATCGATCGCGCCATGCTGGAACGGTCGCTCGAGATCAGCTCGCAGGAGCTGCTCGAAGCAAACTCGCAGATGCGGGCCATGTTGCAGGCCACGCCGGACGTCTTTCTGCACGTAGGCATCGACGGAAGGCTGCTCGATTACAAGTCGGATCCGCTCATCGATTTGTTCTGCACGCGCTCGCCGGAGGGAGACGGTCGGCGGAGTGTGGCCTTGAAGCCCGAGCTCTGCGCCCGCTTTAACGCCGCCGTCGATGAACTGATCGGCGGCCAGTTGGTGTCGTGCTTCGATGTAATGCCGGCCGGTGCGCGCGGCCGCGTGTACGAGATTCGCATCGTGATGCTGTTCCTGGATCAGGCAGTCATTTACATTCGCGACGTCACCGAACAGAGAACCGCTGAGGTCCAGCTTCGCGAGAGCGAGGAGCGCTATCGCAGCCTGTTCGACAGCAACCCTCATCCGATGTGGGTGTACGACGCGGAGACGCTGGGCTTTCTGGCCGTGAATGACGCGGCGGTCAAGCAGTATGGATATTCGCGCGAAGAGTTTCTGGCGATGACGCTCCGGGACATCCGTCCGCCCGATCGAGTGACGGACCTCTTGCAGTCACTGGTCGAAAATCCGGAGACTGGCGTTCCGCAGATTTGCGGAGTGTTCCGGCACAGCAAAAAAGATGGGAGCGAGATCGAGGCGGAAATCGCCCGCAGCAGCATCGTATTCCGCGGGAAGGCGGCCGGACTGGTCCTGGCCATGGATGTGACGCAGAAGCGGCGCATGGAAGCGGAGCGCGAGACCATGCAGCGGCAACTCGAACAGGCCCATCGCATCAGCAGCCTCGGACATCTCGCCGCGACGATGGCGCACGAATTCAACAACGTACTGATGGGCATCCAGCCTTTCGTGGAAGTCATCTCGCGCGATGCCTCCAGCATCCCCAGCGTCGAGAAGGCTGTCGGTCGAATCGGCTCGTCGATTCAACGCGGCAAACGCGTCACCGGCGAAATTCTGAGCTTCACGCGACAGACGCGCGTGATCCGCAAGCCGATTGTGATGCAGGAGTGGCTGGGCGGCCTGGAGGCCGAAGCGCGCGCCATTCTCGGTCCGGCCATCGACCTTCGCATCGACGCGGCACACGAGCTCGTCGTGGCCGGCGATGCGCCTCACCTCCAACAGGTCTTTCTCAATCTCCTCACCAACGCGCGCGATGCCATGGGCGGCACCGGCATGCTCGCTCTGAGCATTCAACGCGGTAGCGGCAGCGGAGTCTTTTCGTTCGGGGCCATCGCGAACGTCGAGGCTTACGCGCACTGCACCGTCACGGACTTGGGCGCAGGCATTTCCGATGAGGCCCTGAAACACATCTTCGAGCCCCTGTTTACGACGAAGCACTCCGGCACGGGCCTCGGATTGGCGTTGACGCAGCGCATCGTCGAACAGCACGACGGCCGCATCTTCATCGAGAGCGAACGAGGACGCGGCACCACGGTGCATGTCTTTCTGCCATTGGGTGTCGCCGCGCGCGAGCCGGAAAATGTTGTGCCGCCCGTCATGACGCACGGCATCCATAAACTCGTACTGGTGGAAGACGATGGCGATGTCGTGGCCGGAATGGCGATGCTCCTCGAACACGAAGGGATCGAAATTGCCATCGCTCGGACCGGAGCCGAGGCGGTCGGCGTGATCGCGCGAACGCGTCCCGATGCAGTCCTGCTCGACGTCGGATTGCCGGACGTCAGCGGAGTGGACGTCTATGCGCTAATCGCCGAGCGATGGCCGGCGCTTCCTGTCATCTTCGCAACCGGACACGCGGACATGTCGCGCCTTCACGACCTCACATCGAAACCGCACGTCGGCTACCTGCTCAAGCCGTATCAACGCGCCGACCTCGTCAACATGTTGAGAGCGGTTCTGCAGAACGGACCGCGCCTGCCGGTTGGAAGAGCAGCCGAAACGCTCCAGTTCCCGCCATCCGAGCTTCCGATTGCCCTCGGCGCTGCGCTTGTGTGACGCGACGCTAAAGTGGCCCTTTCGCGATCAGAATGCGCAGGTGCGCTTCGATCGCTTCCGCGGTCATGGGGCGGCCGAACCAGTAGCCTTGCGCTTCGTCGCAGCCGGCGGCGGTGAGGAAGCCGGCCTGTTCAGGTTCTTCGACGCCTTCGGCAACGACGCGTAACCCGAGGGCGTGGGCAGTGGCGAGGATGGCGTGGACGATTGCGCCGGCGGAGATCGAAGACGGCAGGTCGTGTACGAAGGAGCGATCGATCTTCACACCGGTAATGGCGAAGCGCTTGAGATACGCGAGCGATGAGTAGCCGGTCCCGAAGTCGTCGATCGTGATCTCTACGCCGAGCTCGCGCAGATCGTCGATCAAACGCGCGGTGGCGTCCGCGTTGTACATGGCGGTGGTCTCGGTGATCTCGATCTCCAGTGCGTTGGCGTTGATGCCGTGACGCTTGATGGCACTCCGCACGGTCTCCAGAAACCCGGGATGCTGGAAGTGCCGCGCGCCGATGTTGAGCGCGAGCCGCGGAGGAGCGATGCCCGCTTCTCCCCAGACGCGGAGCTGGCGGCATGCTTCGTCGATCACCCATTCGCCAACGTCGATGATGATCGAGCTTTCTTCGACGGCGCGGATGAAGGCCGCGGCGGGGATCAACTCGCCGTCGCGATTCCAGCGAAGCAGTGCCTCCAGTCCGAGCAGACCTCCGTCGGGCAACCGCACTTGTGGCTGATAGGCGAGCGAGAGCTCTCCACGCTCGATGGCGCTGCGCAGTCGCGTTTCGATTCCGAGCCGTTCCGCCGCGGCGATGGTGAGATCGGCGGAAGCGAGCTGACTGCGATTGCCGCCTACGTCCACCGCACGTCGCAGCGCGGCCTCGGCGGCCCGAAGCACGTGATCGGCGGAGTCACCGTGCAGTGGAAATGAAGCCACGCCGATGCTCGCAGTCACGCGAACCTCTGCGGCGCCGGCGGCAAACGGCGCCGTGGCGATGGCTGCGCAGATCGCGTCCGCCGCGGCAAGCGGCGGCGCATCGGTGAGCACCGCGAATGCGTCGCCGCCGATGCGCGCCACGAAACCACCCGCAACCACTTTCACGATGCGCTCCGCGGCCATGACCAGCAACGCGTCGCCGGCCTCCTGCCCGGCCGCATCGTTCACGCAATGCATGGAGTCGATGTCGATGATGAAGAGCGAGAGCGGATCGCCGCCGCGCCGCGCATCGCGGATGGCCTGCGTCAGTTTCTCGCGCAAGTGCGTTCGGTTCGGCAAACGCGTGAGCGCGTCGTGCGACGACATCCACACGGCGGTCCGCTCGGCGCGCCGCAACGCGGTCGTGTCGAGAGCGATGCCGGCACATCCCGCGATCGGTCCTCCCGGAACGCGCAGAGGCGCGAGATGCACTTCGTACACGCGCTCGGAGATTTCGTAGTCGAGATCGATGGTCTCGCCCCCGAGAGCTCGCTGGTGAGCCGCAGCCGTGCGGCTCACCAGTTGTTCGACGTCGATGCCCGGCTGGCGCAGCGCCGCGCCGCGCGCTGCGGTGACGCTGAGTTGGGCGTCGGTCGACCAGACCAGAGAAACGGTCCGTTCGAGCAGTGCCGCCGCGAGCTGTGCTTCCGGGCCGTGCATCAGTTCTGGACCGCGAGAGTTTTCACGCCCGCCGGAATCGTTGCGCCGTCGCTGACGTATCCGATGGCGTCGGCATTGGTCCGAATGAGCTCGAGCACCTGATTGTCCGAAGAGAGCTCCGCCGGCGGAGTGGCCCGTCCGGAGAAGATCATCTTCTGCCAGTAGCTCTTGACCCAGATCACTTCCTTGCCCAGCAGGTCTTTCGAAAAGAGGGCGCGTGCGGCGCTCTTCTCCGACTGATCGACCGGGGTCACGGCGCGACCGTTTTCCCAACGCGTGACACGTTTGAGGAAGAGGTCGGCGGTCTTTGCTTTGGTGATGCTGTCCAGCGCGTTGGTCGTATGCACGACCACCTTCACGCCCGCCGCCTGCGCGCGCTGAACGGAGAACAACAGGAACACTCCCAGGGCGGCGATGATCAGATTTCTCATGTCGGCGTCTCCTAGAAACTGAACTGGGCGCCAACCAGCACCATGCCGGTGGTGTCGTCCAGAATGCCGCTAGCCAATGCGGCCGTCACTTCGGTGCTGGTCTCGGGGAAGGCGAAACGGTTTCCCATCACGTGTTGATAGCTGCCGCGCACCACGAAATTCGGGCTGAACCAGTAGCTGATGCCGAGGGTGGCCTCGCGATGGTCGAGTAACTGCGGAAAAATCTTCGGCAGACGCGAGATGTTGACGCCCGGCAGCGTGACGTCGAGCTGGTCCCAGCGCGCCGCGAGCTGCCACTGATCGGTGAAGCGATACGAGGTTTCGGCGTAGCCGGTGTCGACGTTGAAATCGCTGCCGTTCTTGAGGTGTCCCCACTCGGTGCGGATGGCGAACTTGCCCCGCGTGTACTCCGCGTGCGTGGCGTACACATCGCGCTTGTCGGTGTCGACATTGGACAACTCGGTGTAAGCCTGTCCCGTGTAGGCAGAGGCGCCGACGACGAGTCCTTCGATCGGCGTGGCGACGTTGAGCCGGCCGCCGTACGCATTCTCGACGCGATAACCGAACGTGATGGACGGCTCGCTGAAATAGGCGCTGGAAGTCGAGAGCAGACCGGGCGTCTCGAAATCGCCTTCGATCTGACCGCCGTACACGTCGTACTGGAAGTTCCACTGACCGAGCGGCACGTTACCGGTGATGCCGACGCCGTTGTAGGCACGCGCCGTAAAGCCGTTCGCACCGTAGAGACTCTGCGGCAGCGAGTAGAACGGCCGCAGGGTACCGACGTCGAAGACCTCGCCGTAGATGCCGAACGGATGCTTCACGCGACCGGCGCGCACACGTGCCGCATCGCTGAACGCCCATTCCGCAAACGCGTAATCGAGCTCGGCCTGCTCTTCGTCCGAGCCCGATTCGAGACGGATCTGCGCGACGACCGAGAGTTTCTCGATCGGCTTGGCCGACACATTGAGCGCGAATTCGGCGTTGTCATATTCGCCGTCCTCGCTGCCGAGAGAGTACTTGTGGCCGTCGGTCTTTCCGTAAGCCCAACCGCCGAAACCATGGATGTCGATGGTGCTGCCAGTGGTCTGTGCGACTGCCGGCGATGCGGCAAGAACCGTCAGGGCCAGGCAGCTCAGGATTCGATTGAAACGATGCATTCTGCAAATTCCTCCGGGTGCCACCAAGGGCAACGCGAGGGCCATGCATGGCATCGCCTGTAAGTGATTTAATTAGAACGGATTGCGTTCAAATCACCAATCGCGGAAGCACCGAAGTTTCGCGACATCCCGGGAGGTTTTCGCGAGAACTTGGTGGACGGTGGACGATGTGGACTTGGTGGACGTCGTGGACTTGGTGGACGTCCACGAAGTCCACTACGTCCACTACGTCCACAAAGTCCACCCGTCCACAAAAGCCCCGCGCCAAACCTACGGCTTTTCGATCGCGAACGCCTTCATCCTCGACTCCAGCGTCGACGGTTTGACGTGAAGCAGCTCAGCGGCGCCGCCGCGGCCGGAGATTTTCCAGTTGGCGCGGCGGAGGGCGTTGAGGAGGTTGGCGCGTTCCATCTCGCGCCATTGCGGCTCGCTGATGATGTCGCCGCGGGTGACGTCGGGGCGGATGATGTCGTCGTCTTCGGTGTTGTCCTGCGCGCCCATCGCTTCAATGAATGGATCGATCGGAAGCGGGCCGGAAGTGTGGCGGGCTACGGCGTCGAAGACCATGGCCCGCAGCTCGCGAATGTTGCCGGGGAATTCATAACGGCCGAGGGTGCGGTAGAGGCGCTCGGGAACGACGGGCGGCTGTTTGCCGAGATCCTGAGCGGCTTCGCGCACGATGTGGTTGATGAGCAGCGGCAGGTCGCCGAGGCGCTCGCGCAGTGGCGGGATGCGCACGTGATAAGAGCGCAGGCGGAAGTACAGATCGCGCCGCAACTTCGCGGGATCCTGGTGCGTCGCGGCGATGACGCGCGCCTCCAGGCGCTTCGGAACATCGTCGCCGAGGGTGTAGTACTCGCGCTCCTGCAACACGCGCAGCAGCTTGACCTGCGACGCCTCCGCGAGATCGCCGATCTCATCGAGGAACAGCGTGCCGCGACCGGCGTTCTCGATCATGCCGCGACGCGCCCCGCTGGCGCCGGTGAACGCGCCGGGACGATGGCCGAACAGCGTGTCCGAGAACATCGTGTCGTCGAGCCCGGCCACGTTGACGGCCACGAACGGACCCTTGCGGCCGCTGAGATCGTGAAGCGCGCGCGCGATCAGCTCCTTGCCGGTGCCGGTCTCTCCCGTGATCAGCGCGGGATGCGAGCCGCGGGCGATGACCTCGAGATATGCGAACACGCGGATCATCGACGCATCGGCGGTGATGAGGCCGGCGAAGGCGCGCGGCTGTTCGAGATCCTGTTCCAGCAGCTTGGAGCGCAGCCGCGCGTTTTCGTCGCGCAGCTCGCGATGCTCGAGCGCGCGCCGCACCGTGGCCATCAGCTCGTCCGCGCCGACCGGTTTGAGCAGATAGTCGTACGCGCCAACCTTCATGCACTCGACCGCGATGCGCACGTCCTGTTCCGCGGTGACTACGATCACCGGAATCTCGGGATGCGACGACGCGATGCGCTCCAGCAACTCGCGTCCGCCGATGTGCGGCATCATCAGATCGAGGAGGATGAGCGCGATGGGCTCGCCTTCCAGAAGCGGTTCGACGTTGCGCGAGTCCGCGCACATCAGCACCTCGTCGAAACCGTTCGCGCGCAACGTGCGCCGCACGCCGTTCAGCACCACTTCTTCGTCGTCGACGATCAGGACGGTTGCCATTGAGGAGCCTCTTCACTCATTCGATAGAAAGGGGAATCGACAACGTGGCCGATGTGCCTTCTCCCAGCTCCGATGCGAACGTCAGCGCGCCGCCGTGCTCGAGGGCGATGCGATCCGAGACGGCCAGGCCGAGGCCTGAACCGCCTGTGGCGCGTTTGGTCGTAAAGAAGGGGTCCTTGATCTTGCGCAGGTCCTCGGCGGAGATGCCGGGACCTTCATCGGTGACGCGCACGAAGACGTGCGCCGGCGTTCGGCCGGTCTCGATGACGATGGCGCACTCCGTATTCTTCAGCGCCTGACAAGCATTGATGATGAGATTGACCAGCACCTGCTCGAGCCGGCGCTGGTTGCCGTACACGTCCGGCAGCTCGTGCGCGAGCACGGTCGAGAAGCGGGTCGTGGCCTTGCGGATGTGATTGCCGAGCAGGCGCAGCGATGACTTGACAACTTCATTCATCGCGACGGCTCGCCGCTCACCGGGATCGTGATCGAGCGCGAAACCGCGCAGCTCGGTGACGATGTCGCGGATGCGCTCCGCAGCGTGCTCGATGTCGTCGATCATCGACGCACCTTCGCTCCGCATCTCGTCCCAAGGCATGTTGCCGATGCGGAGGCCGTCGTCGATCGCTGCACGTTCATTCTCTGCACGCTGATCGACGATCGGCACAATGCTCTTCCAGGCATCGCGCAAGAGCGGCGCGTTGAGCATGATGGAGTGATTGGGATTGTTGATCTCGTGCGCCACGCCGGAGACGAGCACGCCGAGGGAGATCATCTTGTCCGCGCGCATCATGGCCTCGCGCTCGAGCTGCGCGGCCTGCTCGATCTGTCGCTGCTCGGTCACGTCCTGCACGACGCCGTACACGCGCACGGTCTCCCCTGCCGCGTTCTGCTCTGCGAACGCAACGCCTCGGCCGGTGATCCTGGTACCGTCGGGATGAACGACCACCATATCGCGGCCCGCGTCTGCCGGCCGGTGCCCGAACCTTCGCAGCGTGTCCAGGGTCTCGATGGCAAGCTTGCGATCATCCTCGCGGAAACAGAGGATGGCCTCCTCGACCGATCCGAACCGCGCCTCGGCGCTGCCGTTGAAGACGCGCCAGAAACCGGCCGATCCGTAGACCTGCTCCGTCGCCGGATCCCACTCCCAGCTTCCGATGCGTGCCAGGACTTCCGCTTCTTCGAGGATCTGCTTGCGATGCACGAGATCACGCTCGGTTCGTTTGCGCTCGGTCACGTCGAGCGCGATGGCGATCAGCCGCGGCTCGGCGGGCCAGTTGGGCAATCGCGCCAGGCGTTGCAGCAGATCGATTCGCTGACCGTCCGGCCCGCGCAGAGGCAACTCGATGTCCACGACGCGCACATCGCCCAGCAGCAATGTTGCGGCCGTACGCGCGTAGGCCAGGGCGGCATCGAAGGTGTAGCGCTCCCTGAGCCACGCGAACACACCCTCAGGAGTCGAGGCGCCGCTCATGGCCAGGGCGGCGTCGTTCGCGGTAACGACTTTCGAGTGCTTCGCGAGCTCGAAGAAGAGGGTCGGATTCTCTTCGATCGAAGCGATCAACTTCTCCGGCGTGTCGAGGCCGTGGCTGAGCAGAGCGGGCAAAGTTTCGCTGAAGTCGGTCTCCCAAACGGCCACCGGCAACGCGCTGTAGAGGCGCCGGTAGTTCTCTTCGCTGCGCCGCAGCAGATCCTGCGCTTCGCGCTCTTCCGTGATGTCGCGTCCCACGGCCTGGATCTCCACGAGATGGCCAGCCGCGTCGAAGATCCCGCGATCGGTCCAGCGATGCCAGCGGAGAATGCCCCTGGGCGTGAAGACGCGATGCTCGTCGGTGGCCACCGGATTTTCCGGCGTGAGCGAGTCGTACTTGAGCCGGATCAGTTCCTGCTCATCTTCGGGGATGCATGAAAAGAACGACGTGCCGATGATCTCCGCGGCAGTCGCTTCGCTGTAGCGGCAATAGGCTTCATTGACGAACGTGCGCGTGCCGTCGGGCAGACAGCGGACGATGAGCTCCGTTTGATCTTCGACCACGCGGCGATAGCGCCCTTCGCTCTCGCGCAACGCTCGCTCCATGGCCATGCGCTCGCCGACGTCTTCCACGAATGCGATTCCGCAGATCGGCTCTCCGTCTTTGGAACGAACGATCGACGCGGTCACTTTCGTGGTGACGATTCGGCCGTCGCTGGCCACCCAGCGCCGTACGACTTCGAGGCTGCTGACCTCTTCCACGCGCAGGCGGGCGATGGACCGACGCGCAGCCTCGGCTTCTTCGGGATGAATGAAGTCGCCGAACGTCCGTTCCACCATCTCTTCGCGGCCGCGCCCGAGCATCGCGCAGAAGGCGACGTTCGCGTCGAGGATCGTGCCGTGAAGGTCGGTGAGCACGACGCCGACGGGCGTGTGGCGGAAGACCTCTTCGAGCGCCTGCTCATTGACATCGAGAGCGGCTGGCAGATGGATTTGCATGAATGGACTGTCACTCATTATCTCCCCTGCCCGCCCGAAGCAGCGCCGCGCCGATCAGATCGGCCGGCAAGACCTTCGCCGCCGCGCCGATCTCGATCGCAGCTTTGGGCATGCCGAAGACGATGCTGCTCGCCTCATCCTGCGCCATCGTCAGCGCGCCGGACGTTCTCATTTCCAGCAGTCCCTGCGCGCCGTCGCGGCCCATGCCGGTGAGCAGAACGCCAACCGCCTCGGCGCCAAGCGTGCGTGCCGCCGAGGAGAAGAGTACGTCGACGCTGGGGCGATGGCGATTCACGAGCGGCCCATCGTGCAGCGCGACGCGAATGGAAGTGCGTCCGTTTCGCACGAGCGACAAGTGCCGATCGCCCGGCGCGATGAGTGCGATTCCGGGGCGAAGGATGTCGCCTGCCACCGCCTCGCGCACGGTCATCGCCGAGGTCTCGTTGAGGCGGCGCGCGAACGCGGCGGTGAATCGCTCCGGCATGTGCTGGACGATCACGATCGGCGGCGCATCGGCCGGCATCGCATCGAGCAGTTGCTTGAGGATTTCCGTGCCGCCGGTGGAAGCGCCGACGGCGATGACCTGCGGGATGCCGGGAGCGGCGTTGCTTGCGTAGACCGCCGGAGCGAGCGTGAGCCGCGGATGCCGTTCCTCGGCGGTCATGCGCTGCGGTGTCATGCGCGGAGCAGCATGACGCGACCGCGCGCGACTCACGCGCGCCTGCGCCGCCGCACGCACCGTGTCGACGAGCGCGATGGCGGAATCGCTGAGCTGCTCGCCCACGCGCACTTTCGGTTTCAACACCACATCGACCGCGCCGAGCTGCAACGCACGCATCGTCAGCTCGCTCGACGCCTCGGCAAAACTCGAGCAGACTACGACCGGCAGCGGCGTCTCATCCATCAGCTTGCGCAGAAACGTGAGCCCATCCATGCGCGGCATCTCCAAATCGAGAACGATCACGTCGGGCAGACGCGTGGCCATCTTCGTCATCGCAATGAGCGGATCCGCCGCCGTCGTCACCACCATCGTCGACCCAAGAAGCGCCGTCATCACCTGACGCACCACCGCGGAGTCGTCAATCACGAGCACGTTCAGCGGGGTCATCGGGTTTTCCTCGAAACCTGCCGCCCGCTACGCGGGCTCGATTCATGGCTCGCGTCTTTCACCCGGCTGAAGCCGGGTGCTATTTCCTTTGCGCCGCCTACGGCGGCTCCGTTGCCCCGGAGGGGCAGCGCGAGGGTAGCCGGTGGCAAGCGAGGTACGAGCGCCGCCACCGGTTCGAAATGGCTCCACGAAGTCCGCCCCGGCAGGGGCGGCAGAGCGTTGCGTGCGATGGTCTGC
>JALYJW010000011.1 GCA_030775085.1 Acidobacteriota bacterium | reverse complement strand
GCAGTAGGCGGGATAAAGCGGCGCATTTGCTCCTGCCTACTGCCTACTGCAAACTGCCTACTCGATGCACATCGCGCTCATCGCGTCTCACGTGATCCAGTACCAGGCGCCGTTCTTTCGGTTGCTGGCGACGGAGCCCGGCCTCGATCTGGAAGTGATCTTCTGCTCGACGGACGGGGCGATGGTTTATCGCGATGCGGAGATGCAGACGACTTTCCGCTGGGACCTCGATCTCCTCGGCGGCTACCGGCATCGCTTCCTGCGCAACTTCGGGTTCGGCGAGGGGTACACGCGTCTCATCAATCCCGGGATCGTCCCCGCGCTGCTGTTCCGTCGCTACGACGCGGCGATCTTTTTCCTCGGATGGGGCACGATCTCGTCACTCCTCGGCATCGCCGCATGTCGCATGCGCGGAACGCCCGTGCTGATGTTCGGCGACAGCAGCTTCCCTCCGCCGGAGAAGACGTTCGCATCGCGAGTCCGCGCTGGCTTGCTGCGAACACTCTTCCGACTCACCGACCGTTTCCTCGTCAGCGGCACACTCAACGCCGATTACTACCGCCACTACGGCGCCGATCTGAGCCGCTTTCATCTCGTGCCGTGGGCCATCGACAATGCGCGCTTCGAGGAGGCCAGCCGCTTTGCTCCGGGTGAGCGCGAAGCGATGCGCGCGAAACTCGGCATCGGCGACGATCGGCTGACCATCGTCTTCTCCGCGAAGTTTCTGCCGCGCAAGGATCCGATGACGCTCCTGCGCGCCGTCGATGCGATGCAGCATCGCGGCCGCGCTTCCGTGATCTTCCTCGGCAACGGCGAGCTGCGCGACGAGATGGAACGCTTCGCGAGAGAGCGCAGCCTCGATGTCCACTTCGCCGGCTTCGTCAACCAGACCGAACTGCCGAAGCACTACGCCATGGCCGACGTCTTCGTCCTGCCGTCACTCGACGATCCGCGCGCCACGGTCGTCAACGAAGCCATGGCCAGCGGACTGCCGGTGATCATCACCGATCGCTGCGGGCCGATCGCCGACATCGTGCAGCACGGCGACAACGGTTTCGTCTTCGCGCCGGGCGACGTTCAGGCGCTGGCGCGTCATCTCGACGAACTAGCCGCCGACCCCGAGCTGCGCGCGCGAATGGCTCGCCGCTCGCGCGAGATCATCAAGACGTGGGACTACTCGCGGGGAGTGGAAGGTGTGATGGAAGCGCTTCGGTCGTAGTCAACGTAGCGATCAACCCAGCGTCCTGATGACGACTGAAACGATCTCGAACGTGAAGTAGGTCAGGAACGCCGCGTACAACGCGACGCATGTCATGTCGACGAACCGCGTCATGGCGGGCCATCTACGATCGGTGGTTTCGATTCCCCACGCATACCCGAAGGCAATGGCAGGAAACGACGGGAAGAGCAGTCGCGATTGAAAGCACGACCAGGCGTCGTACTTCACGCCCGCGGCGATGACAATCGCGAGATTTGCGGCGAAGAACGCGAGCGGAATCCAGACGAGCGGGCGTCGCGCCGCGGCCAGCCAGCCGGCGACGATCATGAGCGTAGCCGGAATGGCCAGCAGATACGTCGCCTGCGCGATCACCGGCACTTTCTCCCACGTACCGCGAAAATTCGAGACCGGCACATACGGATGCCAAAACGTCGCGTAGAGCAGCAACGGCACCGATTGCAGATTCGTCCAGCCGCCTTGCCGCAGCTCGGCGTACGGCTCGCGCAGCAGCGTAACGATGTTGACGTCGATCAGCGATTGCACGCCGACGATCGTCGGACGCTGCGCCTCCACCCAGTCCTGGCCGAAGTCCATGTTGTGAACGATCGGCCGGCCGTAGCGACCCTGATTCTCGATGAACTTGTAAGAGCCAAGGCTCACCGTCAGTGCCAGAAAGATCGCGACGCAGGCGGCGGCGCGGCGTACCGGCAGGCGCTGCCACGAGACGACGGCGACGACGAACAACAGGACGCCCGCCTGCGCAATCAGCGTCCCCTTGGTCAGCAAGCCGAGAGCGGCAACGAGACCGGCCAACGCCGCATTGGAAAGTCGGGGATCGGAATGGAAACGCAACGCCGCCAGCAAAGCCAGCGTGCCGGCCACCATGGCCAGAGTGTCGTTCGATACGAGAATCGAATAGATCACAAGGTGCGGCAGGAACGCCGTCAGCGCCAGCCCGTGCCACCGCGCTCTTTCGTCCTGAATGAACGTGGCGCTGCTGATCAGCGTGAAGAGCAGCCACAGATTCAGGATCGACAGCAGCAGCGAGAAGACTTCGACGAATCGGTCTCCACCCAACATCGCCCACGGAAGGCTCAGCAGGTAATACGCGGGCGGGTGAAACGCCTGCGCGTACTGCTCGGCCAAAGGGAGCCGCCCGTCGCGGAGAATGCTTTCGATGACTTCGTAGTGATGATCGCTGCCTGTCGGACCGAGCACGACATAGACGACGACGCGCAGAAAGACGGCCGCGATGAGCAGAGTGCGAAGATCAAGTCTCTTTCGCAATCCAAACATCTTACGATGATGCCGTGACCAGTGCCGTTCCGCTGACGATCGCCATTCCGACCTACGAGCGCGGCACGGTGTTGTGCGACACGATCGAGCATCTCCTGGCGCTCGACCCGCGCGCCGCCGAGATCGTCATCGTCGACCAGACGCGCGTGCATCCGCCGGACGTGGCCGCTCGACTCGAAGCGTGGGAACGCGCCGGCGTCATTCGCGTGTTCCGCCTCGAAGCACCGTCCATCCCGCGAGCGATGAACACCGCGCTGCGCGAAGCATCGAACCATCGCGTGCTCTTCCTCGACGATGACATCATCCCGTCGCCGAGACTCGTCGCCTCACACGGCGCCGCGTGGACGGATAGCGCAATCTGGGCGGTTGCCGGCCAGGTGCTCCAGCCCGGTGAAACGCCGGCGCACTTCGACGAAACGGAACTGCGCCGAGGATACGTACGCGACCTCGAATTCCGCTTCACGCACGACACCGCGTGCGAGGTGCAGAACGTAATGGCCGGCAATCTCTGCGTCGATCGCACGCGCGCGCTGGCGATCGGAGGCTTCGACGAACGCTACACCGCCGTCGCCTATCGCTTCGAGACCGACTTCGCGCTCCGTCTCGTAGCCGCGGGAGGCCGCATCCGTTACGAGCCCGCGGCATCGATCCACCATCTCAAAGTGGCCGGCGGCGGCGTCCGGATGTGGGGCGATCACCTCACCAGCACCTCGCCAGCGCACTCGATGGGCGATTACTACTTCGCCCGCCGTCACGTCCCCGAATTCTGGCGCTACGCCGCCCGGCGCCTCCGCAACAACATCGCCACCCGCTTCCACCTCCGGCATCCCTGGACGATCCCCGGGAAGCTCATCGGTGAATTACGGGGACTGTTTCGCGCGTTCCGGCTGGATCAGTAGGCGCATTTGCTCCTGCCAACTGCCTGCTGCAAACTGCCTGCTGAAACAAATGGCTCTCGCCTTCTATCTGATCTTCCTCGGCGCCGCGTGCGCGTATGCGCTCGTCGACTGGCGCCGTGCCTGGCTGCTGGTGATGGTCTGCGCCGTGATCCAGGATCCGGTGCGCAAGCTCACGGCAGGCTCGCCGGTCTGGATCTCGTTCGGCGTGGTCGGGCTCTACGCGGCCATCCTTTTCGCGGCACGCAACGAGATGCGCGTGTATGCCGCCGAGTTCACCCGGCGCTTCAAGAGCATCTCCACCGGTATCACCACCTTCATCTTTCTGCTCCTCATCGCCGCGCTGAACGGGCTGGTGACCTACGGTTTCGACAAGTGGAAGGCGCCCGCCATCAGCTTCGTCACCTACGCCATCCCCGTGATTGCCGCGCTGCTCGGATACACGTGGCTGCAGCGTGAGGAGATGATGCTGCGGTTCCTTCGCATCTACGCCGCCATCACTTCCGTCGCACTGATCGGGACGGTGCTCGAGTACATGCGCGTCGACTCGCGTCTTCTCGGGCTGGTGTCGTTCGAAGGCGACTACATCCGCCACCTTCCCGGCATTCAGATCCGCATGCTCTCCGGCTTCTACCGGAGTCCGGACGTCATGGCCTGGCATGCCGGAATGCTCACGGCCATCGGTGTGGCCCTGGTCCTGCGCGCCGGAATGCGACGGGAAGTGTTGATCTGGTCCGCCCTGGCCGGATGGGGCTTCTTCAACTGCATGATCGCCGGACGCCGCAAGGCCATCTACTTCGTGATCGTTTTCTGCGTCATGTTCCTCTGGCGGTACGTGCGGCGCGTCCGGCCCTCGCAGATGTTCGCCAGCCTCGGGTTGCTCCTCGTCCTCGGCCTGGTCGTCAATTACCTCTCCTCCGACGAGGGAACGAGTGTCTACACGCAGAGCGCAGTGGCCACTCGCGGAGAGCTCGGGCAGCGCTTCGAAGGCGGCGTGATGCAGACGTTCCGCGAGGTGGGGTACATGGGCGCGGGGCTCGGCACCGCCACGCAAGGCGTGCATCATCTCCTCGGCAGCAACAGCATCGGCTGGCAGGAAGGGGGATTGGGCAAGGTGGCCATGGAGATTGGCCTGCCCGGTCTCGTGGCCCTGTTCATCATGGTCATCATCGTGGGCAGGATGTTGCTGATCCTCACCCGGATCCCGGACGTGCCCGGCTCGTCACAGTTTCTGCGCGTGATGCTGTTCGCGCTGGTCAGTGCGAACATCTCCGGATTCATCGCCTCCGCACAGGCGTACAACGACGCCGTGCTGGGATTGACAGCAGGGTTTCTGGTGGGCGGTCTTTTCGCCTCGGCCGCGCTCGACGAACGACTTCCGGCAACGAAGGCGGTCGCTGCGACCGCGCGAGACGCCACACCCCTCCGCCCGTTGCCGTCAACGCCGTAACGGAATGCGTATCCTCCACGTCGTTCCGACCTATCTGCCGGCGCGGCGCTACGGTGGTCCGATCGTGGCCGTTCACGGTCTCTGCAAGGCGCTGGCGGCGCGCGGACATGAGGTCGATGTGTTCACGACCAACGTCGACGGCGGCGAGACGCTCGATGTGCCGGAATCGATTCCCGTTGATGTGGACGGCGTTCGCGTGCGCTACTTTCCCTCGCCGTTCCGCCGTCTCTACTGGTCACCGGCCATGCGCAGAGCGCTCCATGCCGAGGTGGGTACGTACGATGTCGTTCACATCCATGCGGTCTACTTGTGGACCGGCATCGCGGCGGCGCGTGCAGCGCGCAAAGCCGGAGTCCCGTACACGATCTCACCGCGCGGGATGCTCGTGCCGGAGCTCATCCGCCGCAAGAGCCGGATCGTGAAGACGCTCTGGCTGCAGTGCGTCGAGCGGCGCGGGTTCGCGAACGCCGCCGCGATCCATTTCACCTCCGCGCTCGAAGAGCAGGAAGCGGCGCGCATCGGATTGCCGTTGCCTGCGCCATTCATCGTCCCTAACGGAATCGACATCGAGCCTCGTCCCGCCGTCCCCCGCGATGACGTGACGCTTCTCTTCCTCGGGCGCGTGAGCTGGAAGAAAGGCCTCGACCGTGTCATCGCCGCGCTGCCTTCTTTGCCGCTTCATTCGTCATCCAACGTCCGTTTCAAAATCGCCGGCAACGACGATGAAGAGCTGACCCCGCGCCTCCGCGAGCTCGCCCGGCACCATGGCGTTGCGGATCGTGTCGATTTCCTTGGGCCGGTGTATGGCGCGGCGAAGAACGAGCTGCTCGCGCGCGCCACGCTGTTCGTTCTCCTGTCTACGTCAGAGAACTTCGGCAATGCCGTGCTCGAAGCTCTGGCCATGGAAACGCCGGTCGTGCTGTCGCGCGACGTCGGACTGGCGGAAGAAGTCGTACGCGCCGGTGCCGGCATCATTGGATTGGAAGACGTAGCGAACCTGCTTCGCGATCGCGCACGTCGCGAGCAAATGGGACGCAACGGCCGCCTGCTCGTCGAATCGCGCTTCGCGTGGGCGCGCGTCGCGCAGGAGATGGAAGAGGCGTACGGGAGAATAGTCGGACGACGATGAATCTCGCCGGCATCACGCCTGTCATTCTCACGCGCGACGAGGAACCAAACCTCGCGCGGACGCTGACCCAGCTCACATGGGCCGGCGACGTCGTGATCGTCGACAGCTTCTCCACCGATGCCACCATTGAGATCGCCCGGCGCTTCGCGAACGTGCGCGTCTTCCAGCGGGAGATCGACTCGCTGGCCGGGCAGAGCAACTACGGCCTGCAGCAGGCGCGCACGCCCTGGGCGCTGCTTCTAGATGCCGACTACTTCGTGCCGCCCGAATTCGTCGAGGAGCTGCGCTCTCTCGATCCGGCGCCGGGCGTGCGCGCGTATCGCGCGGCATTTCGCTACGCAGTCAACGGCAAGCCGCTGCGCGCGTCGCTCTATCCCGCGCGCATCGTGTTGCTGCACCGCGAGCACGCCTCGGTCTGGCAGGACGGCCACGCCCATCGCGTTGCCGCCGATGGCGACGTCGGAACGCTCCGGACGAAGATCATTCACGACGATCGCAAGAGCTTCGCGCGCTTCGTCGCACGGCAGAAACGTTACATGCGCGAAGAGGCCGCCAAGCTCCGCCACGCCGATCCGCGCGCACTCTCCGTCGCCGGGCGCCTGCGCAAACTCGTCGGGGTGGCACCGTTCGCGGTCGTGTTCCACTCGCTGTTCGTCAAAGGCCTGATCCTCGACGGTCTGCCCGGGCTGCGCTACACGTGGGAACGGTTCGTGGCGGAGCTGATCCTCTCGCGGGAGATGTTGCGGCGGGAGTAGTGGACTTTGTGGACGGTGGACGTAGTGGACTTGGTGGACACCCACGTTTCGCGGAAGTCCACTACGTCCACAAAGTCCACTCAGTCCACAGCGTCCACTGTCCACAAGTCCACCCGTTCCGGCCCGCGCCTACAATGTCCCCAGCGTGCGTCGCGTCGTGTTCGTGAATCGCTACTTCCATCCCGACCATTCTGCAACCAGCCAGATTGCGTCCGATCTTGCATTTCATCTGGCGAGGCGCGGATGGGACGTGACGGCGGTGACGAGCAGGCAGCGTTACGACGATGCGCGTGCGCGGCTGCACTCGGGCATCGTGCAGGGCGTCCACGTCGAGCGGGTCTGGTCGACGCGTTTCGGACGGGCCGGGCTCGCCGGACGTGCGCTCGATTACGTGACGTTCTATCTCAGCGCGTTCATCACACTTCTGCAGCACCGGCGTTCCGTCGTCGTGGCCATGACCGATCCGCCGCTGATGTCCGTCGTCGCTGCGGTTGCATCGAAGCGAGTCGTGAACTGGGTGCAGGATCTTTTCCCGGAAGTGGCCGAGTCGCTCGGGATTCGCGTGCCGCGCCTGCTGCGCACGCTGCGTGACTGGTCGTTGCGCCGCGCGCGCGCCAACGTCGTGCTGGGCGATCTCATGGCTGCGCGCGTGCCGAAGGCGGTCATCATCCACAACTTCGCCGATGCCGACCTCGCACCGCAACCGCGTCCTGACGCGCCGGGCTTCGTCGTCGGCTACTCGGGAAACCTCGGCCGCGCCCATGAGTTCGAAACGATCATGGGCGCGATGCAGCGACTCCCGGACGTTCAGTTCCTCTTCACCGGCGGCGGCGCGCAGCTCGAGGCCGTCCAACGCGCCGCCGGTGCGAATGCTTCGTTTCGACCGTATGCACCGCGCGAGGAGCTCAGCACGAGTCTCTCCGCCGCGGACGCACATTTCGTGTCGCTCAAGCCGTCGCTGGAAGGTCTGGTTCTGCCGAGCAAGTTCTACGGCGTGCTGGCCGTCGGACGTCCGGTGATCTTCGTCGGTGCGCGCGACGGCGAGCTGGCGCGCATCATCGAGGAGTATCGTTGCGGAATCGTGGTCGAAATGGGTGACGTCGAAGGTCTGGCGGATGCCATCCGCACGCTGGCCGCCGATCGCGCGGAGAGCGCAGCCATGGGACATCGCGGACGGGAGCTCTACCTCGCGCGCTTCGCGCCGCATCACGCATTCGCAGCGTGGGAGCGAGTACTCGAGGAGGCGGCTTCGTGACGCGGGCGGTGCGGCAGACGTTGCTGGTGTCGATCTCCGTGATGTCTCTGCTTCTGCTTCTGCTCTTCTTCGTCAACTTCGACCTGACGCACGATCCAAAACCGCCGACAGACTTCGACGAGCTCGCGAAGTGGATTGCCGACCATCCCGCGGACTGGATGGCCATCAGCGCGATGACCGATCGCTCACTCGACTCCCCTCTCCCGCTCCAGCAGCGGGTGGCGTTGTGGCGCAGCGGCCATCGCCTGGCCACGTATCTCGCGCCGCTGCGAACGAATCCGACCGCGGGGTTCGTCCGCGCCGGTCTTTTTCACTGGTACGAGCTTGGCGCCGCGGAGCGAAAGGAAGTTCTCGCCGCAGCGGCGCCGCTGCTTCGCGAGCCGGCCAACTTCAGCGCATTGCACCGGCCGCTCTGGGAGCTGACTCGCGACCTCGGCTATCTCCGTCGTTCCGCGCCGAAGACGACCAATGCTTTGTGGATGCTCAGCAATCTGGCCATCGCCAGCGGCGACTTTGCCGAGTATCGTGAGCTTCGCGCTGTCCAGCATGATGCGCGGATGAACGACTTTCGTGTCCGGCGAGCCTCAGGCACCGTCGCGGAACTGATCCACATCCTGCCGCGTCCGATCGCCGGGTCCGACGAGCCGCTCGTGCGGGCGATCCTCGAAGAGATCGACCGCCGGCCGTTCGACCTCAGCACCATGGGTGGGCGGGTCGAAGAGCTCGCTCTCTTTGCAATCCGCCACAACGTCAGGCCTCTGACGGCTCTCGCGCCGCTGGTCGACCGAGTTGGGACGCTGAGTAATCCGACGCGCGCTCGTCTGGCGCTCGCCCTCGGCGACCGGAACGCCGCAATGCGCGTCGAGCTCTCCACAGCGGTGAATAGCGCGTCCGAATGGATTCCGTATCATCTCGAGCGCGCAGCGTTCGAACAGAGAAATGGCAATCCCTCACTGGCCGCGCTCTATCGCACGCGCGCCACTGTAGCCGAGGGGCCGGTAGCGAACGTCTGGACGAACGCTTGCGGGCGCTCCGAGCTTTGCACGTCCGTTTTCCGGGTTCACGACGGGCCGTTCCAGTTCCGGCTCTCGGTTGCGCAGAGCGACGAGATCCCGCCGTACGTCGAGGTCTATGTCGACGACGTGCTCGTGACCGAGGGCGAGGTGCGCGACGAGAAGACGTTCTCCGTCGATGCCGCACCGGGAATACACCAGACGGAAGTGCGGCTGGTGAATCGCGCCATGCGCAACGGCGCTCAGCGACGCGTACGCTTGTCGTGATCGATCGAGGCCACGGCCGCGCCCATGATCACAGCGAGCGTGGCCGGGTTCGAAGGGATGAAGAAATTGAAATCGAACAGCGCATGCACCATCGCGATGGTCATGCTCGCTAACGCCGCCGCCTGAAATGCGCGACGCCGCCACGTCAGCTCGGCGACTTTGCCGAAGGTCATTCGAAGCAGTTCCACGTATCCGCCGGCCAGCGCGACCATGACGATGACGAAACCGAGTGCGCCGCCGGTTGCGGCCAGCTCCGCGTAGTCGTTGTGTGCGTGATGGTAGATCCTCTCGAGATCCTGCTTCTGCTCCATCGAGACCAGGTGCTCGAACGTGCCGAGGCCGCTGCCGAAAATGGAAAAGCGCTGCCAGAGCGAAAACGCGGCAGAGATTCCGATCCGCCGGCCGACGAGCGTCTGCTGCTCGAGCTGCGACGGAACGAAGCGAGCCACCGTGCGCTCCGTCCCGAGATAAACGACCAGCGCGAGCACGAGCGCGATGCCTCCGGTCCCGGCCAGCGCGACGCGCGCAAGACGGCGCCCCGGCAGCAACGCCGCAACGAGGAACGATCCGGAAAGCAGCGCCAGCAGCGCACCGCGAGATTGCGCAAGAAGAATCCCCGACACGCAGGCGATGATCGCGATCAACGCGAATCCAGTCATCAGCACACGCCGCTCGATCAACATGGCCAGACGGCGCGCGAGAGGCGTTTCGTCCGTGCCCGAGACATGCCACGCATACGCGGCGAGGAACAGCGCCATTGGCAACACGATGGCCAGGTAATGCCCGAAGTGGTTCGGATTCACGAACGTGCCAGTCACGCGATTGAAGATCAGCCGATTCACCCAACCCCAGATTTCGTAGCGCTGCAACGCCGCTGCGCGCAGACCGTAAACCGACTCGAACATCGCGGTGATGCAAAGGACCGAGGCCAGAGCAACGCGCCGCGTATGTGTGCGAAACAGGAACGCGGCGGAGGTGAACGCCGCCACCAGTGAGGCGATGCGGAACACCTCGAACGCCGTGGCCCGCGGATCGAGGCTGATCGGATGCGCGCCGGACGTGCTCACTCCCGCCAGCTTCGCCATACGCGATGCCGCGGTCCAGATTGCCTCGGACTCGGGCGAGAGCGCCCGCAGCAGTCCCGGCGACAGCGGCACGAGCTGCAAAGCGCCGAGCACGATCAGCAACGCTGCGCCGCCCGCCCAGATCATCCACGCGCGCGTCGTTCGTGCCGTGCTCGTCCGTTCGCGTGTGCCGAGAAGCCGCGCCGCGGCGGCGATTGCGCAAACCAGAAGAGGCAATGCGATCAGTGGCAAGCGCGCGCGCGGAATCACCGACCCGAAGGGCAACGGGAGCCAAACCAGCCACGCCAGAAGGGTGATCAGACACACCCGTTCCACGGTGGTGAGTATCCGTACTGATGGCATGGAGCTCCGCATTGTAGCCCGCGCGTGGGTTAAAGATCAGTCCAGCCGTGCTAAACTGCTGCCCGTTCGTGATTTAAGGGTGGAGGGATAGGTGCGCGGTGTGAGCTTGAGGTTCCTGACGATCTTCTTCGCCATTGCCATTCCACTGCTTGCGTCCGGTCAGATGCGCGACCGCGACCCCGACCTCGACGGTGCCAAGAAGCTGCACGAAGACATGCAGCAATCCAACTTCCACTACGGGCGCTTTTATCTCTGGTCGCGCTTCCGGATTTCGGATGCAGGCTTTGCCGATGCAGGCTCGGCGCCGACCGGGGACCTGGCCGACGGACTCTCCCTCTCGATCGAAGCGCCTCAGCGTCTCTTCTACGCCCCTCGCAAGAAAACGATCTTTACGTTCGACTTCGTCCCCGGATACAGCTTCTTCAACTCCGGAGAGGAAGGACAAATCAACTACTCCGCGCGCGCGGATGCGCACTTCCTGTGGAACCATCTCTATCTCGATGTCTACGCCGCGCGCGCCGATCGATTGCGCTCCCATGTGGCGGACATCAATCGACTGGCAACCGTCCGGGAAGACGAAGTGGGCGTGGCCGGCGAGATCAAGTATTCGAGCCGGACGAGCGGGATCATCAGCGTCCGTCACCGCAATTCGTCCTATCCAGGCGACCGCCACCAGCCGGACTTGCCGATCGATCCCGTGACCGGCTTCAATCCCATCAATCTCCTCGATCGCAATGAGCGCACCGCGCGCGTCTCGATCGACCACAAGACCTTTCCTCTGACTTCCCTCTTCGTCTCGGCGGAAGTGAGCGACTACTCGTTCGACCTCGCCCCGTACAAAGACAGCCGCCGCACCTGGTATGGCGGCGGCTTCAACTACGACAGCGGGCGGACCGGTCTGCGCGTCGAAGCGGGACCACTGAAACTGTCGTTCGACGACCCGGCGCAGCGCTCGTACAGCGGCCTGGGAGCGAGCTTCAACGTCTCGCGGTCGAATGGGCGGTGGACCTACACCGCAGGAGGGAACCACGACCTCGGGTTCTCGATCTTCGCCAACAACAATTACTACATCTCCGACACCGTCTATGGCGGGATCAACTACGTGGCCTCGCGCCGGCTTTCCCTGCGCACCAATGCCGTCTGGGAACAGGATGAGTACGACGTGGAAGTGGCCGGAAACGACCGCCGCGACACCATTCTCTTCACCAGCGTCGGGTTCACCTACGGCCTCCGGCGCACGCAGGCGGGCGTCGACGTCGGTTGGTACGACCGCCAATCGACGATCGGCAGCGAGACCGACTCAGGAATACGTTACGTGCTGCATTTGTCATTCGTCCCGTAACTGGTTAATCAAATAACAATTGCCACGTCCCTCATGACGTTTCACGATGACCTCACAACGTGAGGACGTGGCCATCACAGACGGAGAGGTAGCGTAGCCGGGTCCAAGTGCGGGAAATATGGCTCGCTTTCGCCGTTGGTCCATGGACCGGCGGCTTTTCTGCTTGCGGGGAAGATCGATGAAGCGTTTTGCAACCTTGTTCCTGATTCTGACGGCTCTGGCCGGCATTGCTGCCGCGCAGGATCTGCCGATCCTCTCGACGGACGCTCCCATCGGGCCGCGGGACGTGCTCGACATCAGCGTTCTCGAGGACAAGTCCATCGCCAGCCGGGTCACCGTCAAGGAAGACGGAACGATCGTGTTGAACGTGCTCGAAGAGGTTCAGGTCGCCGGCCTGTCGGCCGCACAGATCGAAGGGCGTCTCAAGTCTTTGCTCGAAGAATCGTATCTGTCGAAGGCCACGGTGACGGTGCAGGTGATCGAGTTCGCCAGCAAGCCCATCTCCGTCGTTGGCGCAGTCGTCCGTCCCGGCCGCATCAGCGCCACAGGCAATACCACGCTGATCCAGGCAATCACGCAGGCCGGCGGTCTCGCAGCTTCACACGGCAAGGAGCTTTACATCCTCCGTACCGGCTCCAACGGGCTGAGCGAGCAGGTCTCAATCTCCATCGATGACCTCATGATCAACGGCAATCCCGACGCGAACATCCCATTGGCGCCGAATGATCTCGTGAACGTTCCCGCCGATACACCGATCACGATCTATCTCCTCGGCGAGTTCGCCCGTCCGGGCAAGGCTCTGTTCCGCAGCTCGCAGACACCAACGTTGCTTCAGGCCATGGCTGATGCCGGCGGACAGACCGACCGCGCCGGCAGGACCGTGGTCATCACGCGGATGATCGACGGCAAGACCCAGCGCATCGAAGTCAACTATCGCCAGATCCTGGCCGGTCGCCGGCAGGACGTCGTCCTGCGCGATAACGACACCCTCTACCTCGGATCTGCTTTATTCTGATCCGGCGCGAGGCCCGATATGGATCTCAATTCCCAGCAGCAGGACGTTCATCTCCTTCATTACTGGAACGTCATTCGGAAACGCTGGAAGGTGGCCCTGGCGATTCTCGCCGTGGTGATGATCGGCACGTTCCTGGCCAGCTACTTCGCCAAACCCCTCTATTTCTCGAACATCCGCATCCAGATCGAGCGCGAGTCGAACTCCGTCACCATCGAAGACATCTTCGGCATCGCCGCGTCCGAGCAGGAGTTCCTGCAGACGCAGTACGAGCTGCTCAAGAGCCGCGGGCTGGCCCTGCGCGTCGTTGAAGATCACAAGCTGTACAACGATTCGGAGTTGTATCCGCCGGGTGTGGCCGGCAAGACTCCCGCCGAGCTCCAGAGCATCAAGGAAGGTATTGCCGGCGGTCTGCTCGGCGGCATCGGCATCGCGGCAGTCCGCGGCACATCGCTCGTGGACATCTCCTACGTCGGCGGCTCGCCGCGTCTGGCGCAGAAAGTGGCCGAGGCGTGGGGCGAATCGTTCATGCGGATGAACATCGCCAAGAAACTCGATGCCGTGCAGCAGGCGGAGAGTTTTCTCAATATGCAGATCGCCACCGTCCAGGCGGATCTCGAGTCGGGGCGTCACGATCTGCAGGAATACGGACGCAGCCGCGGCATCATCTCGATCGCAAATGGCGACAGCGACGACGGCGTGATCGCGAAACTGGGACAACTCAACTCCGATCTCACCAACGCGCAGCAAATCGTCTTTCAAAAAGCAGCCGCGCTCAATGCATTGCAACGCACCGCCCCCGAGGCCATCGCTTCGGGCGATCCGGCCGTGCAACGCCTCACGGACGAGGTGGGACGGATGCAGCGCGAATACAGCGACAAACTGTCGACGATGAAGGAAGGCCACCCGGAGATGAAGCGTCTGGCCGGCCAGATCGACAAGACGCGCGGGGCACTGAGGGTGGCCGTGCAGCAGGCCTATGCCAAACAGGTGGAGTCTGCGCGCGCCGAGCACTCGGCGGCCGTGTCGCAGCAGGGCTCGATCAAGACTGCGTATGACCAGCAGCGAGGCGAAGCGCAGCGATTGAACGTCGACTCCGCGCGCTATTTCGATCTGCGCATGGCGGTGGAGACGAAGCAGACACTCCTGGCCACGCTGCAGAAGCAGCTCAGCGAGACGCAGGTCACGGCGCGGCTGCGCGGCTCGGCCACCTCCAACGTTCACTGGGTCGATCACGCGCGGGTCGGCTACCGCCACAACCTATCGATGAAGAAGAACCTCCAGAATGCCTTCCCGCTGGGAACCATCCTCGGGTTCGCGGCCATTTTCTTTCTCGAGTACATGGACCGATCGGTCAAGACCCCCGAGGAACTGGAGCGCCTGACGCAATTCGCGTCGCTCGGCGTCATCCCGTCCACATCGTCGATGGCTGCACGACAGGCCGGATACGGCCACGAGTACGGTCGAGCTCTACCGCGACTGCGTGCGGTCGAAGCTGCGGACAAGACCGCAGGCGTGGAGCTCATCCCTCACACCGACGCGCGCTCGCCCGTCTCGGAAGCCTACCGCGCTTTCCGCACCTCGCTCCTCCTCGCCTCAGCCGCGTCGCCGAAGATCATCGTCATCACTTCATCGTTTGCGCGTGAGGGAAAGACCACGACGTCCGTGAATCTGGCCACAGTGCTCGCGCAGATGGGCAAGCCGGTGCTGCTCATCGACGCCGATCTCCGCCGCCCGCGCCTGCAGAAAGTCTTCGTGGGCAAGATGAACCTCGGCCTGGTGAACTATCTGGCTGCAAACATCCCGTTCGACGACGTCATCCAGCCCACCGAAGTCCCGAACCTCTCGGTCGTGCTCTCCGGACCGATTCCGCCGAACCCCTCCGAGCTGCTCGCATCCGATCGGATGAAGCACCTCATCGAGGACGTGCGGAGCAAATACGCGTACGTGATCTTCGACTCGCCGCCTGTCCTGGCCGTGACGGATGCCATCGTCCTCGCCGCGAGCGCCGACGGTGTCGTGCTCTGCGTCCACGGCGGCCAGACACCGCGCGAGCTCGTGCAGCGGTCCGCCGAAAAACTCCGCCAGGCGAACATCCCCGTTCTCGGCGCGATCCTCAACAACCTCGACCTGCATCAGTACGGCTATACCTACCGCAAGAGCTACTACGACTACTACGAGTCGAACGAGGACGAGGCGTCGGAGCGTCCCAGGAAATCGTCGTGATGCATCGCGAGAGGCGCCCCTCACCCTAACCCTCTCCCCGCCGTTGCGGGGAGAGGGGACTGAGTTTTCGCGAGGTTTTTAGTCCCCTCTCCCCGGGCGCGGGGAGAGGGCTAGGGTGAGGGGCGGCTCTCGCGAAAACTCAAAATGATCGACATCCATCATCACTGCCTTCCCGGTGTCGACGACGGGCCGCGCGAGCTGAGCGAGGCCGCTGATCTTTGCGCGGCCGCGGCAGCAGAGGGGATCGAGGCCATCGTAGCCACACCTCACGTGTTGCGAGGGCGGTGGCCGGCGTTTTCACGCAGAGAGCTGGAGTCGCGGCTCGCGGAATTGCAGGAGCGCGTCGGCGCCACTCCGCGCCTGCTGCTCGGCTCCGAATACTTTTTCGGTCACGACATGGCCGATGTCCTGCGCGCCGGCACGTCCATCGTTCCCCTGGCCGCCGGAAAGTACGTGCTGCTCGAGCTGCCGTCGAACAGCGTCCCGCCAATGTTCAATCAGCCCTTGTATCGCGCCCAGCTCGAGGGATGGTTGCCAATCCTCGCGCACCCGGAGCGCAACACTGTCTTTCAATCCAGTCCCGAGACTCTGGCGGCGTTGATCGAGCACGGCCTGCGCGTGCAGATCACGGCCACGAGCCTCACCGGCGCGTTCGGAGCGCAGGCAAGGCATGCCGCCGAAGTCTTTCTCCGCCGCGGTCTGGTCCACTTCGTGGCCACCGACGCGCACAACATGGACAAGCGTCCTCCACGCATCCAGGAGGCGCTGGCGGCGCTGCGCGCCATCGTGGGTGACGTCGCGGCGCAGGCGCTGACGGTCGAAAATCCACGTGCCGTCATCGAGAATCGACCTCTGCCATTCGACCCGGAGCCGCAGGAAGTGCCTTCTCCCGGACTTTTCACACGGATCCGATCGTTATTTCGCTCTCAACAGGACTAAAATCCGAGGACAACATGAACCTGCGAACCCTGACCACCGCTGCCGTCCTCCTGCTCGCCTCTTCCGGCGGAGCGGCACCGGCAGTCTCGATGCAGTACACGCCCGTCTCCTGCATCAAGGCCGGAGAGCTGCCGCTGCTGCAGCTCAACATCGAAGGAGAGGGCGAGCTGCGCAGCTACTTCCGCCGGATCAACAGCACCGATTGGTGCTCGGTGGAAGGTCTCAACGACGGACCGCTCTCGCGCGTCGTGCTGCCGAAGTTCGATAACGGCGACGAGATCGAATACTTCTTCGTTCTGCTTCAGGGCCGCCGCGTCGTGGCCCGCAGCCCGCGCATCTACCGCGCACGCATCCTCGAGGATTGCCAGATGCCCTTCGCCCGCCACGTCCTCAAGCTCTCGCTGAGCTGCGGCGAGGAAGTCCAGGCCATCCCCGCGGCGCTGGGTGCCGGCTACTCCGTGAGCCTCAGGGAACCGTGTGAGCCCTCGCCATTCAACCCCGATGATCCCTGCCTGGATGGACGGCCTCCCGAACAATAAAGAATCGCTTTCGTTCTCAACGCAAAACGGCGGGCTTCAGGCCCGCCGTTTTTTGTTGAGCTGAATCCAATTCAGTGCGCTTTGGCTTTCTTCACTTCTTCCGTCAGGGCCGGCAGGATCTGGAAGAGATCGCCCACCACTCCCAGGTCCGCGACGCGGAAGATCGGCGCCTCGGGGTCTTTGTTGATGGCTACGATGTGCTTCGAGGACGACATGCCCGCGAGGTGCTGAATGGCGCCGGAAACGCCCGCCGCGATGTAGAGGTTGGGGCTCACGACGCGGCCGGTCTGTCCGACCTGGTGTTGATGATCGATCCAACCGGCATCCACTGTTGCGCGTGACGCACCGACCGCACCGCCGATGGCGTGTGCGAGGTCGCGGATGTGCGAGAAGTTCTCCGCTTCCTTCAGGCCACGGCCTCCGGCGACGATGATGTCCGCTTCCGCGATCGACATCTCGCCCGTCTCCGGCACTTTCGTCTCCACGAGCTTCACGCGATCGTCCGCGGTGACATTGACGTTGACGATCTCCGCGGCTGCGCCACCGGTCTCTTCGAGCGGGAACGCGTTAGGCCGCGTCGTGGCGATGGCGGGAGTGCTGACCACGTCGACGGTGGCAAAGGCCTTTCCTGAATACACGGGCCGGCGCGCACGCAGCTTGCCGTCCGTCCATTCGAGGCGATCGACATCCGAGGCCACGCCGGCATTGAGGCGCGCGGCAAGACGCGGCGCCAGATCGCGTCCGTTCGACGAGCCCGCAAACAACACCACCGAAGGCTGCGCTTCGCTCACGACCTGCGCCAGTGCGGCGGTGTAGCGTTCGGTCGAGTAGTCGGCGACGCCAAAGACGTACAGCTTCTTCACGCCATAACGTCCGGCGTCTTCCGCAGCCGCGGCATCATTGGCGAAGGCCACCAGGTCTCCCCCGGCCGCCTCGGCGAGTTTGCGCCCGATCGAAAGTGCTTCACGGGAAGCCTTCTTCAGCTTCCCGTCCTTGATCTCCGTGAAAACGAGAACACCTGACATCCTGGTCTCCTAAAGAGCCTTCGCTTCTTCTTTGATGTACTTGAGAATTTCGCGAGCGGCGTTGGCCGCGTCCGCGCCGTCGATCTTGCGGCCGCCGCTTTTCTCCGCCGGCAGCTCGAGCGAAACGACGACTACGCGCTGATTGAAGATATCGCTCTCATCGAGACCGAGATCGCTAATGCTCTTCGCGTCGATGGCAACCTTCTTCGCCGCCATGATGCCTTTCAGCGACGCATAGCGCGGCTCATTGAGACCCTTCTGCGCGGTGACGATGGCCGGCAGCGGCGCCTCCAGCACTTCCTCGGCGTTTTCGATCTCGCGATGGGCGGTCAGCTTCCCATCGCCGATCTCGACGTGCGTGACGACGTTGACCTGCGGATAGCCGAGCAACTCGGCCAGCATCGGTCCAACCAGACCGTTGTCCGTGCCGACACCCTGCTTGCCGAGAAACACCACATCATGCGGAACGGCTTTGATCGCAGCGGCGAGCACTTTGGCGATGCCGAGCGAGTCGGCGTCGGAGGACTCGCCTTTCACGTGGATGGCCTTCGTCGCGCCGCGGGCCAGCGCTTCGCGCAACGCCTGCTGCGCGCGCTCCGGACCGAACGTCAACACGGTCACGTCGCCGCCCGCTTTTTCTTTCAGGCGAATGGCCGCTTCCAGCGCGTACTCGTCGTACGGCGAGACGATGAACTTCAGCCCTGTCTCGTCGACCTTGCGGCCGCCGGCGATTTTGATGCGCGCTTCGGTATCGGGAACATGAGAGATGCAGACAACGGAATTCAAGGGAACCTCCGGTAGGAGTTGCTGGGATGCCGCCCGGCAAGACCGGGGGTCCACTGGCGAAGCCGCGCAATTCTAGTGATGAGGCACGCAAATCGCAATCGGCTCTCGCTCAAACAGACATCCCTGGAAAAGACCGCAAAACGGAGGACGGCAATGCCAGTCGCGAGCAGGCCGCACGAGGTGGAACGCAATTCGATGAACGGCCGCAGGACGTTCCGATCCATGCCTGATTTCAAACGGGCCAAGGGGAACGGAAACGGAAACGGCGGCAATGGCAGCTACGCGCGGAACGGCGGCGCCAGCAACACCCGAACGACGCCTCCCGAGGCCACCCACGCCGAGAATTTCTACTACCTCAAACAGATGCATTCGAGGACGCCGATGGTGATCATCCTCACCGACGGTGAAGAGATCCGCGGCTGCATCGAGTGGTACGACAAGACCTGCCTCAAAGTGAACCGCGAAGGCGCGCCCAACCTGCTGATCCAGAAGCACGTCATCAAGTACGTCTTCAAACAGGACGAACTGAACGAGTGATTCAGTAGGCAGTTCGCAGTAGGCAGGAGAGAAAGCGCGTGGTCTTTGACTCTGCTCCTGCCTACTGCCTACTGCGACCTGCCTACTGAACTACGATGGCGGCGTGAAACCGCTGGCCATCACGCTCGGCGATCCGGCCGGCATCGGCGCGGAGATCGTGGAGAAGGCTCTCGCCGGCCTCGACATCCCGTACCGGCTTTTCGGCGCGGTGCGCGGACCGGTGCGATATGGCGAGATCTCCGCCGAATACGGACGCATCGCGCTCGACGCCATTGACGCCGCCGTCGACTCCATCGAGCGCGGCGAATGCTCGGCGCTCGTCACTGCGCCGATTCACAAGCAATCGATCGCGTTGGCCGGCTGCAAATATCCCGGGCACACGGAGATCCTCGCGGCACGAGCGGGACGAGCGACGTATGGCGCGGACTACGCCATGTATTTCGACTCGCCCCGTCTGCGCACCGTGCTGCTCTCCGTTCACGTCCCGCTGCGCGAAGCGATCCGCTCGATCGATGCCGAACGTATTGCCGCGCTCGCGCGCCTGACCTCCCGCGAATACGCGCGCCTCTACGGCAACGCACCGCGCATCGCCGTGGCCGGCGTCAATCCGCACGCGGGCGAAGGCGGACGTTTCGGCGACGAGGAGGAAGTCGTGGCCCGCGGCGTGGCGCTGGCGCGCGCGGAAGGACTCGAAGTCACCGGTCCGCATCCGCCCGACACGGTGTTCCTCGCAGCGCAAAACGGGAAATACGACGTCGTCATGGCCATGTATCACGACCAGGGACTGATCCCGATCAAGACCATGGCCTTCTCCGAATCGGTCAACGTCACCATCGGCCTGCCGTGGCTGCGCGTCTCTGTCGATCACGGCACGGCCTTCGACATCGCCGGCAAAGGAATCGCCGACGCCGCGCCGATGCAATATGCCATCCGATGGGCCGCGCGCCACCAGGAGAAGTTCGCAGGATGAACCGCTGGACGATCCGCATCTTCGGCATCCTCGTCCTGCTGATCCTGTTCTTCATCATGGGCCAGATGATGAAAACGCTGCGCGTGATGCAGCAGCAACAGGAACAGTCGACGCCGCGGTGAACGATCTCGTCTCTACCTGTTAGCATTCGCACTCCACATGCCCCGCATTCTGGTCACCAACGACGACGGGATTTACAGCGAAGGTCTGCGCAAGCTGGCGGCGGCATGCCGTGAGGTTGGCGATGTCATCATCGTCGCGCCCGACCGTGAGCAGAGCGCTGCATCGCACGCGTTGACACTCAACAGGCCGCTGCGTTTGCTGCAGATCGAGGCCGATGAGTGGATCGTGGACGGCACGCCCGCCGACTGCGTCAATCTGGCCATCCTGAAACTGATGAAGGATGCGCGCCCCGATCTCATCGTCTCCGGGATCAACTTCGGTCCGAACCTCGGCGATGACGTGACGTATTCAGGAACGATCTCCGCAGCATTCGAGGGAGCGCTGCTGAACATCCCGTCCGTCGCCTTTTCCGCCGTCGTCGGAAAGCACTTCTCCTTCGATCCCTGCGCGGCGTTCGCCGGTGAGCTCGTGCGGATCGCGCTCGAGCAACACCGCGATCCGCGCATCGTCCTCAACGTCAACTTCCCACTCGGCGAGTTTCGCGGCGTGAAGATCGTAACGCTCGGGCAGCGCACCTATACGGAAGGCGTGATCGAGCGACTCGATCCCCGTGGGCGAAAGTACTACTGGATCGGCGGCGAGCCGCCCGTCTGGCATCCAGGAGAAGGCACGGACTTCGACGCCGTGCAGAACGGCTACGTCTCCATCACGCCGCTCCACCTCGACCTCACGCACCACGAATCGATCGCGCGGCTCAAACCCCTCGAGGAAATGTTTGGCCACCACACCTCCAAAGGCTGAGCAGGAGCGCGGGCTCGCGCACCAGCGCGCGCTCATGGTCGAGCGCCACATCGCGGCTCGCGGCGTCAAAGACGAGCGCGTGCTGCAGGCCATGCGCGATGTGCCGCGGCACCGGTTCGTCCCGCAGGTCGTCGCCGCCAAGGCGTACGGCGCCGGCGCACTTCCCATCGGCGCGAAGCAGACCATCTCGCAACCCTACATCGTGGCGCGCATGATCGAGCTCCTGGAACTGCGCGGCAACGAGAAGGTGCTCGAGATTGGCACGGGAACGGGATACCAGGCCGTAGTTCTGTCGAAGCTATGCGCGAAAGTCTTCACCATCGAACGGGTCAACGAGCTGGCGTTGAAAGCTGCGGAGATCTTCCGCGAGCTGAAACTCCACAACACGTCGGTCAAAGTGTTCGACGGGACGTACGGCTGGTCCGATCAGGCGCCGTTCGACCGGATCATCGTGGCCGCGGCGGCACCCGAGGTGCCCGAGCCGCTCGTGCAACAGCTCGCCCGCACGGGACGAATGGTCATTCCCATCGGACCACCCGGCAATCAGCGCCTGGCCCGCGTCACGCGCGTCGGAACGGGAGTGAAGATCGAGGACTGCGGCAGCGCCGAGTTCGTCCCGCTCGTCGGCCGTTTCGGCTGGAGCGAGTGATGTTCGAGGGCCGGGCGCCCTCCAAACCATGAAAGTCCGCGGCGCAATGATCCTGACCGGCATCGTCTCGTCGATCCTTGGCGCGCTGGTCGTCTATCTCGTGCTTTCCGTGCCGAACGATCTCCGCGCGGACGCATTGCTCAAGCAGGCCCGTCAGGACATCACCGACGGCAGCAGCGAGAAAGCGCGGCAATCGCTTCTGAAGATCGTGCAGCAGTATCCGCGCACCGACGCTGCCGCTGCGGCTACCGCGGCAATCCTGTCGCTCGACAAGAAAGAACGTGACGACCTCGCCCGCGCGATGGGCGTCATGACCGGGCAGAACACGCAGCAAACCAAGCACATCGCGGAACTGCAGAGGAACATTACCGAGCTGCAAAAACGGCCGCCACCGGCCGCCGCCGTGCAGGCTCCCGCACCCAAGCCCGCGCCGGCGAAAGTGACACCCAAGAAAAAGGCGCCGGCGAAGAAGCCGGCGCGCCGTCGCGGGTGATCATATGGTCGGATACAATCCGCCACCTATGAAGGAACAGCGGCATCTGCGAATCCACGGCAAAGTGCAAGGCGTCGGCTACCGCTTTTACGCGACGCGCGTAGCGCGGCGCATGGGTCTGAAGGGCTGGATCCAGAACAACCGCGATGGCTCGGTCGAAGCGCTCGTCGAAGGCGAGAAGAAGTCGATCGACGAATGGATCGAAGAGATCCGTGAAGGCCCGCGTTACGCGGAAGTCATCCGCATCGATCAGGAATCGAAAGAGTTCAGCGGCAAACTGCCCGACTTCGACGTGAAGTTCTGATCATGACCTGAGCACGCTATCCATGACCACCGCACAACTGGAATCATTCATCCGCAATGTTCCCGACTTCCCGAAACCGGGAATCGTGTTCAAGGACATCACGCCGCTGCTCCGATCCGCCGAAGCGCTGGCCAGTACGTGCGCGCAGTTGGCCAAGCCGTTTCGCGATCAGGGCATCACCATCGTGGCCGGCATCGAGTCGCGCGGTTTCATCTTCGGCAGCATCGTCGCGCAAAACCTCGGCGCCGGCTTCGTCCCGATCCGCAAGCCCGGCAAACTGCCATGGACGACGCGGCGCCATGAATACGTCCTCGAATACGGCAGCGACGCGCTCGAGATCCACGACGACGCACTGACTCACGACGATCGCGTGCTGGTCATCGACGACGTCCTCGCCACCGGCGGCACACTCGCCGCAGCAATGCATCTCGTGCGCGGCTTCGACGCCACGCTCGCCGGCGCCGCCATCGTCATCGAGCTGGGATTCCTCGGCGGCCGCGAGAAACTCGGCGACGGTGTCGCCCTGCACTCGGTCCTGCGCTACTGATCTTCCTTCAGGCGTAACCGCAGCATCGGCGAATCGGCCGTCACATGTGCGCCCGGCGCAAGCTCGAACGCGTCCGCCGTCGTCTGCGCCCCGCCGAGAAGTAAACAGAGCCGCGCCAGCTCCTTGAACGAAGCCGCCTCCGCCTCGACGATCACCTCGCCCTTCTCAACAAACACACTCATCGGCGCCCGCGCCAACCCGTCGAGAGCCATCATGGCCAGGTCGTAGTTCATGGCGCGGAGTGTATCGCGGAGATCTTGACCACTACTCGTCTTCGCCGCGATACCTCACCGAGTTGCGCTCGGTTTCTTCGAGCACGATCTCGTACAACTCACCGTGCGGGATGGCCGGTGCGAGCTGTTCCCAGAACGATCGCGCCAGGTTTTCGGCGGTGGGGATGATGTCTTTCAGGAAGTCGACGTCTTCGTTGAGATTGGTGTGGTCGACGCGGTCGATGACGCGCTCGCGCATGATGTCTTTGAGCTGCTTGAGGTCGATCACCATTCCGGTCTCGGGATCGATGCGGCCTTTCACGCTCACCTCGAGCGCGTAGTTGTGGCCGTGACCACGCGGGTTATCGCACTTTGCGTAAGTACGGCGGTTCCATTCCGCGTCGCGATTCGGATTGTGCAGGCGGTGCGCCGCAGAAAACGTCAGCCGGGCAGTAACGATCATCGGGGCAATTATGGATCAACGCACCTGCGCGAGCGCGGTCCGCATCTCAGCCTGCTGCGCCGTGAGCTTCGTCTTCAGCTCCAGAAATCGCGCATCGTTCGTCAGATAGCGGAACAGCGGATGCGCGAGCACGTACGCGGCCGTCGGCTCTTTGCGCTGTGCTGCTTTCTCGAGTGCCTCCAGAACGCGGGGCGTGTCGTTGAGGATGGCGTGGACCTCAGCGGCGTTCGTCCACGATTCGTCGCCCGGAACCGCGGAGGCAAGAGCCTTCTCCAACTCCTGCAACGCGGTGGCGCGATCCTGTTTCTCCGCGGCGATGTACGCGTTCAACATGTGATGGCCATACAGCGGATCGTGTTTGGCGAGCTTCTTCTGCTCGATCTCGGCGATGGGAAGCGAATGCCGGAGCACGGAAAGGCGCCCGATCTTCAGCGCCAGCGCGGAATTGTCGGGCGCCGTCTCCTCGATGGCGTAGTAGCGCTGGATGGCGGTGTCGATGCGTCCCGCGGCGGCCAGCAGGTCCGGCTCGTGCGCTTCGACCGCGATGGCCGGCAGGCTCTTCAGTCGCGCAAGCATCGCGTTGAACTTGGTCACGTCGCCAGCAGCAACGGCGTACCGCGCGACATGATTGAGGGCTTCGGCATCTTTCGGATCGCGGCGCAGGATGAGCTCGAACAGCGCAAAGGCCTGATTCAAATCGCCACGAAACAAACTGGCGCGGGCCACTTTCCGCGCCGCGCCGAGGTTCTCCGGATCGAGAGCCACGACCTCGCGCGCGGCCGCGATGGCATCCTCTTCACGGCCCGTCGAGGCGAAAAAGTCCATAGCTAGCAACTGCGTAGGGAGGAACTTGGGATCGGACGCGAGAGCGGCTCGCACCGAAGCATCCGCGCGCGCTGCGTCGTTCAGCGAGCGGGCCATCACGGCGTCAGCGTATGAGTTCAGCGCGTCCGTGGAAGCATCGGTGCGCGGCTTCGCCTGAACATCCGCGAGCACCCACGGCACGATGGCGCGGATGCCGCTGGCGGCGTCGAGCAGTGCCACAGGCGCGGAAGTCTTCGCACCGTTGGCGATCACGATTTCAGGGCCGGCCGCCGCGGTACGAACGTGTACAGAGTATGCCGCCGCATCGGGAGCAGCCGCTTCGACGACGCGCAGATCGGGAAACGTGCGCAGGATTTCGATCGCACTGAGGCGGATCCCATTCGCGCGCTCCACGTCCACGGGCTCGACCGAGTCGACGATGAACGGCGGGAGAAAAACAGACCGCGGATGCTCGACCGACGCCGGCTGCGGACCCTTCGGAGCGGTGGTCGCGACTACCGTTCCCGTCCCTGTGTCGCGACGTTTCCACAGGAATGCCGCGCCGCCGAGGAGCAGAAGAATCAACAAGGTCGCCACGCCGACCACCATCATTCGCTTGCGGCGGGCCGCGGACGCGATCATCGCTTCCACTTCCGCCACGGCCGCGTCTTCGGCCTCGAGCTCGGCGGTGGATGGCTCCGGCTCGGTGATCGTCGGTGCGGCCGGCTCAGGCGGAATGATCGTGTACAGCTTCACGCCGGCGCGAGCCCCAGCATCGCGCAGCCGCACGCTGCCGCGCCCTTCCTTCACGAAGTCCTCGGTGATGAAGAGCGTGTTCGGCGTCAACTGCGCCAACGTCGCCACGGCGCGGTCGATGGCCGGACCGGACGGCGCGCCGTCGTGCATTTCCAGCTCGCCCGCGTGCAGCAACATGCGCACGTCGATCGGATCGCCTTCCTGCTGCAACGGTGAAAAATCGAACTCGCCCTTGCGTCCCGCTTCGAGTGCGCTGTCGACCGATGGCAGCTCCGCGACCAGTCGCGTGCTGAAGGGATCGATCACCTGCCCATCGAACAGATACACCGATTCGCCGAGAATCTGCTGCATGCGTGCGGCGGCTTTCGACGCGGCTTCAGGATTCTCAGCGGCGAGCGCGTCATAGTTGGCCACGTCCGCGATGAACAGGATCGAGCGCTTCTGGTTGGTCGCAGCCGCGGCAGACGTGACGATCTTCTTCTCCAGTTGCGCGGCGAACTGGATCACGTCGGGCTCGACTTTCTCGATCGCGGCCGACAACGCCTTCATGCCGTCGTAACGCTTGAACGGATCCTTGAACAGACAGTTCCCGAGGATTCCGAGGACGCCATTGTCGATGTTGGGGTTTGCGGTCTTGGGAGAGGCGGGTTGTCCTTCCACCACCGCTCGGGCGATGTCTGCCGCAGTCGCGCCGCCAAACGGCAGCTTGCCGGTGGCTGCTTCGTACAGCACGACGCCGGTGGAGAAAATATCGGAGCGCTCGCTGACGGTCTGCGACGCGATCTGCTCCGGCGCCATGTACGCGACTGCGCGCGCGTCCGCGCCTTTCTGCTGATAGGCCGTGGACGTGTGCTCGCGCCGCAACAGGTTGGCGATGTTCAGTCCGCACAGCCGTACCTGACCGTCGGGAGTGATGAGCACGGAATCGCCGGCGATGTTGCCGTGCAGCAGGTTCTTGATGTGGAGGTACTTGACGACATGCGTGAGCTGATAGGCGATGCGGAAAAACTCGCCGCGCTCCATCGGCGCGCCGGCCACTTTGCGCGTGATCGGCTGGCCGTCGATCACGTCCATCACCATCAGCAGGTTGTCGCCGGCCGGCGTGATCTCCTGCACCGGCACGAGCGACGTGTGGAACAGCGCCGCCGCCAGACGAACGTCGCGGATCAGCGCATCGCGCTTGGCAACATCCTTGGGAAGCTGCTTGGCCAGCAGCTTGACCGCTACCGCGCGTCCATTGCGCGTGTCCTCGGCGAGCCAGACCGATGCACCAACTCGTTCACCGATTGCATAAGGACCGAGCGGCGGAGTGTCGGACATGGCGCCGGAATTATACGGTGCGGGCTCTGCGGTGGATGGTCGTGGGTCACAGTAACAGTCGGCGGTCGGCGGTCGGCAGTAGAGAGACAAGCCGCGGACGGGTGGTGGTCTACCGCCGACTGCCGACTGCCGACCGCCGCTAAGAAACATGCAGCAACTCGGCGCCCGATTCCACAGTCTGCCCGGCTTCGACAAACAGCGCGTCGACCGTACCGTCGGCCGGCGCCACGATCTCGTTCTCCATCTTCATCGCTTCGAGGATCAGCAGCCCTGTGCCTTTGCGCACGACGTCGCCTTTAGCCACCAGCACGCGCACCACGCGTCCGGACATCAGCGCCTTGATGACGCCGCTGCCGCCGATCTCGTCCTCGCGGCCGCGGCGTTTCGCCGCCAGCGGATCGACGATATCGACCGTCACGGTCGCGCCGCCGAGGGAAATCTCGTGCGTGTTGCCGTCGCGATGGTGCGTGAGGGAAAGCTGCGTGCCGTCGTCGAGCCGTAGCGAACGGACGAACGGACCAGCGCTCACGAAATCAGCTTCGAACCAGCGCTCGCCGATGCGCACGCGATAGGCCGGGCCATGACGGAGCACTTCCACATCGATCTGCCGCGGCCCTTCCCCATCGGCAGAAACGCCCAGCGAAGCAGTGCGCGCGATGAACTTCATAGCCTGCCTCGCACCGATTCTTCGCGCGCGGCGTCGCGCCACCGCGAAGGACCATCTTCAGGGAGCTTCACGTTCTGCGATTCCTCGAACGCCAGGATCGCCGCCGCGGCAATCGCCGCCTCGACCTCGTGCTCCGACAAAGGCGCGTGCGACAAATCGATCGACTTCAGGATGTGGTCGATGAAACCGGTGTCGAACTCGCCGGCCTGAAACTGCGCGTCGTTCATGATGTGCGTGAAGAACGGGATCGTGGTCATGATCCCTTCGACGCGATACTCGGTGAGCGCGCGGCGCATCCGCCCGATGGCTTCTTCCCGCGACCGCCCGTGCACGATCAGCTTCGACAACATCGGGTCGTAGAACACCGGAACCGTGTAGCCGGCATAGACGCCCTGGTCGTTGCGAATGCCCGGTCCCTGCGGAAGGCTGATGTAGCGGATGAGGCCCGGCGACGGCGCGAAATTGCGCGCCGGATCCTCGGCATAGACGCGGCACTCGATGGCATGTCCGGACGGGCGGATATCCTCCTGCCGGAACGACAGACGTTCGCCACGTGCGACGCGAAGTTGCTCCTTCACGAGATCGACGCCCCACACCATCTCGGTCACGGGGTGCTCGACCTGCAGGCGCGTGTTCATCTCGAGAAAGTAGAACTCGCGGTCGGGACCCATCAGGCATTCGATAGTGCCGGTCGAGTAGTAGTTCACTGCCGCCGCTGCCTTGACTGCCATCGCTCCCAGTCTGGCGCGCAGCTCCTCGTCGACCACAGGCGAGGGGCATTCTTCGACGACCTTCTGATGCCGCCGCTGCAACGTACATTCGCGCTCGCCGACGTGGACAATATTGCCGTGCTGATCGCCGACGATCTGCACTTCGATATGACGCGGGGAGGCGATGAACTTCTCGGCGTATACCGCGCCGTCGCCGAAGAACGACTCGGCCTCGCTCGTGACGCGCTCGAATGCCTGGCGGAGATCGGCCTCGCGCTCGACGAGCCGGAGACCCTTCCCGCCGCCGCCAGCGCTGGCCTTGATCATGATCGGAAAGCCGGTCGCGCGCGCGAATTCGGCGATCTCGTCGAACGACTTCACCGCCTCGGTCAGCCCGGGCACAACCGGCACTCCGGCGGCCTTCATCCGCTGCCGGCTTTCGGTCTTCGAGCCCATCGCCTCGATCGACTCCGGCGATGGCCCGATGAACAGGAGACCCGCGTCGCGGCAGGCGCGTGCGAAGCCGGCGTTCTCGGCAAGAAATCCGTAGCCGGGATGAATCGCCTCGGCGCCGCTTTTCCTGGCCGCTTCGAGGATGCGGTCAATGCGCAGGTAGCTCTCGCTCGATGGGGCCGGACCGATCGGCATGGCCTGATCGGCGGAGACCACGTGCAACGCGGCACGGTCGGGCTCGGAGTAGACGGCGACGGTGGGATAACCCATTTCGCGGCAGGCGCGAATGACCCGCACGGCGATCTCGCCCCGATTCGCAATGAGCACTTTCATGCCGGCCGGCATTGTAGCCGTAACGCTGTTACCATTCCGCCGCCATGTCGAACGATGCGCCTGCTCCCATTCAACCACTCCAGCAGCAGCGCACGCAGATCCTCTCCGGCGTCGTCACGACCCTGCTCTCCGATCTGAAAAATGGCGTGGGCGACAAAGACCGCCGCCGCCAGGTGGAAGAGTGGATGCGTACGCTCGCGGAGAAGTACCCCGAGTTCCGCATCGAGACCGGGCTGCGCGACTACTACCTCGCCGAGGCCGAACGACTCCGCGCCGACTTCGACAAGTCGACCGACCTCACGGAAAAGCTCGGCCTCGGAAGAAGCATCGAATCGTTCCTCGATCGCGCCGGCGAGTACGACCGCAGAATCACCGATCGCGGATAGACGCACAAACAAGAAAGCTCGCCTTGCGGCGAGCTTTTCGTTGTCAGCATTGGTGCCCAAGGCCGGACTCGAACCGGCACGGATTTCTCCACACGCCCCTCAAACGTGCGCGTCTACCAATTCCGCCACTTGGGCTGGCGTTCCAAAGAACCTTACTTCGCGGGGGCTTTCGCCGGGGCCGGAGCCGTCGGCGCGGCAGTGCCGCTCATGACAGAGGTACGAGGGCGGGCCTGAAGGATGGCCAGCGACATCGAGGTAACGACAAACGCGACGAAGAACCCCGTCGTCAGTTTGTGCAGAAGCGTCGTTGCGCCGCGCGCGCCGAACGCTGTCTGCGACCCACCGCCACCAAACGCACCCGCCAGATCCGCGCCCTTGCCCTGCTGGACGAGGACCACGAGGATCAGAAAGATGCTGATGAGGACGTGCAAAATGACGAGAAAGATGATCATGGAATCTCCGGTGCGCTGATCCCAAACGGGACAGGGACGCGAATTCTTCCCGGAAACGGACGCGGCGTCAAGAAGCAAGTCGATAGAGGGTCGTGGGAGCGCTCAGCGTACGCGGGACGAACGCTTCTCAGCAGCCAGCTCCTCTTGAATACGGTCAACGAGATACGTCTTGAGCAGCGACTCGTAGGAGACATCCCGTTTGCTGGCCAGTCTCGTCAGCTCGACGACGACAAATTCAGGAAGTGAGATGGAGATCGTGCGTAACGTCGGCTTGAGACGCGGGAGCGGCCGTTCCTCAGCCTTTGACCAGTCAATGTACTCCGTGGAGTCAGCACGAGACCAGAACTCGCGCTCCTCGTCTTCACTATTGAACTTGGGGATCTTTTTTCGAATGGAGGTCATAGGTTTTTCGCTCTCGAGCGTTCATGTCGCGCGCCGATATTGGTCTGATGAGATCGTTGCGAACCGTAAAGGACACAAATAGCCACCGTCCAGAGTTTGTTTGGCCGAGGACGTAGAGTCGTTCCTCCGTACGTGAATGCGTCGGATCTTCGAAGATCGGCCGCGGGCTATTGAAGAACACTTCCTCGCATTCCCACCATGCGACACGATGGGAATGCCAGTTCTTGTCGATGTTGCCGTCGTCCCAGTCGAACCCAACGCAATCGTCAAGCTGGTCTCGCACCATACGTTGCCCGGAACCCTTCGTTCAGCGCGCATGCAAATCCTGGTGTCGCTGCGCCTCCGAGCGGGATCGCCCGCAGCCGGAGCGACAGACCGTAGCATGGTAACAGCTGCCGCCTCGCGGCCTACAACGCCTGCGGGGACGTTCTAATCGCCCCCTCACCGCATCCCGGCGTGAATCGCCAAAAACTTCCTCGCATCCAGACTCGCCCCTCCGACGAGGAACCCGTCGATGGTTCCGTGCTCGACGAGGTCGGCGACGTTGTCGGGGGTGACGCTGCCGCCGTAGAGGATCGGGGCTGTGGAGAATCGCGAGGGCCAGAAGCGGGTCAGTGCGTTGCGGATCTCGACGAGGGTTTCGGCGACGAGAGCTCCGCTGGCAACGCGGCCGGTGCCGATGGCCCAGACCGGTTCGTAGGCGATGATGATCTCGGGTGTTTCGCCGAGGGTCTCGATGGCGGCGGTCTTGAGCTGGTCGGCGAGGAAGCGGGACACTTCGCCCGAGTCGCGTACGCGCAGGTCTTCGCCGATGCAGAGGATGGGCTCGAGTCCCGTCGCGATCGCCAGTGCGAGTTTGCGCGCGATGACGGCATCGGTTTCGTGGAAGAGGTTGCGGCGCTCGGAATGCCCGAGGATCACGGAATCGGCGCCGCACTCGCGGATCATCGACGGCGATACCTCTCCGGTGAACGCGCCGGACGGCTGATCGCTGCAGTTCTGCGCCGCCACCGACACCGCGCCGCATGCTACGACGTGCCGCAGAAACGGGTACGGCGGCGCGACCACCATCGTCACGTCACGCGGGTCCGCGCCACAGATGTTCGCCATGTACGATTCGACGCCCTCGGGCGGGAGGTTCATCTTCCAGTTGGCGATGAGGTATTTCGACATAAAACTCTCACGCAGTGTAGCGGTTCTTCCCCTGTCGTTTCGAGAGATATAGACGCTCGTCGGCGCGGCGGATCAGATCGTTGGCGGTGAGGTCGTCGTGGTGAAACTCGGCGATGCCGATCGAGATGGAGCACTGGATCGCTCCCTCTTCATCGGTCGGAATGGTCAATCCACGCACGCGCTTCAGCACGCGCTCGGCCACGGCTACGGCGCCGGCGGCATCGGTATGCGGTAAGACGATCGCGAACTCGTCTCCGCCGAATCGAGCGAGGATGTCGGTCGGCCGCAGCGTTTCGCGCACGACCCCGCAGAGCTCCGAGAGCACGACGTCGCCGATCACGTGACCGAAGCTGTCGTTGATCTGTTTGAATTCGTCGATGTCGAAGAGCAGGAGCGTGAGCGGGATGTTGAACGTGCGGGCGCGCTCCATCTCCTGCGGCAGCTGGCGGCGGAAATAGCGCTTGTTCCAGATGCCGGTGAGGTCGTCCGTGTCCGCGAGATTGACGATCCGCGCGCGCGCCTCGATCGTGTCGAGCAGCATGGAGACTTGCGTGGAGAAGATCTCCAGCAGTTGCTGTTCCTGTTCGTCGAACGACGGCTGCACGCGAAAGAGCAGTAGCAACCCAGCCGTGCGCGCGCCTTGTTGCAGGATCGCGTGTGTTTCGTATTGCGCGCCATTGCCGTTCGCCCGGTCGATGACCGACTCTGCCTGCGGCAGATCGTGCATCTCTGCTTTGACGACCACCTCGGTCGTGGCGAACGACAGCGGGATCACGGCTTCCAGAGTCCTGCGGATGTCGGCCACGAGCCGGTCGCTGATCAGCGCGTCCGCGCCATGGCGCGTGGAGATGTAGAGGTCGAGGTTCTGCTCGAGCATTACGCCGACGCCGACATCGAACGGCAGGCAGCGAAACAGGGTCGGAAAGGCGCGCGAGAAGAGGTCGCCCACGGATTCACTGCGCACGGCGCGCGAGGTGAGCTCCTGAATCAACACGAGCAGGTCCCTCACCTGCCGGTGCTCGGCGCGCAGACGCGCAAGCTCGGCACTCATCCCTTCGTCTGACATCCAGCGGCCCGGCTCAGTATAGAGGGCCGAGCGCAGCGAGCAGCGTGGCAGAGGTCACAAACGGGCCCTCTGCGCCCCGCCCTCTTATACTAGCCCCCGTGTTGATCGAGGCGGAGGCGATTCCGTACGAACCGGCGCTGCTCCGCGGCGAGCGGCTGCTCGTTTTGGCACCTCATCCGGACGATGAGGTGATCGGCTGCGGCGGTGTCGTAGCGCAGCATATGCGCGAGCATCGAGCGGTCCGCATCGTCATTGCCACCGATGGCGCGGAGGCAGGGGATGCGGCAGCGCGGGAAGTCGAATCGCGCCGCGGCATCGCTCTCTTGGGGCCGGCGGAAGTGGTCTTCCTCGGATACCCGGACCGTGCACTGGGCGAAGCTGCCGCGGAGTCCATTCGCACACAACTCCTCGAGTTTCGTCCCGATCTCGTGCTCGTGCCCAGCCCCGTCGAGATCCACCCGGATCATGTAGCTCTTTCGCGCCTGTTCTGCGAGACCGTGCAGCGCGACGCAACCCTCTTCGCGGATCTCGCCGTGGCGCGCGTGGCCTTTTACGAAGTGAGCGCTCCCCTGCCTCGGCCGAATACGCTGGTCGACATCTCCGACGTGGCGGATGCCAAATACGCGGCGGTCGCGGAGCACGCGTCGCAGCTCACCGTCCACGATTACGTCGCTTATGCGCGCGGGCTCAATACCTATCGCGCCATGACGTTGCCGGATCGCGGGACTGGCAAGGCCAGATCCGCCGAGGCGTACTTCGTCGTCGATCTGCCCTCGCTCCATACGATGCCGGTGAGCGAGCTACAACGGCGCATGGGCGCGGCACCCACGATCGAAGTGACGAGCGAACCGTTGCCGGTGAGCGTCATCATCCGCACGAAGGATCGTCCCGCGCTTCTCGATGAAGCCATCGCCTCGGTGCGCGCTACCGGTTATCCGTGCGAGATCGTCGTGGTGAACGATGGCGGCGCACAGCCGTCGCTCGATGGCGTCACGCTCGTCCACCACGAAACATCACGCGGACGTTCCGAGGCGGCGAATGCCGGCGTTCGCGCCGCGTCGAATCGCTTCATTGCATTCCTCGACGATGACGATCTCTTCTATCCGGAGCATCTGGCCACACTGGCGAATGCCGCTCGATCGGCGCACACGGCCTGGTACAGCGATGCCGTCTCGGCGTTTCTCCGGCCGGCCGAGAGCGGATCGTACGAAACCCATTCGCGCCTTCGGCTCTACGCGCAGGACTTCGACGGCGAGCTGTTGCTGCTCGACAATTACATCCCACTCCCCGCACTGCTCGTCGAGCGGGACACGTTCCTCGACGTCGGCGGGTTCGACACCGCGTTCGATCTTTTCGAGGACTGGGATTTCCTGATCCGCCTCTCGCGGCGCGGAACGTTCCTGCGCGTGCCGCGCATCACGTGCGAGGTGCGTCATTTCGAAGGCGGATCGTCGGTGGTGCTGGCCGCGCCGGAAGGCTCGCCCCGCTTTCGCGCCGCCAAGCTGCAGGTGTGGCGCAAGCATGCCGCGCTGATCGACAACGACGTCATCGCCAATGTTTTCGAGCGCCAGAAACGTCGCGCCGGCGCGCTCTATTCGGATCTCATCGAAGCGAAGGGCCTGGCCGATGCGACGGAGATCGAGATCGCGCGTGCGACCCGCGACGGCGTCGAAACGATGAACACGATCAATGGCTACGCACTGCGCGTCCGCGAGCTCGAAGGGGCGCTGGCCGCGTCAGACGCCGCATCCGAAGCTGCGGCTCGAGCGGCGCTAGTCGAAATGCAGGATCTCCTCGGCAGGCTCGACGAAAAGACCATTCAGGCCGAGCGGCTCATGCGGGAAACACTCGATCTTCGCGCGCTGAATGCCGAAGCAGCGAATGGTCTTCAGCAGAAGAGCGTCGAGATCGGCCGCCTCAACGGCCTGCTCGAGATGATCTATCGCTCGAAAACGTGGAAGGTTCACACCACGCTCGAAAAGTTGCGAGGGCGCGGTTGAGCCGGGTCCTGCTCGTTTGTCCGGAGCCGCTCGGTCACGGCCAGCCCGCCGGAATCGGAATCCGCTTCGTCGAGATCGCGCGTGTGCTGCTCGCCGACGGCCACGGCGTAACCATCCTCTCCCCAGATGCAGGCGCCGTGGAAGGCTGCCGCGCCGAGCCTCTTGAAACGTTCGTCACCGCCAGCGAGGCTCACGACATGGCGGTCATTCAGGGCCACGTCGCAAACGCGTTTTTCCAACACGCACATCCCATCCCGACAGTCGTCGATCTCTACGATCCGTTCATCATTGAGAACCTGCACTACTACGCCGAGCGTGGCGACGAAGTGTTTCAGCACGATCACGCCACGCTGATGGAGTCTCTGGCGCACGGCGACTATTTTCTCTGCGCGTCGGAAGCGCAGCGGCTCTTTTACTTAGGGTTGCTGCTCGCAGCCGGACGTTTGAATCCGGTTCTCTTCGAAGAGGATCCGCGGCTCGAGTCACTCATCGGCATCGCGCCATTCGGCGTGCAGCCGCCGCGGCCGGAGACTACGCGCGATCTTGCGTCGCCGGCCATTCTCTTCGGGGGGATTTACGACTGGTACGACCCGATCTCCGCGATCGAGACGGTGGCCATCGTGCGGGAGTCGATTCCGGACGCAACGCTCACGTTCACCACGCATCCGAATCCCGAGATCACGCCGCAGGGAAAACTGGCCGAGGCCATTGCACATGCGCGCTCGAAGAACTACCCCTTCGTCCGATTCGAGCCGTGGGCGCCCTACGAACAGCGCGCCGATTTCTTCGAGCGCTTCACGCTCGCCCTGCTCACGTTCCCGAGGTCGATCGAGACTGATCTCTCGATGCGCACGCGCGTCTATGACTACCTCTGGTGCGGACTGCCGATCGTCACCAGCTCGGCGCCCGGTACGGACGAGCTGCTGATGCGTTACTCAGCAGGCTCCGTGATCGGCGCCGGCGCGCCGCAGGCTTTCGCCGATGAGATCGTAGCCATCCTGAGCGATCGCGAGCGCTACGCCGCCATGTCCAGCGGCGCACGCCGTTTCGTTTCGGAACATCAGTGGGATCGGACTCTGGCGCCGCTGCGTGAATTCTGCCGCGCGCCGCGCAGCGAAAAAACGAAAGACGCCTTCGCATTGCGCCCCGCACTCACACAGCGTCCGTCTTCGATCCTCGACCGCCTCAAACGGCGGCTGCGCGCATGAGCATGACCGAGATCATCATCGTCAACTGGAACAACCGGAGCGAGACGCTCGCGTGCGTTGCCGCGGTGCAGGCACAGCTCGGCGACCTGGTCTCGTCGACGGCCTCGATCACGGTCGTCGACAACGGTTCGACCGACGGATCGGCGACCGCAATCGCATCGCGCCATCCGGACGTGAAACTCTTCGCGCTGCCGGAGAACACCGGCTTCACCGGCGGCCTCGACGCAGCGTTGCGCGGCTCTACCGCCACGAACGTCATCTTTCTCAACAATGACGCCGTCCCGGAACCGGGCTGGCTGGCCGCATTCGTGCGCGCCATCGACGCAGCGCCGGATGACGTGATCTCCATCGGCGGAAAGATCGTCGATCCCACCGGCACGAAGATCGACTTCATCGGCGGCATGATGACGTTCGACGGTCATGCCTTCCAGAACGGCTTCCGCTACCCGCTCGGTTCGCGCGAGGAGCCCGCCGCGGGAGACGAGCTGCTGTTCGCCTGCGGCGGAAACATGATCTCGCGGCGCGTCCCGCTGATGGAGCTCGGAGCATTCGACGGAGATTTCTTCGCCTACCTCGAGGACGTCGATTTCGGCTGGCGCTCGTGGATCGCCGGATACCGCGTGTTGTTCGAGCCCGCCGCGCTGGTGCGCCACGCCTCGAGCACGACCAGCAACCGCCTCGGCGATTTCGAGCGCGGCGTTCTGTTCGAGCGCAACGCGCTGCAGACGGCGATCAAGAACTACGAGAACCTCGCCGAGGCTGGCGGATCGGTGTTCTTCGCCTACCTGCATCGCCTTCATCACTACGCAACGACGCGGAATCCCGAGGCCAAAGAGCTCGGGCGCGCGTTCGCCATGCCGGCCATGCCAGCGTCGCGAAGGCTGAAAGTGCTGCGCAGGATCACGCGGCGGCCGTTTCTCGTGGCCATCGACGACCCGCTCACTACGATGCAGTTTCGCGCATTCGACTGGATCGTGAAGCACCAGTCGCTGCTGGCCCAGAAACGCCATGACGTGCAGCAGCGCCGCAAGCGCAGCGACCGCGAGATCTTCGAGCGCTTCCCGCTGCAGTTCGTCCCCACCTATCCGGGCGACGAGGACCTGATGAACAGCCCGCTGTTCCGCCTCCTGCGACCGCGGCTGCCGTCGATGGACAGGACCTTGGGCGATATCATCCGGCCGTGACCCTGTTGCGCAGGTTTGTCGTTCACGGTGTGATCTGGCGGCGCCTTCTGCGATGGGGCGTGCTGAACTTGCCGCTGTGGGTGGAGCTGACTGTCCTTTCCACGTGGTCGGCCCTCTTTCTCCTCCTGTGGGGATCGGGCCGGCGCGGCGTCATGAGCAACCTGAAAGCGATCCTGCCGGGATCGACGGCGGTGGTCAACTTGTTCCGCTGCTACCGCGTGTTCTGGAACTTCTCGAACGTCATCGCCGACAACGTGCGCTTCAAGGAGCTGCGTGTCGGACCCGATTGGGAGTTCAGTGGATCTGCGTACTTCGAAGAGCTCCAGTCGCGCGAAGGCGGAGCGATCATCCTCACCGCGCACATGGGCAGCTACGACATCGCCGCGCAGCTCTTTGCCGAGATTGCGCGGCGGCCTCTGGTGATGGTGCGCGCGCCGGAGACCGATCCGGAGACGCATCGCTATGAGGAAGAGCTGCACGGCCGCACCGTGACCCATGCGCTGAAAATCGACTTCAGCACACGCGCCAGCGCTCTCGCGCTCGACCTGCTGCACGCGTTGCAACGCGGCGAGATCATCGCCATCCAGGGAGACCGCGTCACTCCCGGAATCTCCACCTCGCCGGGAACGCTCTTCGGAAAACGCGCACTCTTCCCATCCGGGCCCTTTGCCTTGGCGATGACGGCGCGCGTGCCGATCTATCCCTTGTTCATCGTGCGCATGGGCCGCCGCCGCTACCGGCTCGTGGCCGGCAAGCCGTTCGAAGTGCAACGCACGCGCGACCGTGCCGAATCATTCGAGCGGGCCATGGAGGATTGGACGCAGGAGTTGGAGACCATCGTTCGCCAGTCCTGGTTCCAGTGGTTTGCGTTTCAGCCGTTCGCGGACGGGGCGCGGACGTGAGACTCATTCGCGGCCGCGCCGACGCGCGCTGGTTCCCTTCACGTCACAACTTCGCGCTGTTCCGTCTGATCGCGTATCTGCGTCTGCGTCGCGCGCAGCCGCAACCAAGCGATGGAATCCTCATCATCGATCGGCATCAGAGCGCGACGGAGACGTGGCTGGCGATGTCGTGGATAACGGTGACGTTCGCCTGCTATCTGGCCGCAACGCTCTTCGTCGAATGGAACGTTGCGCTGGCGTTGATCGTGTCGCTGCCTCTGGCGTTCGTGCTGCTGCAGGTCCCAACCATCCTCTCGGCAATGACCATCGCGCCTCTCCTCCGTGTGATGACACACGGTCGCGCCAGCGGTATCCGCGTCAACGGTGTCGTGGTCATGCTGCTTCTCAGTGTGGCGTCCGCGCATTTCGCCCGCCAATCGACGTGGGTCCGCTTCGTGGCCTGGCAGTTTCTGGCGCTGCTGGCGCTCAATGCCATCGCCGCTGTGATTGCATTCACGCTGCGGGACTCCATCGCGCGGCTCGAAGGAGGTGTGGCATCCGCGCAGTGATCCTCTGCTTCGCGGTCGTCGCGCCCTTCGCACTCATCCTGCTCTGGCCGTACTCTCCCCTCGCTGCGATCGGCGTGCTGGCCCTCTCGCATGCGCTGCTTCTTTATCCGACGCTGCGGCCGAACGTGCAGTGGCTCGGCCCCGTCATCACGCGCTTCGCCACCGATCGCAAGGCCGTGTGGCTGACGATTGATGACGGTCCAACGAACGACACCCCGGCCGTGCTCGACCTCTTCGATGCACATAACGTCAAAGCCACGTTCTTCGTCAAAGGCGAATTGACGGAACAGCAGCCGCAACTCGCTCGCGCGATCGTCGATCGCGGTCACTCGCTCGCCAACCACTCGCAAACGCATCCCTCCGGGACGTTCTGGTGTTTGTTCCCCGGGCGCGTGGGCGACGAGATCGATGCCTGCAATCGCTCGCTCGCCGCAATCACGGGCAGCACACCACGCTGGTTTCGCGCGCCGGTCGGCCACAAGAACCCGGCCGTGCATCCGGCCCTCGCGCGACGCGACATGCGCCTGATCGGCTGGACCGCGCGCGGTTTCGATGGAGTGATCAGCGATCCCGCGCAGGTCGTCGCCCGCATTCTTCCGATGCTCGAGCCCGGCGCGATTCTCGTGCTGCACCAGGGGCGCGAGCACTCCCTGCGCGTGCTCGAAAGCGTCATCGTGGCGCTGCAGGAGCGGGGCTACGAGTTCCTCATTCCGGACGACGCGCAGTTGCGCGCGGCTTAAGGACGAACAGGTAGCTGTTGTAAGGCATCTTTCCCCACAACGGCCGCACCTCGGCGTCGAAGTCTTTGAATGCGGCTTCGACCTCATCGCGTGCCGGCAGATTGATCCGCTCCGCCTTCATCCAGCGAAACACGCGCGCAAGCCCGTCGACGAACGCGGTCAATCGATGGCGCCATGAGCCGTCGCGAATCCCCTGACGAATCACCACCACGCCGTCGCTTCCCGCGGCGGTCGCGGCGTTGGCGAGAATCGTCTGCTGCGAGGCGGAATCGAAGTAGTGAAGGAGGTCGAGCAGGACGACGTCGTGATCCCGCGGCAGAGCAGCCCGCGCATCGCCAACAATGAAATCGATCCCTTCGTAGTCGCGAGCGGCCATGCGAGCCACGTCGATCTTGCGTTGATCGAAATCGATGCCGGTCATCGGCGCGTCATGTCCATGCTCGCGCAGATAGAGAGGCAGGAGCCCTACGCCGCATCCGACGTCGATGACCGGCCGCGAACGCCCGCGCAACACGTCGCGCACCGCCGCATACGCCGGATCGGTGCGCACCTTCCAGCGCACATACCCTTGCAGCGAACGCCGGTCGTAAAGCGCGGCCAGGCGTTCGGCGATCTCGCGTTCGGTCACGGGCGCGTAGTGTATTGCTTCGAACGAGAATTCGAGATCGGCGCTCGGCGCGAAAGAATTTTCATGCGCGTCGATGCACGGGCGCACCTTCACCACAGAGACACAGAGATCACAGAGGGGACACAGAGGAAGGCGATGGACTTGATCGCCGTCTTTGAAAGATCTGCTTTACTCCGTCCCCCTCTGTGTTCTCTGTGTCTCTGTGGTGAAAACACGCGTGCAAATGACATGCGCCTGACCAACCATTCGCTACCTCATTGCGAGTTCGCAACAGATGAGCGCTATACCAGGTGCTCGATCACGTCCAGGAGATCCGGCAGGTGGAAGGGCTTCGGAAGAATCGCCGACACGCCCATCTGCAGCAACGCCTGCGGCTCCACTCGGACGTGCGCGGACACGACGATGATCGGCACTCTGCCGAGGTGTCCAGTCTCCTGCAAGCGTTGCAGGAAATCCCAGCCGTTGACGTCGGGCATGGCCAGGTCGAGCAGGATCACGTCGGGATGGTGAATCGTCAGCGCGCGCTGGCCTTCGGCGCCGTCGCCTGCCAGCAGGACCTGGAATCCGTGCTGGCGCAGCGCGGCGGCCAGCATGCCTCGCAGCGGCAGGTCGTCATCGATGACGAGAACCCGTTTCCGATCCACGCCGGCGATGCGTTTTTCGCTGTTGCTCCTCTGGTCGAGATTCATGGCAGTGATGACGGATGAGAACGGCGTTGCAGAAGTTGCGCCCGCCTCAGAAAAGGTCACTATCTCCCCACGTGTAATAGAGATCCTCGCGCATACGCGCCGTCGCGCCCGGCCACGTGAATGGTACGCACATCAGGGACAGATCCTGCGGCTGAGGTTGCGTCTCGAACCCCAGGCCGGCCAGCGTTGCGTCGAACCAATTCGGGCGCGGCGGAAACCAACCCTCGATCAGCGACACGCGATGCGGTGGGACCACATGACGCAAGGTCGCCTCCACGGCATCCGGAAACTCCGCGTCGAACAGCGCGTCGCCCCATTGGAAGCGTCCGTCGCGGATGCGATAAGCAATCCAACCGACCAGACGCCGCCACTTGCGCACGGCCACCACGACGTACTCGACATCGGGACATTGCAGGTATCGCCACCGCAAATACGTGGAATCGCGCGTCACGCAAAAACGATACGCGCCGGAAACGCGATGGAACAGCTCGTCGAGCTCCGCTCCCGCCTCGCGCACGATCTCGAACGAATAACCGCGCAGCCAACGTTCCGATCGCGCGATCGGCGGCAAAGGCACCGCCACGCGATAAGTCACCGACTCCACGCGATCACTGCGCAGAAAACGCAGCGAGAACTTCTGGATGTTGGCGACATTGAAGCCGTAGTTGAACGCCACCTGGCCTTCACAGAAGCGCTCGTAGAAATGCAACGCCGTGCGTCCGAGCACGCTCGTCGGGCCGCGGCCGATGTGGCGCACCGACTGGTCGGTCATCGTGTCGCCGATCTGATGCGCGATGAGATTGCGGGCGCGTGATCCGTTCTCGTCGAAAAGCCGGAACGGCACGGCATATCCCGCATAGTGGCCGGTGAGCTGCGCGCCGGCGAAGGCCATGCTGATGCGCTCATTGCCGAATGGATTCAGTCTGTACTTCCATTGAAAGTGCTCGATGCTGCGCGGTGCGTGCGGGAAGTAGCGATTGAACAGCCCCAGGATGGCGCGCTCGTCGCCGTCGCAGTAGGCGCGGACGAGGAGACCGCCCGGAATGTCAGCGGGCATGCGTCGGCTCGACGGAGCGGATCGTCCGCACATTCAACGGCGGACCCGAGCGGCGCTTGGCCACGATTCGGATCGAGCCCGTGCTGATGATCAGCGGGTCGGGGAGCAGTTTCATCGCTGCACGTGCAATCGGCGAAAGAATCGGATGATGCGAGGCAAGCCAGTGGCGCAGGAACTTGTGATCGCGATATTCGAAGTCCGGACCGATGTCGACGATCTCGAATCCCGAATGTTCCAGCAGCTCGATGAGCGCCGAGCGTGAGTAGAGGATCAGGTGCGTGCGGAAGTTCTGCGACATCCGCTTGCGCTCCGAGAAAAGATAGATCATTCCCTCGGTATCGAATGTGGACAGGAACAACACGCCTCCCGGCTTGAGCAGGTCTTTGATCCGTCCCAAAGCATCGTGCGGATCGGACATGTTCTCGAAGACATGGAAGAGCGTAATGGCGTCGAATGCCGGCCCCGTGTTGACGAACGATTCGAGCGTGGCGCAGTAAACCTCCAGGCCGCGCGCACGCGCATGACGCGCCGCCGCCTGGACGGAGTCGATTCCCACGTATTCGTATTCAGCCGAGGCAGTTGCACCGAAGGTGCCGTCGCGCACGCCGACTTCGAGCACGCGCGCGCGCATCGCCAACTGATGGCGAAGCCAATTGAATCGGCGCATGCTCGTGCGCTCTCGCGCAGACGGCGAATGAGCCTCGAATGACGGCGCAACCGGTGTTTCGTGCGAGCGGAGAACGCGCCGTGCCGTGCTGGTCTCCGCCTCATCCATGAACCGGTTCAGGTAACGGCATTTGCAGCGGCGACAGGCACGCACGACATTGCCCGGGATCTGCGCGCAACTCCAGACTTCCGACGAGAAACAGACCGGACATCGGCGCGCCGCGCGATAAGCATTGCGCCGGTTCGCCCAACGGATGGCAATCGCGGCCGCCAATCCCCCACCCGCGCCGAACGAGCGGCCACGCATCGGCCCGGCGGGATGGACGACGAGATTCTCGACGCGGAAGCCGTACTTGTTCGCGAGGAACGCGGTCTCCAGCTCACAACCACGGCCGCGGAGACGCGACTCCCCGTACACGACCTTCGCTGCGACCGACGAAAACGCCGCGAGTTGGATCGTGCGATCCGGCAACAACGGTACGAGAGCTCCGCGCAGAAAGGCCGGTCCGATGTAATCAGTACGCGTACTGCCGAACACGACATCCGTCGCGCCCGACTCCACCATGGCCGCGGCGTCGCCGATCGCGCTCACGGGATACGGCAGCTCCGGGTCGGTGATGACGATGACGCTTCCCTTCGCATCGCTGACTCCGCGCCGCGCGGCCACTCCGTAATACGCTCCCTCGGGATTGAGGATCTCGTACGTGAGACCCGTGGTCTCCAGATACGTGGCGATCGCCTCTTGCGCGGGACTGGCACCGTGCCGGCTCAGCGGCACCACCACGCTCACGCTCGTCGCGCTCATGGCGTGATTTTATATGTTCCCAGTACGAGGCCGGTGTCGCGGACGACGACTCGCAGATAAAGGTCGCCGGTTCTGGTCGAGAGGATGCCTGCGGGCACGTCGATTTCGCGTCCGGCCGGGAAATGTCCTGCCGCCGTTGCGAATGACGCCAGGGGCGAGGCTTCGATCACCACATCAGCGCGACTGACGGACAACGGCAGCCGCAATGGTTCCGCGGCTACCAGCGGCGGCGCGGGCCGCTCCATCCGCTTCAGCGCGCGCGCAACGAAGGGGCCGTTCCACTTCTCGAGGTAGCGGAGCTCCGACTGCGCGTAGTGCGCCGCCGCTTCGCTCGCTACCTGCGCCGCGCTCTGATTGAAAAGATGGCGGCAACGCGCTGCCGGGACATAGACGATGCGGCGCCGCATCGCGGCGATGCGTCGCAGAAAATCCGACTCTTCGAAGTACAACGGAAAGCGTTCATCGAATCCTTCTACCCGATCGAAGTCCGCCGCGCGGATGGCCATCACCGCGCCCGAGAGCATGCGCGTCTCCGTCGTCTGCCGCAGCGACCAGAACGCAACGCGCTTGCGGAAACGACGCCGGTCACGCTGCTCGCGCCAGGCGCGCGAGCGGCTGGCCAGCACTTCATCGAGCTTCTCGGGCGCGGTGTTGAGATCGCCGGGCGGAAGCATCCACTGATGATCGTCGTCCCAGAAGAATGCCGGGCCGGCCACTGCCGCTTCGCGAAGCGCGTCTTGAAGATGATCGATGGCTCCAGGCGCGAGCGTTACGTCGGGGTTGGAGACGATGATCGTCTCGGCGTCACACGAAACCCGTCCGAGATTGATGCCGCCGGCATACCCGCGATTGGTGTCAGACACGATGAGCGTGTCGGCATGGCTGCGCAACTTCTCGGCCTCGGAAGGATCGCAACTGTTGTCGACGATGACGACCTGCAGCGGCTGTGCGCTCGAGGCACGCGCGGTACGGACCGCCTCCGCGGCCAGCGCGGCGGAGCGGTAGTTCACGACCAGCAGCGAGATCATCGGCGCGGCGCTGCGACTTCCACGCGCGACGGCTCGAGATCCCATCGGTGCTCGACGGAGATCATGCCGACCTCGAAACGATCACCCGTCATCGAAAAGGCCGGCCGCACGTCGCGACGATCGAAGACGGTGATGGCATGCTCGTCGCCAACGTACGCGATGATGGAGTACTCGCCGCGCAGCAGCGGGAGGTCGAGAAGCCGCACCGTCATCTCATACTCGGTGCGTCCGGAAAGCGGCGGCAATCCATCGGCGTGCGTGCCCACCGCGAAACACTGCATGTCGTCCGCTTCGCGGTGAATCCCCACCAGTACGTGTACGGGCTGCTTCGCCACGTCGGACTCGATGCGCAACCGCACATGCACATCCTCGCCGCGCGCAAACCGATCGCGCGGAAGACCGGTCGCGTCGCAAACGACGATCTCGCGCAATCTCACTGGCGTTCCGGCTTCACTCACCTCGGGCGTACTGGCCGGTTTCTCGCGGTCCCGCTCCCGAAGGAATGTCTCGTACTCGTGTACGACATCCAGCGACGGACCGTAACGGACGGCTCGTCCCTGCTCGAGCCAGAGCGCGCGACTGCAGATCGAACTGATGTAATAGAGCGAATGCGAGCAGAAGAGAATGGTCTTCCCGTCCTGCTGAAACTGGCGGATTTTCTCGATGCACTTCTTCTGAAAATGTCCGTCGCCGACGGCCAGCGCCTCGTCGATCACGAGGATGTCCGGATGCACGTTCACCGCGACTGAGAAGGCCAGGCGCATGTACATGCCGGAGGAGTACGTCTTCACCGGCCGGTCCAGGAAGGAACCGAGCTCGGAGAACTCGAGGATGGCCGGCAGACGCTCGCGGACCTCGGCTGCTGAAAGCCCGAGGATGGCTGCGTTGAGGGCGGCGTTATCGCGGCCGCTGAATTCCGGGTGGAAGCCGGTGCCGAGCTCCAGAATCGAGGCGATCGTGCCGTGCGTCTCGAGCGTGCCGAAACTGGCGCGTGTGACGCCGCAAAGAAGCTTCAGCAACGTGCTCTTGCCAGCGCCGTTCTGGCCGATGATCCCGATCGTCTCGCCCTTCTCCACCTCGAACGAAACGCCCTCCAGCGCAGGGAACACGTCATGGCGGCGCCGGCGCGTGATGAGCTCGATGACGCGGTCGATCGGACGGCGGTAAACGTCGTAACGCTTCGACACATTCACGGCTCGGACAGCGATGTCCATCGGCGACATTCTACGGAGTTGACTGGAGACCCGTCCAAAAAGCGAAGCGGCGGGCCGAAACCCGCCGCTTCGAGGGAACAGCGTGGACTGAAAATTACTGCGCCAGCGGCGTGGCAGCGACGTACTCGGGGTCCTTCGTACCATCGTCGACAATCGACGCGAAGGCCCAAACGTTGCCGCCTGTCACTTCGATCTTCAACGACCCTGTCTCCAGCTGACTGGGCAGCACGATGCGCCCGACGATGCTCTGGTTCGGCGCCAGGTTGTGCGTCTGCAGCGTCTGCTCGGCACCCGAGTTGGGATCGAGGAACTTAACGGTGGCGGTCACAGGAACGTTAGAAACGTTCGTCACGCCGACGTTCGTGTAGTACTTGGAGTTGCTGCGGATCCCGGCAACGAGTGCCGGTTTGCCGGGCTTGACGTTCGCGCGTGCCGCGGCAAATCCGCCGATACCCTGCCCGAATGTCTTGCCGTTGCCCTTGTCGTTGTAGGTACGCGCGAAGGTCAACGGGAATCTGGCCACCGGGATGCTGTCAGGCACCGTCACGCGGAGAATCCCCAGAGAATCGGCAACATTGCCGAGGATGCCCTGCTTGAGGAAGTCGGTGTATTGCAGGAATTCCTGCGGACGAATGAGAACGCTTTTCGTCTCCGCAACCTTCGCTCCGCTCTGGTCGTGATAGGCCAGATCGACGACTACCGACTGCGCGTCGGGGTTGAAGATTGTAATGTCGCTTCTCCATTCGCCGACGTGACCTACGCCCGGAATGATTCCCTGGCGATAGTCCGTGAGAGTGAGCTCACTTTCGCGAACGCCCGAGATGGTCATGGGATCACCACTGGCGTTGTCGATCTCCGACGCGTACACGATCAGCCATTGCCCCGACGGGACTTCGATCTGCAGGCTGAACGGTCGATCCGGAGACAGGCTCGGAACCGCTTCCGGGGCCGTGATCGGGAACTGTTTGAGCTCGTACTGGGGCAGCTGCAACGAGAACTGACCAACTTGCAACTGACGGTCGTCGAAGACCTTGACCGTGGCGTTGATCGTCTGTGCATTCGGATTCAGGAACCCGAGGTTCGTGCGGAAGCGGGAACCGTGGCGCAGGCCGGCAATGTAGTACTTGCCTTCGCCAAATGCGCTGCCGCCGCCTGCCGCCGCGTCGATGCGAACGGCCGGGATGTACTGACCGAACGTACCGGTCTCCGTCTGGTTGTAGGTACGCGTCCAGATCTGCGGCGCGTACTGCGAACGTACGGTGATGATGACCGGACCAGAGTCGTTTCCGTTGGTGAAGACTCTCATGAAGTCTTCATAGGTATACGTGGAGTTGCGGATCTCGAGTGTCGCCGGAATGTTGCGCAGCTTCGCGTCCATCCGGAGCGGGGTGGCCGGCGTGACGCTCGGATCGGGCGTGTAAATCTGCACATCCGTGCGCCAGATACTATTGTTCTGTCCCGGACTGTGCACAACGACCGGTAGGAGGTACTTGAACTCCGGTGTATCCGTAATCACGACACCCGGAGCGGCTACCGCTTGTCCGGTCTGCGCGTTCGCTGTGTCTTCGGCATTACGCGCCTTGACCGACACGGAGAACGTACCGGTCTTCGTGTAAGTGTGCTGAATCGTTGTCGAGCTTCCGGTGCCGGCCTGCGAGATGGGGCTTCCGCCATCGCCGAAGTTCCACACCCAGCCGGTGGCATTCGGCACGTCGACGAGATTCGTGACGTTGACCGTGAACGTGACCGGCACCCCTTTGGCGCCCGCTGCCGGGAATTGCGAGAAGGCCAGCTCCGGCACCTTCTTGAGGGGAATGGCGTTGCCGACCGGCACCGTCAAAGGAATTGTGATCCCCGTGGAATTGCTGGTCGTGTACCACTTCAGACTGGCTTGGTACGTTCCATTTGAAGAGTACGTGTGCGTGGCCGTCTGCGACGTGACGTTCGTTGTCTGATCGCCGAAACGCCATTCGAACCTGTCGCAGCTCTGCGGGCTGTTGATGGGGAACAACTCGGACCTGAAATCGATGATCTCGCCGGCCACGCACGGTGCGCTGTTGACCGATTGCGTGCAATTGCTCTGGCGTCCGCGGAAGGTCACGCTCAGAACGTCAGGGTTCGGGGCCTCACATGACGCCACAGTATCGTCAGGCACGATCGTGAGCGTCTTCGTGACTGTGTTCGACGTGCCGGAATTATTGGAGACGACCAGGCTCACGGGGAACGAGCCGGTGGAGGAGTATGTCTTCTGGGGTGCTTTTGATCCGGAGGTTGTGTCGTGGAACGTCCAGCTGGCGCCGTCGCACGACAGAAGAGTCGAATTGCCCCGGAGACCGGAGAATGTGACGCGCTCATTCACCTTGCAGCTCTGTGTGGGTGAGCAACCTTTGCTGCCGCTGTAGGTGAAATTGATGTTGGAGGGGGCCGTGCAGGGCGGCGGCGGCGGAACATCATCCTCGCCTACCGTAATCGTCCTGGTGAACTCCGGGCTCAATTGCGTGCCCTTCTTCACCCTCAGCTTGATGGTCTTATTGCCCTTCGACGTGTACTTGTGTGTCGTGGTGCGGCCATTCGAGCCCGGGCCGGTCGTGCCCGTAGTGCCGTCGCCGTACGTCCACTGGTACTCCTCGCAATCCTCGAGTTGGTAATTGAAGGGATCGCCCTTGATCGTAATGGTCTCGTTCACATCACAACCGGCCGCACACGTCGTGAAAATGGACATTTCGTCGGCAGTCGGCGGAGTGGTACAGAGCGCGGCTGCCACGCTAAAGGGCGGGACGGATGCGTTTCCGGCGAAGACGGTCGTCGTGGCCGTGAGATCGACCGTGTAGCTGCCGGCTTCGGTAAGCGTTGGCGTAAATGGATTACCCGTAAACACACCGCCAACCTGCTGGCCGCTCTTGCGGAGAGTCCATTTCATCGTCCAGCCGCTGATCGGATTGCCGTCGATGGAGCTGGCCGTCAGGGTACAGGGGTCGCCTGCGTTGGCGCAGCCGGACTTCGTGATCCTGGGATCGGGCGTGATCAGCTCCTGCGTGACTTCGTGCGATGCGTAGTTCGCAGCCGCGGGAATGAGACCGAGCGGATCGACAAACACTTTCAACTTGAGAATGCTGCCGCTTGGGATGGCGCCCTTATCGGCTACTGTAAAACTCGGGATGGGGCCAATTGCCACAAGGGAGCTGACTGGCGGGACGATGTCCGCACCTGCCGGAGATTTGAGCGACCACTCGACCGTCCAATTGATGGCCGACATCACGCTCGTCAAAGCAGTGTGCCGTTCCGTACCCCTGAACGTGACCGAGTTTCCGCTCGTGGTCGGAGTATTGAACGCCACGATGAACGGCCGGACGACATAACTCACATTGGACACAGTGTCCACATACGGTGAGCCGACCGTGTTGAACGAGCCGTCATATTTGCCGTAGCGCGCGGAAAGGGTGGCCGTATGGGGACCAATGTCGCCTCCGGGAACGGTCTGATTCGGAGCGAGGTTGCTCTGGACCGCATCGACCGTCCATGAGGCGTAGTGACTCTCGACGGTCCCGTCGGAAGCGTCGCTCAGGACGTCTCCGGCGATGAGCTCCAGGGAGCTGTTATCTGCCGTAAGGGCGACGTCGGTCCCACCGATACCCATTCGGGCCACGGGAACCTTCAACGACACATTGACCGTATCGGACGACCCTCCAGCCAGCGGAGCTGTCGCCTTGACCGCTCTCACCTGCGTGATCTTGCCCACCGTATTGAGGCCGGTGAACTGATGCTCGACATCCAGGCCCGTACGGGAGTTCGTGTCATTGGCACTTCCCGACTCGCTGTTGTCGAAGTTCCAGAGGACGTCGTAAGCGACCTGCGAGTTCGAGCTCGCGGAGGTGAATTTCATCCGGTCCGCATAAAAGGGACCGGTTTCTGTCGGCCTGGAGCTCGGATTGTTCGTTCCGAAAGTTCCACTCTTCTGGGTCGCACTGATGGAGTCTCCGCCCTGGAGCTCGAAGACGTCGCCGAGCCCGTTTGTGCTCACCATCAAGTAGGACTTGTTGTTCCATTCGACCGGATAAACACCGAAGGTCGATGTAGTCAGACCCGGCAGGGCGTAATCCTCGGGGGCGTACCAGTAGTAGTTCTTGAAAAAACCATTGAGCTCGACGGCTACTGGCTCGCCTCCCTGAATCTTGAAGAGTCGAGTATCCAGCCTGTTCCCGGTCGCCCTGCCCACGAGGCCGAGGTAGCCGTCCCCGTATTCGATGGTGTTGTCGGTCTCGCCGGGAATCACGCCGGGGGTAAACACTCCACCCGGAATGTCGAAAGTCCGCTTCGTGTAACCGTTGCCCGAGCGCTCCAGTTTGACCAGCTTGTTGTTTTCCGGCACGGCGGTCGCTTCGACCGTCCAGAAGTTCCCGTCCTCGTCGACAGTGACGTCCTTGAACTTCTTCGTCCCGCCGCCGGTGAAGGTGGCCATGGCCGACCCTCCGGACACCAGACTGGCGGCGTCATAGATCTCGAGGGTCTTTGCAGCATTGATGATGGCGATTCGGCCGCGAGCCTCGTCCTTTGCGTAGGAGATGATGGCGAAACTGATCCCGAGCCGGGTGGAGCCGGAAACCGGGGCGGCCGGATTGGTGACGTCCCAGACATGACGCCCCGAGGCACCGATGTCGTCGCTGACAACTGCGTAGTATCTCGACGCTGATTTGACAGCGACAATCATGCGCGGATCGGCAATCGCTGCGTCTGTGAGAGTCTGGTGCACGAGATCCAGCTGCGCGCCGCCGGTCTCGCCTGCGTCTCTGACGATGCCCCAACCGAACAACCCGGCAGCCAGGTAGACATAGCCGCGATCGTCAAAATCAAAATCGAACATCCGATCTTGCGAGTCGGCGCTTGGTGTGTCCCAATCTGATTGCGAGCCTTCCGGATGAACGACGGCATCCCATCTGGCGGCCTTCTCGACAGGGCCACCCTGCCTTCTCGCCCCAGGGACGAGAGTCGAGGCAGACACCGGGCCGGCAGGTAGCGTCGTCGAGAAAAAGGTGTTCAGTGAGTAGACAGCCAGCACCGATCCAAGCTGAATGTATGCGCGTGGAGGTGCGCTTCCGCGCGCGTCGCGGGCGATGCGGATGGTCCGCGAATGCAGCGTCCGAACCCCGGGGCCCTGATAGCTTCGCGTCTGATCGGCATTCACGAACCGGCCGGTGTGATTGATCAGCGGAGAACCGTACGGCCAGGTCTTGAGGCCGGCATTGCTCTGCTGGGAGGAGTTCTGGCCCGGACAACCCGTGCAGATGACAGGTGCCTGGCCCTGTCTGCCGGGCATCGGATAATCCTGAGCAAGGACGGACTGCATGCTCACGAGGAGCAAGAGGACCGCGAACGCGGCTTTATGCAGAGAAAATCTCACAGCGAACACCCCCGAGAATCCAGACAAACGATTTGGATGAGAGACCGCTACGGCGCGGCACTGTTATTGTAACCACCAGATACAGGTTTGCAAGGTCTTTTTTGCACGACTGGCACGAGGCGCTGGCAACGCCCAAGTGCACCAGTCGTCCAAAAAAGAAATGGCGGGCCGGAGATCCGGCCCGCCATCAGAGGCAACTACCTGGTATTGAAGACTAGTAGTCAGGCGTAATGTTGTCGGCCGGTTCGATGACCGGATCGGCACCGTTTTCCGCCGTGACAGGAGCTGCCGGGCTGCAGCCGTTGCCAAGCCATGCGGCGTCGTAGTCCACCGAGAAACGACCCTCGGCGGCCATCGAGACGATGACCCAGTTCTGGCTGGCGATGTCCGGATCCACCGCTCCGAGCGGGGCGCCGTGATCGAGATTCAGGTACATCCAGCCTGAGAGAGCACCACCCGGAGCCACCGGGAAGACATCGGTGCTGTCATCGACGAGAGTCTGCGAGGTTTCCGGCAAGGAAATATCAAACTCCGGAGCCGGCGAGATGACTACGTCCGGAGACAACGTCTCTGGGTTCTCTTCCTCGTCGAAGCGAACGATCTCGGTGATGCCCAGTGCGGCGTTCTGCGGGTACTGAGCGCAAGCAACCGTGGCGCCCGAAAGACCTTCGCGCCAGATCTTGTAAGAGGTCTCCAGCTCGCCGACGCCGCCATCAACCCAGCGGGCAGCGAACGTGGAGGGAAGCGGCTGACGACGATCGAGCACACCGCCAACAGCCTGGTAGCGGCTGTAGAAGGTACGGTCGAAGTTCGTCGCGAAGTCACCGGTGAGGCCACCCTCGGGGATCGCGCGGATGTGAACCATCGGGTTGCCCTGAGCGAAGTTGTTCGCACGGTCAATCTGCTGGTAGTCGCCAATCAGCACGTTGTCAAACAGAATTTCGTTGTTGAAGTAGACCGCGCCGTCCGTGGCAAAGCCCGTACCGCAGAAGCGGACGACGTCAACCGTGACGTATCCACGAGCATTGGTGTGGGTGTTACCGACACGGTTGGTGGCACCGGTGCAACCGCCCGGGGCGTAGATACCGGTGGTCAGCGCGCTGACGATCGGCGCAAGGGCGCCGGCCGGAATGTTGACCGCGAGGTTGTCGCAGTCGTTGATGTTGAGCAGCGGGTTGTCGTCGTTGTCAGCCGAACGCTGACCCGGCTCGGTTTCGCTCGTCGTGCCGGTCAGGCCCGAAAGGCGGCCATTGGCGAGCACGTCGAACATGCTGATTCCCTGAACGTCGTAGCCGGTCAGGAAGATGTTGAAGTCGAGCACCGGGAACGAACGATCCGTCCAGACCGTCACGTGGGCGATCTGCGGCAGATTCGAAACGTTGGTGATCGTGAACAGGGTGTCGTCTTCCTGGCCGTTCGCCAGGTTGACGTCAAAGTACGGCAGCAGCAGCGTGGCGGCTGGCGCAACGCTGATGTCGCAGCTGTCATCGTTGTTCGTCGTTGTCGGCGCGCCGCTGAGGAATGTCGCATCTGCGGCAATCCCACCGGTGGTCCGAGCAAACGCCGAGCCCGACAAGGCCAAAGTGGCCATCAGAGCCCAAACGAAAGTTTTTCTCATGTTTATCTCCTACACTCAGATGTGAATTGAACTTGAATCTAAAAGCTTGCTCACCCGATCCGGACGATACCGATCACCTCCACTATCTGATTTTTTCTATTTCGAAACAACAAAGATCAGAAGACTTGGTTAGTGAACCGCCACCAACTTAGCGCTGAATATTCCTAAAGTCAATACCAACTCGCGTTTTTATGCGATGCAACCATATCTTGTTACGCGATTTGCGGGACTATACTCCGTGCCCTCCCGGATCGCAACCTCAAATCCAGGCGTTCAAGGGGTTTGCGGTCCCTGGTTGAGATACACCTTCACGCTGCCATTTCGCAGCGAGGTCGCGGTGGCTTGCCTGGCTTCGAACATGACCACGATGTCCGGCCGCTTGTCGCGATTGAGATCGGTGACGATCAGGTCGTAGGTCCGCTGTGGCGGCAGCTCGAGACCGAGCACCTCAGCCGGCGCGAAGCCACCCTTGCCATCACCCAGCAGAATGACCAGATCGTTCGATCCCGTAACCACATAGGCCACATCCAGATTGCCGTCGCCGTCGAGATCCCCGCTGGCCATGCCTGCCACCGGACGGCCATCCTTCCAGCGCACGATGGGCGTTCGCCTGGCCACGCCATCCGCGAAAGTGAGGCGATCGAGGCCGCTGACCAGCGTCAGCGGCGGCGTGGGGACGAGCTCCGAAGGGAGTTTCGCCGGCCAGTTCCGCACGTAGGAAACCACAGCATCATCGGTCTTTGCACCGCGAAGGAAGCGTCCCGTAGTCGTGGCTTGATAGCGCGAGCGTCCCGGCACGAGAAGGCCGTCGATCAAAGGGTCGTATTGCGCCCGGCCCTTGCCGTCGCTGACAAAGAGGGTGAGAACGCTGTTGGCGTAAACGCTCGCACCGACGAAGTCCGGATACCGATCGCCGTTGAACTTGCCGGCAGAGAGATAGTCACCGCCCATGTATTCATTCACGTCCGCGATGTTCACCCCCTCCCAGTTCCGTCCCTTTTCGCGATTCAGGTAGGCACGCAGATGTCCGTGCGATTTGGCCTTGATCTCGCGTCCGCGCCCGACAGGACCTTCAGTGATGGCCACGATGTCGGTCCAGCCGTCGGCATCGACGTCGGTCGCGATCATCCTTCGCGTAGGAAACGGTTGGGTCAGACCTTTGGTGACCTCCGTGAATTTCCCCTTCCCGTCGCCGAGAAACAGGGCCACTCCCTTGAGATGGATGCTGAATGCGAGATCGGGATTCTTGTCCTTGTCGAAGTCGGCCACGACGACGGTGCCGTAGTTGAACGCGCGCGGCCACTGGATGCTCCACCGCTTCCACCCTCCCTTGCCGTCGCCAAGAAAGATCTGCGGCGAGCCGGCCGGCCCACGCTGCGGAGGGAGGACGAGATCGGCCAGGCCGTCCTTGTTCATGTCCGCTACCGCCGCGCCGTTCCGAAACGAGCCCGAGGTGGGGAGGCCGGCAGACGATTCCTCGAATCGAATGCGCACGGGAGCGGGCTGCAGATCGAGCGGCTCGAAGTCCCCACGGAACTTCTGGAAGTACTCGATGTGCTCCTTCGACCACGGATTGTCCAACGCGCGGGCTTCTTCCAGGATCGCTTCCGTGTCGAGGATCTCCTGCCATACCCAGACGTACTTGTCGTTTTCCTGGTAGATCTGGTAAGCGAAGTTCGCTTGCGCGAACGGCCTGACCATTCCCACTTCCGGCAGGTACTTGGCGAAACGTTTCTCCGCCTTGAAGATCGAGTATTGCTTGCCAAACCGATGGAAGACCGCCTCGGGATCGGGATCCGGACCGGGATCCTCGGCAGTTCCAAGGCGCTCCATGCGCTGCTCCGGTGTCTCCGGTTTCACATAGCGGGGCTCGCCACCTTCGATCTCAGCCGCCTTCGTCGCGGACGTGACCGCAGGCTGCTGTGCGAATACCGCAGCGCTGCACAGCACCACCGCGCAGAGAAACACACCGAGTAGATTCCGAACAAACATTGAGCTCTCCTGCTTGGGTATTGAGGGTGGTGACTCATCACCGCCCTAGATGAGATCGGCCAGCGCCGGCTGCACTTTCCCGAAAAACAACAGCCCCGAGGCCAGCGCCGCTGCTGTGACGATCAGTAAGAAGACGATCGAGGACGCTTCAGGTAACGGAGAGTCCAGCAGGGCGCTGCGGAACAAACCGAACAGCGGGGTAAGCGGATTCCAGAAGAAGAACTTCTCGAACCGGCCGTGGACCGAATAGAGGATGGGACTCAGATAGAAGAGGACGGAAAGCAGGAATCCAATGACGTGCATCAGGTCGCGGAACATCACGTACAGCGGCGCCAGCACGAATCCGATGCCGATCTGCAGCAGGAACTGGAGCGCCAGAGCGACCGGCAGGATCCAGAGTCCGCTCAGCGACTCCCGCGTGACGGCCAGGAAAGCGACGAACAGGACCAGTCCGACCGACTGGAAGATCAGGGCCGAGACGTTGGGCACCACCACTAATAGCTCCCGGCGCAGGACCAGGCGCCGGACCAGCGCTGAGTTCTCGACGATGGTGGTGGTCGACCGGATTAGGCCCTCGTTGAACCCGATCCACGGCAGCAATCCCGCGATGAGAAAATAAATATAAGGATGGTCGTCTCCCGCCGCACCGAAGCCGAGGCGGCCCCCCGGGATCATGAATGTGAAGACAAACCAGTAGAGGATGAGCAGGCTGAGCGGGTGCAGGACAGCCCAGGCCAGCCCGAGCGCCGAACCGGCGAATCGGGCCTGAAAATCTCGCTTGATGAGCTCGCGGAGGAGATGGAGAGTTGCCGACGTGGTGGTAATCCTTGCGGTGGGCTTGACGCGCCGATCCGCAGCCCGCATATTGAAGTTGACAAAGTTTATCGTTCTATAGCATAAAGTGTCAACGAAGCCCGCATGAACAGACCAGCACAGCTCGAACTCGTAGGACGCAAGATCCGGCAACTCCGGCGTCAGCGCAAGCTGACCCAGGTGGAGCTTGCCGAAAAGATCGGCATTCACCAGTCCGACCTCTCTCGCATGGAACAGGGCGAGTACAAGGTTGGCCTCGACACCCTGCTCAAGATCCTGCAGTGTTTCGATCTGAGCATCGGCGACTTCTTCGAGGAAACGAGCAGGTCGAATACGGTTCTGGAGAAGTTCCGCACGCTCAGCTCCGCCGCGCAGAAAGAAGTCGAGACGTTCATCGAGTTCAAGCGCAGCCAGGAAGAGGGCGGAGATTTCGACGGTGGGGATGGGGGGGCGGATGCTTAGACAGGACATGATGAAAGCCGAAGAGTTGCGAGTGGCTGCACTGGCACAGGTTCGTGCCGCAAAGTACGAAGAAGCTCTTCATCTCTACGACGAGGCTCTGGCCATCGCCGAAGAGGAAGAGGCGCGCGAGCTGATCACGATCAACAAGGCCGACGCGCTGATCGCGATCGAGCGCTCGGGCTCCGAAGTGCAGGAGCTGCCGCGCATCATCATGCGCCGGCGCAATCCCCGTCACGTGTACCTCGCGGCGTACGCGCTGCAGTACAAGTGCCGGCTGGAGAACGATCTGAAGCGCGCTCTCTTCTACGCGCAGCTCGCGCTCCGAACGGCGGAAGAAGCAGCTGAGCCGTCCTGGCGTCGCGTCGTTCTCCTCGAGCTCGGAAACATCCACGAGCTCGACTCTCAGATCGACAAAGCGGTCGAGTGCTTCCAGGAATCGCTGGCCATCGGCGAAGAATCGGCGGCCAACCGCGACAAAGATCTCTCCCACAGCTATGCGCTCGAGAACCTCGGATATTGCCTGATGATTCAGGGCAAGACCGAAGAAGGACTGGCCTTCGTCCACGAAGCATTGACGCTGCTGTCCGATCCGATCGGCAAGGCGGAGGCGTACATCGATCTCTGCTACGGCTACATCGCTTTCGGCGATTTCCAGAAAGCGCGCGCGTACGGCGAAGCGGGCCTCGATCTGGCCACCGAGCCGCGTCAGATTCGCAATTCCCACTACCTCCTCGGCGAGGCCTGCTACAAGTCCGGCGATCGCGAGGCCGCCGACTTCCACTTCAGCGAACTGGCGAAGTTCTATCCGCAATTCCGCAATCTCAAAAACCTGCTTTATGCGATCGACCTTCGCTCGATGGTGAACTTCAAGTTATGAAAAAACTTCTCGTTCTACTCGCTCTGTTTGCGCTGCCGCTCTTTGCGACTGCAGCGGACAGCCCCGAGGTTCTTCTCACTTCTGCGGGAGAGTTGTTCTCCATCTCCTCCGAAGTGCCCGCCGAAGGCTCCGCCAGTCAGGCCACGACGCACTTGGTGCTCACCGAGCGCCGCGCCGGCCAGACCATTCGCCAGATCGTTCCCGCAACGATGGAGCGCGGCCAGCACTTCAACGCAGTTCTCGGCTACGACACCGAGTCCGGAACGCTGTTCGTCTTCTGGATCAAACATCTCGGCGCTCTCTACAACCAGCTTTTCTTCGTCACGCGCGACGCTACGGGCACTTGGTCCGAGCCGACTGAGTTCGGGTCCCCGTTCAACTATCGCGAGAACCTTCGCGTGGCAGTGACGCGCAAGGTTGCGGGCACCGATGGCCAACCCGGCTCGGTAGGTCTCTCCGTTCACGCCACGTGGTGGGAGTTCGATACGCGCACGGCTCTCGAGTCCGCCCAGTACCACATGCTCTCCATCGAGAATGGTCACGTCGTGGACGTCGCCGAGCTCAATCTCAGCCAGTTCGTCGATTTCGAGAACGTCGGCGCCGAGGATCTCGACCGCTCGGTTCTGAAGTACCCGATGATCGCGCCTTCGGCGAAGCAGGACAGCGTGCTTCTGACGTTCGGTTCGCTCGAGAATCGGAACTTCTCGCAGGTTCGCATCACTCCGAAGATGAAGGGCGAAGGCCGGCTTCGTGTTCCGATTGGCAAGCGCGCCGGCAGCTTCCCGGCCCCGCGCATGGCCGTCAACGCCGGCGCCAGCGTCGAGGGTGTCTTCGGCGAGAGCGATACGCTGGCTTTCTACACTGTTGGCGAAGGCGCTCTTCGCTACGCAATCCTCAAGGATGGCCAGTGGTCGGATACCCGCGCGATCACGCTCGACGAGAACGTTTCCAACGGCCTCGCGGTTGGAGCGCTGCGGAAGATGGTTGCCGAGCAGTAATCGCGAACGAACGTTCCGCGCAAGTTGCGGACACGACAAAAGCCGGCGCAATGCGCCGGCTTTTTTGTTTGTCCTGACGAGCGCCGGCTAGATACGGGGCTTCGAGTGTTTCACCGAGGTGATGATGCCGACGCCGACGAGCAAGAGCGCACCGATGCCAATCCAGAACGGCGCGACGTCGAACTTGTAAGCGACGAGTGCCAGGGCGATGATCACGATCAGCCAGCCGACGAAGGATAGATTGAACCAGTTCACGGAGTACCTCCGTCGTCGGACTCAGCAAAGACGCTGCCCGAACGCAAAACAGCCCGGCGCCGCAAGGCGCCGGGCTGTTTCAGGGTCGCTGCGATGACTTAGAGCTGATAGACGAAGAACGCGATCAGCAGCGCGTAGATGACCAGCGACTCGATGAGCGCGAGACCGATGATCATCGCCAGACGGATCGGGCCGGCTGCTCCCGGATTGCGGGCGATGCCTTCGCAGGCGGCGACGATGGCCTTCGACTGGCCCATGGCACCGGCTGCTGCTGCCACGCCGAGCACGAACGCGGCGCCGATGACACCCCAGCGGACTCCGGTTCCGGGCGCGGCGGTCGTTGCCGCGTCCTGCGCGAAGACCGAAACGGTCGTGAGCGCCAGGATGACGAGCAGAAAGATGAGCTTCTTGTTCACTTGATTCTCCTCCTATTGAAATTGCAAATTGATGTGTTTGCGTCTTTGAATGCGGATTAGTGTTCTTCAGCCGCGACGGCGCCGCCGATGTACACCATCGTCAGCATGATGAAGACGAACGTCTGCAGGAACGCGCCGAAGATGCCCAGCCCCATCATCGGCCAGGGCAGCACGAACGGCAGCATCCCCATGAAGATGCCGGTAGCCGTGTGCTCGCCGAAGATGTTGCCGAAGAGGCGCATGCCCAGCGACAGGATGCGCGCGAAGTGGCCGATCAACTCGATCGGCAGCATCAGCGGCGCAAGAAGCGGCATCGGTCCCATGAAGTGCTTCAGGTAGGGGCCGACTCCCTGCGTCTTGATTCCCTGGTAGTTGTAGTAAAGGAATGCGGTCAGGCCGAGGCCGAAGGTCGTGTTCGGATTGCCGGTCGGCGGCTGGAGAAAGAAGACCAGGCCGAACAGATTCGAGACGAAGATGAAGCAGGCGAAGCCGCCGATGATGTGGAGGAACTTCTTCGACGCACCGTGGCCGACGATGTCCTCGAGCAGCGCCTTCAGACCGGAGACGATGATCTCCAGGAACTGCTGGAACCCGCCCGGATTGTCCTTGCTGAAACGACGGGCGGCCAGCGGGAAAACGATGCTGCTGATGAGCAGCACCAGGAGCGCCATGATGACGTGATCCGGCACGGCAAAACCGAGGATCGGCTTTGCGATCGCATTGAACGGCTCGTACAGAATGGAGTGTTCGTGTTCCATTGACCCTTTGTGCAACTGTCGGACTGTACAACCTCAGCCGGTGAAGGATCTGTAGAGTGAGTACAGAGCTTCGCCGAAGATTCCCACCACGATGATCGAGAACCCAAGCAACACACTGAGCGCATTGAAACGAGCAACGATGATCGTGACCGTGAGCGCCACTCCGAGGAGAGCGAAGCGCGCCAGGGTGCGCAGCGTCAGCCTCCGAGCGTGCAGGTGTGCCGCCGGTTGGAGCAGAACATCAACGATCTCCTCCAACCAAAGGAAGCTGATCATAGTGACGGCTGCACTGCAAGTCAACCCGAGAAACCCCTGAAAACCGCCTGAAATCGCACTAAAAACTGCGAACACGGTCGCCGCCGCCAACGCGTTCCGCTTGATGCGGCGGAGGACGTCGCGCGGCGTCTCCCGATCGTACCAGGGAGGCTCGGCGGTCATTCCCGCAGGCCGATTCGAAAGAGGTTGATGAAAGCCGCGATCACGCCGAACACGGTGAAGATGATGGTGAGCCATGGCGAGGTGCCGAATAGCTTGTCCATTCCCCATCCCCACAGCGCTCCCAGGCCGATGGCGATCGGGAACATCCAGGCCAGCGCCGAGGCCTCGAACATCTGACGGTATTCGCGTTTCTGTTTATCGTCCGGCATTGGCGATCCGCTTCGCGATGCCGGCGCCTGACAGTTGGGCCTGATCGATCAGCGGCGAAGGGAGGATACCGAAGAACAGCGTGATCACAAGGCAGGCGATGGCTACGAGCTTCAACGACATCCCGCCGGCGAGCTCGGCCTCTTTGCCGTCGCGGAAGTACATGGCCATGACCAGGCGCAGGTAGTAGACCATCGACACGGCGGACATCAGCACCGCGATGACGGCCAGCCAGCCGAAGCCCGCACCGACCGCGGCGTAGAAGAGAAAGTACTTGCCGATGAATCCCGACGTCGGCGGGATTCCGCCAAGCGAGAGCAGGAAGATGACCATGGCCAGCGCCTGGAATGGCGCGCGACGGTGCAGTCCTTCGAAGTCTTCCACACGCTCGCCGGCGTATTCGTGCCGCTCGAGCATGAGCACCGTGGCCCAGATGCCCAGCGTGGAGAAGATGTAGACGACCGAATACACCAACACACCACGCAGGCCGATCTCGCTGACGGCCAGAATGCCCATCAGGACATATCCGGCGTGCCCGATCGACGAGTACGCGAGCATGCGCTTGACGTTGTCCTGCGTGATCGCGGCGAGGTTGCCGACGATCATCGACAACACGGCGATGGTGGCCAGCACGCTTTGCCAGTCGAGTCGGAAGTGATGCAGCCCCACGTAGAAGATGCGCGCGAAGATCGCGAACGCCGCGGCTTTTGACGCCGTCGAGAGGAATGCGGTGATCGGCGTGGGCGCTCCTTCATAAACGTCCGGAGTCCAGACGTGGAACGGCGCGGCCGCGATCTTGAAACAGAGTCCGGCGCCGAGGAGCATGATGCCGAACATCAAGGCATCGTTCGTCACCAGCGTAGACATGGAGCGCGAGATTTCGTTCAGGTTCAGCGAGCCCGTGACGCCATAGATCAGCGAGATTCCGTACAGCAAAATGGCCGAGCTGACTGCGCCGAGCACGAAATACTTCATGGCCGCCTCGGTCGATTTCTGCTCGTTCTTGAAGTACCCGGCCAGGATGTAGCTCGAGAGCGACATCAGCTCGAGGCCGACGTAGATCGTCACCAGGCTGACGCCGGAGACCATGAACATCATCCCGCACAGCGCGAACGCCAGCAGCGAGTAGTACTCCCACGCTGCATACGGAGAACGACGCAGGTAACCGTCGGACAGGAACGCGATCATGCCGATGGTGACGATGAGAAGCGCCTTGAAGAAAATGGAGAAAGCGTCGAGCGCGAACATGCGCGCGAAGCCCGCGGTCTGATCGATGTTCTGCACCGCATACGAGCTGGCGAACACCGAGATCAGTGTGATGACCAGCAGCACGATCATCGACCACCTGGCCGTACCCGGCTCGTTCCGGAATCCCGACACGGGCGCGATCAGCAGCAGACACGCGCCGATGGCGATGATGATCTCCGGAAGGAGATAGACCGTGTCGCCCCACGTCATTTCGAGGCAACCTCCGAATGATTCGCTGCGGAATGATCAGCGGCCGGCACGGCCGGTGTCGCAGGCGGATACTGGAGCTGTTGCTTCGCGAAGTAATCCGGATCGACCTTCTGCACCACGTAGTCGACCGGTTTCTCCATGATCTCGAAAAGCGGCTTCGGATAAACGCCGATCCAGACCATGAGCGCGATGAGCGCCAGCATCATCCCCAGCTCGCGGCGATTGACGTCCGTCAACTTGGCATTCTCGGGATTGTCGAGCGGGCCCCAGAACACGCGCTGGTAGAGCCACAGCAGATACGCAGCGCCAAGAACGATGCCGATGGCGGCGATGACGGCGTAGGTCATCGTGCCGTACGCGGTCGAATTCGCCACACCGAGCAGGATCGTGAACTCGCCGATGAATCCATTCAGCGCGGGCAGACCCATCGAAGACAGCGCGGCGATCAGGAACAGCGCCGCGTACATCGGCATCTGCTTCGCGATGCCGCCGTAGTCCGCGATCATGCGCGTGTGGCGGCGCTCGTAAATCATGCCCACCAGAAGGAAGAGCGCGCCGGTGGAGATGCCGTGGTTGATCATCTGGATGACCGAGCCGCGGATGCCCATCGGGTTGAGTGCGAACATCCCCAGCATCACGTACCCGAGGTGCGAGACCGATGAATAAGCAACGAGCTTCTTCATGTCCTTCTGCACGAGCGACACGAGCGCACCGTAGATGATCCCGATCAATGACAGCACGGCGATCGGCACGAGAAGCTCTTTCGTTGCGTCGGGCAGGATCGGCAGCGCGAATCGCACGAAGCCATACGTGCCCATCTTGAGGAGCACGGCCGCCAGAATGATCGAGCCTGCCGTCGGCGCCTCGACGTGCGCGTCGGGCAGCCATGTGTGGAACGGGAACATCGGGACTTTGATGGCGAATCCGAAGAAGAAGCCCAGGAAGATCCAGAACTGCAGCGTGGGCGGGATGAGATGCCCGATGTCATGGAACTTCAGTACGCTGAACGTGGCCTCGTTGCCGAGACCCTGAATGTTGAGGAACGAGATGCCGTCACCGTAGAAGAAGAACAGCGCCAGGATCGACAGCAGCATCAGCACCGATCCGGCCAGTGTGTAGAGGAAGAACTTGATGGCCGCGTAGAGTTTCCGCGCGCCGCCCCAGATGCCGATGATGAAGTACATCGGCACGAGCATGATTTCCCAGAAAACGTAGAAGAGGAAGAAGTCCAGCGCGCAGAACGTGCCGATCATGCCGGTCTGCAGCATGAGCAGCAGCGTGTAGTACTCCTTCTCGCGATGATGGATGGCGCTGTACGACGAGACCACGGCGATGATGCCCATGAACGTGGTCATGAGGATGAGCAGCATGGAGATGCCGTCCACGCCGAAGTCGTACTTCACGCCCAGCGACGGGATCCAGTCGTATGTCTCGCGGAACTGCCACAGCCCGTCCCCGGTGCCGGCGCGGTTGAAGTTCGGCCAGAGATACAGCGAGACCAGGAAATCGATGACCACCGTGGCCGTGGCCATGATGCGGATGACGCGGCCGTTGTTCCTGTTCACGAAGAACAGGATCACCAGCGCCCCGATCAGCGGGATGTACGTGATGATGTTGAGAATGCCCACTCTCTTCTCCCTTACGGCTTCATGAACAGGTACACCATCGCGATCAGGACGATGCCGCCGCCCATGATCAATGCGTAGTTCTGAACGAGGCCGCTCTGCACGCGGCGCAACATCATCGAGCCACTCTTCGCGCTCCAGGCCACGCCGTTGACGGCGCCGTCGACCACGTACTTGTCGAAGACATTGGAGCCGTGGGCAAGCACGAACACCGTGAAGTGCCGGGTTCCGTTGACCAGGCCGTCAACGATCCAGGTGTCGACCCACCATAGGATCCGGCTGAAGGCCAGCGTGCCTGCGATGACCGTCTTGTTGTAGAGCTCATCGACGTACCACTTGTTCTCCAGCACGCGATGCGCGAACGCGAACTTCTGCGCCAAGCGTTTCGGTGTGGCCCAGGCGGCGTCGAGCTGGTAGAAGCGCCGCGCGAAGAACCAGCCCAGGAGTGCCACGCCGATCGACACCGCCATCAACGTCCATTCGAGCGCGTGCGACGCTTCGTGGAAGTGGAACGCATGTCCTTCGATCGGCAGCAGCACTGGTGCGAGCCAGCGCTGGAAGAGCGTGGGATGCGCGCCGCCGATTGCAGCCGGCCAGCCCACCCATCCGCCGATGACCGCCAAACCCGCGAGGATCGCCAGCACGCCGGTCATGCTCCATGGAGACTCGTGCGGATCGTGCGAGCCATGATGGCCGTGCGCATCGTCGCCGAGAGCATCGCCGTGAGCATCGCCATGCGCATCGGCATGCACGTCAGCGTGCGCATCGTGTCCCGCATGCGTCGCTGCATGTGCCGGCTCAGGGGTATGCGCGCCGCGGTAAGAGCCGTGGAACGTCATGTAGTACAGGCGGAACATGTAGAACGCCGTCATCCCCGCCGTGATCACGCCGAGGATCCAGATCAGTTTGTGATGTGGAAAGGCGTTGGCCAGGATCTCGTCTTTGGAGAAGAAGCCGGCCAGCGGCGGGATGCCGGCGATGGCGATCGTGGCGATCAGCATCGTCAGATGCGTGCGCGGCATGTACTTCTTCAGCCCGCCCATCTTGCGCATGTCCTGCTCGCCGCCGCAGCCGTGAATCACCGACCCGGCGCCGAGGAAGAGACAGGCCTTGAAGAACGCGTGCGTCATCACGTGGAAGATCGCCGCGGTGAATGCACCCACGCCCGCGCCGATGAACATATAGCCGAGCTGCGAGACCGTGGAGTACGCCAGCACTTTCTTGATGTCGTTCTGCACGAGAGCGATCGACGCCGCGAAGATGGCGGTGATCGCGCCGACGATGGCCACGACCAGCATCGCGTCTTCGCTGATGCGGAACAGCACGTTCGAGCGCACCACCATGTAGACGCCGGCTGTGACCATGGTCGCGGCGTGGATCAGCGCGGAAACGGGCGTCGGACCAGCCATCGCGTCCGGCAACCAGACGTACAACGGCACCTGCGCCGACTTACCGCATGCGCCGACGAAGAGCAGGAGGCAGATCGCCGTTGCGATCGCGCCGAACTGACCATGTCCGCCCGCGGCGGCCATGTCGAAGACCTTGCCGAAATCGGAGCTGCCGAACGTATTGAAGATCAGGAAGATGCCGAGGATGAAACCGAAGTCGCCGATGCGATTGGTGATGAACGCTTTCTTGCCCGCGTCGGCGGCGAAGTTCTTGTCGTAATAGAAGCCGATCAGCAGGTACGAGCAGAGCCCCACCCCTTCCCATCCCACGAACATGACGATGTAGTTCGCTCCGAGAACGAGCAACAGCATCATGAACATGAAGAGGTTGAGGTAGGTGAAGAAGCGCGTGTAGCCCTTCTCGTGCGACATGTAGCCGGTGGCGTAGACGTGGATCAGGAAGCCGATCCAGGTCACGATCATCAGCATCGTGCACGAGAGCGGATCGACGCGGAATGCCAGGTCGATCGAAAAATTCGCGATGGCGTTTCCGACCGTGCCGATGCCCGTCGGAATCCATTCGTAGTACGAGAACTGCTCGAACACTTTGTGGCTGGCGCGGAACGGGAGCACCACGAAGAACGTTGCCACGATCGCCGAGAGCCCTGTCGAGCCGAGCGCCACGACGTTCGTGATGAGCTTGTTCTTCGGCGCATGCGGACTGGCAAACGCACGCGTGCCGTTGATGAGCGCGCCGAGTGCCGGCAACAGGACCACCAGGAGAAGCGCGCTACCCATTCAACGACCTCGCTTCGTCGACGTTGATGCTTCCGCGCAAACGGTACAGTTGAATGATGATGGCCAATCCGACCGCGGCCTCGCCGGCGGCGATCGTGATCACGAAAATCGCAAAGAGCTGGCCGTCGAGATTGCCGAGGTGATGGGAGAAGGCCACGAGGTTGATGTTCACCGCGTTGAGCATCAACTCGATGCACATCAGCACCGTGATCATGTTGCGCCGCACGATCACGCCGATGAGGCCGACCGCGAAGAGCGTTCCGGAGAGCATGAGGTATTGAGCGGTACTAGGCATGACTGCTCCTGTCCGTGCTATGCATGCCAGCTCCTGCCGTGCTACGCACGCATGGCCTCCTTGACCTCTTTCTCCGTTTCGGCGCGATCGAGGATGTATTGCGGCGTCGATTCTTCTTCCTCGGCCGTCAGTTCGCGCTTGCCGATTACGATGGCGCCGATCATCGCCACGAGCAGGAACAGCGAAGCCACCTCGAACGGCACGAGGTAGTCGGTGTAGAGCGCCATGGCCACCGCCTCGGAATTCCGGTTCTCGCGCTGCCGCTCGCTCTTCACGAGCAAGTTTGGATCGGTCGGATGATCCGTAAGGCGCCACTCCGTCACCGTCGTCAGGCGCTTGTCCGCATCCGTCGCAGGCTCGTGATACGCACCCGTGCGGACGACCGTGGCCAGCAGAATCATCACCGCCAGGCCCACACCGATGCCGCCCATCCACACCGGCGACATCACGCGCTCTTCCGGAAGGTGCCGGTAGTTGATGAGCATGACCACGAACAGGAACAGCACCATGATGCCGCCGGCGTAGACGAGCACCTGCACAGCGGCCACGAACTCGGCGGATTTCAGGACGAACAGCACCGCCACGCAGAGGAACGTCAGCAGGAGAAACAACGCCGAATGCACGGGGTTGCGCATCGCCACGACCAGGATCGATGACGCCACGGCGATCGTCCCGATCACGATGAAGACGAGGAGCGGCAGTTGCGATGTGACTTCGTCCATCAGGCGCTCAGAAGCTTCGAATCGCTTTCTGCAATCTTCGGCTTCTCCTCCTCTTCAGGCAGTCCCGTGTATTGCGGGCGGTCGTCCCAGTACTCGAGCTCCTGCATGTTGAAGTAGAGATCGTTGCGGTCGTAGCTGGCCAGCTCGTAGGTTTTCGTGGTCAGCCAGATCGATTTCGGTTTGGTGGGACAGGCTTCCTCGCAAAGCGCGCAGAACATGCAGCGCTTCACGTCGATGTCGTATCGGTCAAGGACTTTGACTTTCTTCTTCTTGCCCGCTTCTTCGATCATCTCGTCGTGGACGTCGATGTAGATGATGTCGATCGGGCAGGCCACCGCGCAGAGTTTGCACGCGATGCAGCGGTCGTAGGAGAACTTGAACATGCCGCGGAAGCGGTCCGCCGGCTCCATCCGCTCTTCGGGATAGCGGACCGTGACCTTCGGTTTGAAGAGCTCGCGCAGCGTGGTCTTCAACCCTTCCAGCAGGTCGAGGAGCAGGAACTTGTCCGACCACCTCGGCTTTGGATACTCAACCAGCATGAGCCACCTTTTGCGTCGGTTTCGTGGACGGCCGTTTCGGCCGGAACAGGTAGAACGCGGCCATTCCGATGACGCCGATTCCGATCCAGTACATCAGCCGCTCCTGCCCGACCAGAATGAAGATTCCGGTGACGAAGATGTTCGCCAGCGCCAGCGGGATCAGGAACTTCCAGCCCAGGTCCATCAACTGATCGAAGCGGAACCGCGGGAAGGTGGCCCGGAACCAGACGTACGTCAGCAGGAACAGCATGACTTTCGTGAAGAAGATCGCCGCGCCGAGGAATCCGCCCAGCAGTCCCATTCCATTCAGCACGTCCGTCGTCAGACCGATCCCGAACATCCCCAGCGTCCAGCCACCGAAGAAGAGCGTCACGATCAGGCAGCAGTTCACGATCATCATCGAATACTCGCCCAGCATGAAGAAGGCGAACTTCATCGCCGAATACTCGGTGTGATAGCCGCCCACGAGCTCCGACTCCGCTTCCGGCAAGTCGAACGGCGTGCGGTTGTTCTCCGCGTTCATCGACACGAAAAAGATGAAACAGGCCACGATCTGCGGGATGAAGTTCCAGGCGTTGATTTCCTGGTAGCGGACGATGGTCACGAGATCGAGCGAGCCGGTCATCATCAGCACGCCGATGATGGAGAGGCCAAACGGAACCTCGTACGACACCATCTGCGCAGCGGAGCGAAGGCCACCCATCAGCGAGTACTTGTTGTTCGATGCCCACCCGCCGAGGATGATTCCGTAAACCGCGGTCGACGTCAGCGCCAGGATCAACAGCAGACCGACGTTCACGCGCGTGACGGTAAAAGTTGGCGGCGGCCCGTACGGAATCAGGCAGAAGACGATGAACGCCGGCATGAGCGGCAGAATCGGCCCGAGGAAGTAAGCGATCTTCTCCGACCGCGCCGGAACGATGTCTTCCTTCAGCAGGAACTTGATCGGGTCCGCGATGATCTGCAGCAGGCCCCACGGTCCCACGCGGTTCGGTCCCAGACGCGCCTGGAAGAGCCCCAGCAGCCGGCGCTCCACCCAGTTCATGGCCGCCACGATCCCCTGCACGATGACGAAGGCGATGATGAACTTCACCAGCGGCCAGATGAGATACGTCATCAGCGCGTTGTTCATCGATCCACCTCACCGAGGACGATGTCGATCGTTCCGATTAGCGCGACGAGATCCGACACTAAATGCCCCTTGCACATCGCCGGCAGCGCCTGCAGGTTCACGAAGCTGGGCGGCCGGACGTGGCAGCGATAGGCGTTCTGCGTCTTGCCGTCGGAGACGATGTAGTAGCCGATCTCGCCTTTCGGCGATTCGACGGAGTGGTAGACCTCCCCTTCCGGCGGGCGCACCACTTTCGAGATCTTGGCTTTGATGTCGCCGGCCGGCGTCTGCTTCACAAGCGGAATGCATTGTTTGAGGATCGAGTTCGACTGGCGCATCTCGGCCATGCGCACGAGGTAGCGGTCGTAAGTGTCGCCGTTCTTTCCGATCGGGATGTCGAAGGCGAGGTCCGGATAGCACTCGTAGGGCTGCGCGCGACGGAGGTCCCATTCCACGCCGGAGCCACGCAGCGGAGGTCCGGTGATGCCCCAGTCGATCGCATCCTGCGGCGAGAGCACGCCGATGCCAACCGTCCGCTTTTTCCAGATGCGGTTGTTGGTCAGTAGCGACTCGTATTCGTCCATGGCTGGATCGAACTTGGCGCAGAAGGCCTCGAGATCGTCGAGCCAGCCCGCGGGTAGATCGTCGGGCATGCCGCCGATGCGCATGCAGTTGAGCGTGAGGCGCGCACCGCAATAGCTTTCGAAGAGGTCGAGGATCTGTTCGCGCTCGCGGAACGTGTAGAAGAACGGCGTCATCGCGCCGATGTCGATGGCGTGCGTGGCCAGCCAGAGCAGGTGCGATGAGATCCGCTGCAGCTCCGACATCATCACGCGCATCAGTTGTGCGCGGCGGGGAATCAGTTGCGTGACGCCGAGGAGTTTCTCGACCGTTTCCACGAAGCCGAGGTTGTTCGTGGCGGCGGCGACGTAATCCATGCGATCCGTGTGCGGGATGCACTGCGGATAGGCCATGTGCTCGAAAAGCTTCTCCGTGCCGCGATGGAGGTAGCCGACGATCGGCTTGGCGTCGACGATCCGTTCGCCGTCGATCCTGAGGAGCACGCGCAGCACGCCGTGCGTCGACGGATGTTGCGGGCCGAAGTTGACCTCCATCTCATGGACGTCAAACATGGTCTTCGTCCTCCGTCTCGGCTGGCTCGGCGACTGCGGCCGCAGCGACCGGTTTCGGTGCAGGTTTCGCCGCTACGGGCGCGGGCTTCGCACCTCCGCCGATTTGTGCCGCGGGCCAGGTGCCGTAGCGTTTCCACTCGCTCTTGTAGACGTTGACGTCTTTCACGTCTTTGCCGGTGGATCCCGCCTTCGGTCCGCCGCCTTCCGGGAAGACTTCCGGGTAGATGCGCGCACCGGTGTCGATGCCGCGAATCGGGAAGTCTTTGCGGAGCGGGTGGCCGTTGAAGCCGTCCCACATCAGGATGCGCTCGAGGTTCGGATGGCCGGAGAAGACGATGCCGAGCATGTCCCACGTCTCGCGCTCGTGCCAGTTAGCCGTTTTCCACACCGAGGTGACGGAAGGAACGGGCTCGTCCTCGGCGGTCCAGACGCGGATGCGCACGCGCGCGTTCTTCTGGAAAGAGTAGAGCGTGTAGGAAACGCCGAAACGCGGGCCGGAATGATTCGGGAACTTGGAGTAATCGACGCCGCAGAGATCGACGAGATAGACGAAGCCATCGTCTTTGAAGGCGCGACAGACTTCGACGATGCGGTCCCGCTCGACGAAGAGCGTGATCTCGCCGACCTGCTCCTTCGCGCCGGTGACCGCGTCGCCGAGGCGCGAAACTGCGGAGGCCACCAGCGGATCGCGCTTGATGTCGTCGGCGCTGCGCCCGGGCGGGACGCTCGGCGCAGGCGCACTCGCGGGCGCGGTTGGTGCCGGCGCGGCCGCAGGCGGAGTTGAGCTCGGCGGATCGATCTCTGACATTGGTTACTGGTTCCTGACTGCCGGCTCGCCTCGACTTCGACGGACCGGCAATCAGCAGCGAGCAACGCGTTCGTGACGCTGCTTCAGGGACGCCGCGCTTCAGGCGCCCTGGTAACTCTTCCCCGCCTCCTTCATCAGCATCTCCAGCATGTCGAGCGTTTCCGACTCGCCGGGAACACAGAGAGAGATGTCGTCGGTCTCGCCCTCGGCCAGCGCGTTCGCGTAGCCTTCGCAATCCCATCCGCATGCGCCGCAATCCGTCTGCGCCATCGCCGCGAACAGCTTCGTCTCGAACTTGCCGCCCATCTCATTCGCGAGCGCCATCCGCTCGGTGAGCATGAGGTCTTCGCGATGGAACGGTGCGGCCGCCGATGCGCCATCCGTTGCTTCGTCCGCTGCCACTTCCGCCGATGCAACCTGTTCGATCTCTGCCGCGGCTTCATCGCCTTCCGCGGGTGCGGCCACCGGCGCGGCCACCGCCTTCGGCTTCGGAGCGGCAGGAGCCGCGGGCGCGCGTTTCACTCCGGACACCGGCGCCTGCTTCAACTGCGCCGCCTGCTCCGCACGCAGCGCCGGACCTTCGTGCGCCGGACGGAGCGAGTCACGCACCGCTTCGCGCGCGAAGTCGTACGCTTCCCCGCCCTTGCGGAGGATGTGCATCTTTTCGATCTTCTTCTGCAGCTCCATCAATCCCCAGATCAACGCTTCCGGGCGCGGAGGACAACCGGGGATGTAGACGTCGACGGGAATGAGCCGGTCGACGCCCTGCGTGACCGCGTATGTGTCGTAAGGTCCGCCGCAGGTCGCGCACGAGCCCATGGCGATGACCCACTTCGGCTCCGGCATCTGGTCCCAGAGACGGCGGACGATCGGCGCCATCTTCTCGGTCACCGTTCCCGAGACGATCATCAGGTCGGCTTGTCTCGGCGTGGCGCGGAAGACCTCGGCGCCGAAGCGCGCCATGTCATGCCGCGGGTCGAGCACCGCCATCATCTCGATGGCGCAGCAGGCCAGGCCGAACTGCATCGGCCAGAGAGAAGACTTGCGTGCCCAGTTGAAGAATTTGTCGACGGTCGACGTGAGAACGTTCGACTCGAAACGATTCTCGATCAGACCCATGTAAGGACCTTCCTCTTCCAGGCATAGAAGTAACCGATCAGGAGAATCGCAAGAAAGATTGCCATCTCGACAGCCCCTAACCAGCCGAGCTGCTTGAACCGGATTGCCCAGGGGAAGAGGAACACCGTCTCCACGTCGAACACGATGAAGAGCACCGCGATCAGGAAGTAGCGGACGGAAAAGCGATGGTCGAACGCCAGCGAAGTGGCGGGCACGCCGCACTCGTACGGCTCGAGCTTCACCCTGTTCTCCCGGGACGCCCGGACCAGCGGCGCGAGGACAAACAAGGTCAAGACCGGAACCGAGAGAACGATGAGCGCGGCGACCAGAAGCACCGAGTAATTTGCCATCTCTTTGTCTCGCTGAGGTTTTCGACCGGCGCAATTGTAGACTGCCGCATCTCAGAGTCAACGGCTATTGGAAAGTTAAAAAAGCGATCGCTGAAACGACCAGTTCTCGAAACTCACATCCTTCCCCTGAACGAGCACGCGCAAGTCCTCACCCATCCCATCCGGCAGGATCAGCCGGCGCGCTTCCTCCCGCGCCGCGATCAGCGCGATCCCTTCCTCCGCGGACGCGATCTCCGTTTCGTGAATCGGCTTGAACAGCTCGTGCTCCGTCGCACCGATCGAGAGAAGAAACTTCGCCAGCCCGTCGAAAAAGAGCGTCTTCGCCCCCTGCCGCTCTCCCGCGCGCTCGAGATCGCTGAAGTTGATGTGAGCGGTGAGATCCTGTTCGCCAGGAGCGGTCAGCAGATCGCGATGCACGCGCTGTCCCGAGTACGCCGCCGCCGTACCGAACCTCCGCGCGCGCGGATGAAACAGCTTCGGCGCCGTGTACCCGTAGTCGAGCGTGACGACGAGACCGCGCGTGACGAACCGCATCGCGTCTTCATGAAACGCTTCCCACTCGAGCGTCACATCCGCAAATTGTCCCTCGGCTAACTCGATCCCGCGCGCAGAGAAGTAGTCCTCGTACGCGGCCGGGGCTTCGTGCTCGCTCCAGTCCAGCTCGCCCTCGCGCTCGATGACGAACAGCTCATGCAAATGCTCACCGCGCTGCACGAGCCGCGCAAATGGGATCGCGTCGTACAACTCGCTGGAGAAAATGAAGTGCATCCCATCGCGCGGGACCTCATCCAATGTGCGAACGAAATCTAAGTCCCCTCTCCCCGCCGGGGAGAGGGCTAGGGTGAGGGGCGGCTCTCGCGAAACTCTCTCCAACGACCGATCCACCCCAAAAAAACGAACCCCTTCGCCGCCCATTTGTGAAGCCACCGCGCGCACCAGCTCGCCATCCCCGCACCCGATGTCCACAAACGAGCACACCTCGCCATCGGCACGATTCACAAACTCGCGGAAGAGCCTGGCAATCGCGAACGCAAATACCGGACTGAGCGACGGCGCAGTGACGTAATCGCCCGCCTTCCCGACAGGGTTTGTCTGCCGCGTGTAATAGCCGAGCTCGGGATGATAAAGCGCCATCTCCATGAAATCGCGAAACGATAAAGGTCCGTATTGCAATGAGTTACGGAGCACATCGCGAAGAGAGCGCCCGGCCGGCATACGCCCGATATCGTACACGAATGAAAGGCCTGACCCCGCTTCGCTTGCCGCTTCACATGCTGCCTCAGCAGTGATTCAACGAAGTGGCAGCCCCGTTGCGAAATGGATCCGCAGAACGAAGGAGACCATCACATGAAACAGTTCATCGCCAGCCTTCTCATCGCCCTCCTCGCCACGACCGCCTTCGCGGATGTGGCCAGCGAGCGGGACAAGACCAAGAAAGGCGCCGTCATCGGCGGCGTAGCCGGTGCCATCGCCGGAGCGATCATTCACAACAACCGCGGCTCGGGAAACGCCAAGCGCGGTGCCGTAATCGGCGGCGTCGTCGGAACGGCCACGGGTGCCATCGTCGGCGCCATGATGGATAAGCAGGAGCGCGAGCTCCGTCAGATCGAAGGCATCGACGTAGCCCGTACGGACGACGACGAGCTCAAGGTGACGATGCGGAACGAGATCCTGTTCGACTTCAACTCGGCGGGCCTGCGCTCCAGCTCACGTGACGAGCTGCGCGAGATGGCCGATGTCTTCAACCGCTACAACGACACCACCATCGTCGTGGCCGGACACACGGACTCGACCGGCACCGCGTCCTACAACCAGCGCCTTTCGAACCGCCGCGCCGACAGTGTTTCGAACTATCTCGAGGACCTCGGTGTCCGCGGCTCGCGCCTGGAATCGATCGGCTACGGTGAATCGCGGGCCAAGGCGTCGAACTCCTCGGCCAGCGGCCGCCAGCAGAACCGCCGCGTCGAGATCTTCGTCCGCGCCAACGCGTAAACGGAATGCGGTATCAAAGTTGAAAGGGACGACGCTCGGAGACGAGCGTCGTTTCCGTCTTACGAACTGGGAGGTTCACTTGAACATGATTCGCAAAAGTCTCGTACTGGTCATCATTGCCGCGTTCGCCCTTGCATGCGCGACCACGACGGACGATCCAAACAAAAAGACCAAACGCGGCGCCGTCATCGGTGCAGTGATCGGCGGCGTAGCCGGAGCTGTCATCGGCAATCAGTCCGGCAGCAACCGCACCGGAGCCGTCATCGGCGCCGCAGCGGGTGCAGCCGTGGGTGGCGCCGTCGGACGGCGGATGGACAAGCAGGAGCAGGAGCTTCGGCAGATCGAAGGCGTCGAAGTGACGCGTCCGTCCGAGGGAGAGATCAGCGTCCGTTTGACGAACGACATCCTCTTCGACACCGACTCGTACTCACTGCGTAGCGCGTCGCGATCCACACTCACCGAACTGGCGGAAAACTTCCAGCAGTATCCGGACAACCGCATCGTTGTCGAAGGCCACACCGACTCCACCGGCTCCGACGCGCACAACCAGCAGCTCTCTGAAAACCGCGCCGCATCCGTGGCCGACTTCCTGATCGATCGAGGCGTCAGCTCCAGCAAGATCATCGTCTACGGCTTCGGCGAAGCGCGCCCGAAAACGTCGAACGACTCGGCCGAAGGACGGCAGCTCAATCGCCGCGTCGAGATCCACATCCAGGCCCCGCAACAAGCCAGCAACTAACATCAAGTAACGCGAGTGTGACGGCCGGCCGCAAGGCCGGCCTCTACACTCTGGCGCGATGAAACGCGCCGCACTTCTTCTCTTCCTCGCGACCCTCGCCTGCAAGTCCGCCACTCCGCCGCGACCTGTCGACGACGCCACCCGCGCCGCGATCGCGCAAATCACGAAAGCGGTCGCGCAGCAGCCCACGCATCAACCGTTGATCTATATCCTGGCCTCGTACCACGACCAGGCCGGCGACTCCGCCGCGGTCGTGAAGTGGCTGACGCGCCTCGATGAGCTGGGATGGGAGCACGGTGTCGCACCCGATGGCTTCCGCCACACCGACACGCCCGCATTCCGCGCCATTGCCGCCACGCTTGATGCCCGCGTTCCAGTCGTACGAAACGCGCAGAGGGCGTTCACGCTCGCCAATCAGCGAGACCTCATTCCGGAAGGCATTGCCTTCGATCCCGTCGACGATGTTTTCTATGTGAGCAGCATCTATCGTCGCAAAGTTCTGCAGATCGACCGCACCGGACGCGCCAGCGATTTCGTCACCGAGGGGCAGGACGGCATGTTGGGCGGCCTCGGACTCAAAGTCGACGCGAAGCGCCGCCTGCTCTGGGTCATCAGCACCACGACACCCGAGATGCGCGGTTGGAAAGCGGGTGAAGAGCGTTCGATGCTCGCCGCCTACGATCTCCGCGACGGAAGCCTCGCGCGCAAGATCGAAGCAACGCCGGCCATGCTCAACGACCTCGCATTGATGGACGACGGCAGCCTCTTCGCCACCGACATGATGCGACACAACGTCATGCGGCTCGCGCCGGGCGCAACCGCGCTCGAAGTGTGGTCGAAAGACTTCAGCTATCCGAACGGAATCGCACTCTCCGAGGACCAGCGCCTCCTCTATGTCGCCGACTTTCGCGGCATCACGCGTTTCGACCTGAGTGATCAGTCCCGCACGCGCATCGAATCAAAGTCGTTGCTCGGCGGCATCGACGGCCTCTCCGTGCATCGCGGTCAGTTGATCGCAATCCAGAACGCCATCGGCAAAACTCGCGTGCTCCGCATCGATCCCACCAACGGCAACGTGGAGATCCTCGAATCCGCCAACCCGCAGTTCGACATCCCAACCACAGGAACCGTCGCCGGCGACGACTACTACTTCATCGCCAACACCGGCCTGCGCGCATTCGACGACAACCACGTGATATGGCCGTTGGGAAAGCTACGGGAGCCGATCATGCTGAAGCTCCCTCTGTGACTCACGGGAAATCCGAGTTCGAGCATCCCGGTCCTACGCTCAACCCTCCCGGAATCACGTTCGTCGGGGGGAGTTTCTGGCAACAGGGGGCGATGCCGGTGGGGATGGCGGCGTTGGCTGGGACGTATTCGGCGGTTTCGTAGTGGAGCAGGAAGTCGTTGTCGTCGTCGCCGGTCTCGGTGCCGGCG
>JALYJW010000010.1 GCA_030775085.1 Acidobacteriota bacterium | reverse complement strand
GGCCACACCTGGTTCGTCGGCTGCCAATTCCACCCCGAATACAAATCGCGCCCAAGCACCCCACACCCGCTGTTCCGTTCATTTGTGGCCGCGGCAAAGGCATACAAGAGCGAGAACAAAGCGACCGCGCAAATCGCGCAACGGGTGGAAGTGACTGAGGTTTAGTGGCTGGCCCGGCACCCATCTACCATCGCTTTCAGGACGCTGAGACAAGCCGGATCATGAATGAGACCGGCAAGATCGGAGGTCGCCCGGCTTGGCACTCCGACATTCCAAAAGTCAAAGCGTTCCTTGGACCATTGCCGCCTGATCGTGCAGGCATCGAGTTCACCACCGAGATCGCCCCGGATAGAGGATGCCCGCCGGGATATGCGTACTGGTCCGAGGGGCGGCCGGATGTCGAAGTACTCGAACCGAATGAGTTGGTCGCGATCGCTGTTACGATTGTCAAGGTACAAATCTGATGAGATCAGCGAGCACTGTCGAGATCAAGACATCGAATCTGACTCCCGCGTTCATCGCAACTGTGAGCGCGTCAGAGTTGCTCGAGCTGTTCCCGGTCAACTTCGAGGGTCTCGACCCGCTTCAAGCGCCTGAGCCCTCCTCTCTCGCCCTGTTGCACTTCGCAAGCGGTCCAGCGGCGATCGTTTTTGGCAGCGAGACCGGCACGATTACGGTTTCGCTACCGGACGACGACGACGCTCCACGAATTTTCGACGAGTTGATCGCCGAGGTGCCGCTCGGTGATCGCATCCAATGGATACGTGAGGATCTCGCCGAACGAAACATTCGCAGCATTCAGCGTCGCGTTTCCCGAACTCGACGCTGACGAAGAGCTCTCAAGCGCGGTGGTATTCTCCGCGGCCATGTCGACGCGCTCCATTTCCATCACTGCCGATGTTCATTTCGGCGCCGATCATCCTCCTCTGTTCATCGCCGGGCCGTGTGTCATCGAGGGGCTCGAGCATGCGCTGAAGATGGCGCGCGTGCTGGCGGCGTTGCGGGATGAGTTGAAGATCAATCTGGTCTACAAGTCGTCGTTCGATAAGGCCAATCGTTCTTCGATCGATTCGTTTCGCGGGCCGGGGGTCGAGGCGGGGATGGAGGTGTTGCGGGCGGTTCGGGAGGAGACGGGGTTGCCGCTGCTGACGGATATTCATGAGCCGTGGCAGGCGGAGCCGGTGGGCGCCGTCGTGGACATCCTGCAGATCCCGGCGTTTCTTTGCCGGCAGACGGATCTGATCGCCGCGGCGGCGCGCACCGGAAAAGCAGTCGGCGTGAAGAAGGGGCAGTTCCTCTCGCCGGAAGAGACGAAGAACATCCTCGATAAAGGTGCCGAGGCGGGGAATCAGAAGGTCTACATCACGGAGCGCGGCAGCTCGTTCGGGTATCAGAACCTCGTCGTGGACATGCGCGCGTTTCCGATCGTGCGCGCCCTCGGCGCGCCGGTGGTCTACGACATCACGCACTCGATGCAGAAGCCGGGCGGCGAGGGAAAGCAGACCGGCGGCACTCCGCAGTTTGCGCGGCCACTTGCGCGCGCGGCAGCCGCGGCCGGAGCCGATGGATTCTTCATGGAAGTCCATGACGATCCGCCCAACGCGCTTTCCGATCGCACCACGCAAATCCGCCCTGACGCGGCGCGCGCCATCATTGAGGATGTGTTGAAGATCAAAGCAACGCTGGACCCGATCTGATCGTCTCAGCCTGAGATGAACAAAGCGCGCTCCGTCCTCGCCATCCTGCTCGGCCTCTTCGCCCTGCTGACGCTGTTCGACCGCTTCGTGCTGGTGGAGTTGCTCCTGCGGCGGACCGGCCTGCCGCTGCTGCTGGCCGCGGCGCTGGGGCTGGCGATGGCGGGGATCGGTGCGCTGGTTCGCCGCGCGAAACAGATCAACCTGCCGCTCGATCTGCTGATCGGCTATCCGATCTTTGGCACGCTCTGCTTTCTCGCGGCCACGTTCAGGGTCGCGGTCTGGACGCTTGCGCCGATCGCGGCGATTGGTTTGCTGATCGCAATCCTGTTCCTGCTGCGCCGCTATTCGGATGACGCCTATGTCGCGCCCGAACGGCTTCCGCTGCAGTGGCCGGCGATCGCCGTGGTCACGGTCATGGTGTGCGCATTCGTGGCAGCGCAGGCGCCGCCTTCTTCACTCGACGAGCTCGCATATCACCTCGCCGTGCCGCACGCGTGGGTCCTCGAAGGCCGCGCCATCGAGTTGCCGCTTCTTTCGCATTCGTATTTTCCGATGGGGATCGAATCCGCCGATCTCCTTCCGCTGCTGCTCCTCGGCCCTTCCGACGGCGGCGTGACGTCGCACTTTTTGCATTTGTTCGCCGCCATCGCCGCGACTTTGCTCGTGGCGCGACGTACGAAATCGTGGCTGGCCACTGCCGCCATCGTGACGACGCCGGCGCTGGCGATCACGGCGGGATGGTCGCTGGTGGACTGGCCGCTGGCCGGTCTTTTCGTGGCGCTGTTCATCGCGCTCGAAGACGAGGACCTCGGTACAGCGTCGGCCGCGACCGCCGCCGGCCTGCTGACGAAGTACACGTTCGCCCCGTTTGCGCTCGTGACCTGGGCGATCTTCTGGTGGCGCAAGCGACGCTTTCCGCACTGGCAGGTACTCATCGGCGGCGTGTTCTTCGTACGCAATCTCATCATCGCCGGCAATCCCTTCGCGCCATTCCTCGGCACGGATGCGCCGCACCTCTCCGGCTTTCGCGCGCTGGCGCTGGCGGATTACGTGTTCGAGGGGACATTCATCGATGAAGCACTCGGCGCTTCGCTGGTGATGCTGCCCGTCTTCGCGACGGGAGGGCTTGCGCTGGCTGCGATCGCCGTCGCCATTGCGTTCTTCTTCCTTGCGCCGTCATCGCGTCTCCTTGTGCCCTTCCTCGTCGTACCCGCCGTGAGTGCGGCACCCGAACTGCGGCGGCGCATGCTGTCCGTGCTCATCGCGGTCGCGGTGGTCGTGCAGACGTTCCTCGTGGTCTGGTTCGCCGCGCGCACGAATGCGTTCTCGCTGCTGGCCGCTACGGCGACCGAAGAGGAGTACCTGCGCGAACAACGTCCGTCGTACGCGGCCATCGAGTGGCTGAACCTGCAGCTCCCGCCTGATTCGCGCACGCTGCTCGTCGGCCATGGCGAGACGTACTGGTTCACGCGACGCGTGCGCGGCGCCGGCAACTTCGACGGACCGCGCGTCTCGCGCTATCTCGATCTTCCGACGCCGGAAGCCCTGCGCGAACAGTTGCGAAGGGACGGCATCACGCACGTAGCGGTCGTGGCCAATCCCCTGCCGACGACGGACGAACAAAAACTCGCCGAGCGGGTGACTGTTCTGTCGCCCGGTGCGCAGCGAATGCTCTCGCAGACGCTGGATCGCTACGCGTCGAACATGATCGCAAGGGACAACGCGACGCTGTTCACTTTGCGGTAGCACGGTTGTGGACTGTGGACTGGGTCCACCAAGTCCACAAAGTCCACACGTCCACAACCCGTTACCATGTCGCGCATGGATGCGCGCTCCAATCTGATCCACGTTCTTCGCAGTGCCTGCTCCGGCGAGCTCGCCGCGGGATATGCGTATCGCGGGCATTGGACGAGTCTTCCCGCGAACGCTCCTGAGCGCGAGCGCATCAAGTTCATCGAATCCGAAGAGCGGCATCATCGCGAGCTGGTCCTCGGACTGCTGGCGGAGCTCGGAGCGAAGCCGAGCCGGAAGCGCGAAGCGATCTTTTTCTGCATCGGCAACGCCATCGCATTTCTCTGCCGGATCGGCGGCTGGTTCATCCCGATGTACGGCGCGGGGAAGCTCGAGAGCTCGAACATCAAAGAGTACGAAGACGCCGCGAGATACGCGCAAGCAGCGGGGCTCGAGCCCATGATCGACTGCCTGCTCACCATGGCCGAGGTGGAATGGGAGCACGAGAAATTCTTCCGCGAACAGATCCAGGGTCACGCACTGCTGCGGGTCTTTCCACTATGGCCCGCGCCGCCGCCAAAGGAAACCATTCGTGCCGCGTATGCGTTAGATGTGCGCGTAGATGTTGAGGATGAGCAACGTCGCGCCCGCGCCGATCAGCAGCGGCCGGCCGAATGTGCGCCCTGATCCCTTGTCGAGTACGAACGCCCACACGAGAAGCGACGCGCTGATCCCAAAGCCTTCTTTTCCGCCATCGAACCAGTCCGGCGGCACGTAGACGGCGTACATCCACAAGATCATCGCCACGCCCGCGCCGCCGTAAACGACGACGCTCGGCCAGCCGGGCCGCAACCACTTCTTCGTTGCGATCAGCGTCACGACGCCGAGGATCGCCAACACGGCGACGAGCATCGTGAAGAGCGCCGTATCGCTCGCGTACAAAAACAAAAAGGCCGGCACGAAGCCGGCCTTTTCCGAATCAGCAAAGTGCAAGTTACACCGCAACAGCCGCGTCGACACCAGCCGCCGCGCGCAGCGCCTCGGCTTTGTCGGTCCGTTCCCACGAGAACTCCGGCTCGGTGCGGCCGAAATGTCCGTAGGCGGCGGTCTTCTTGAAGATCGGGCGGCGGAGCTGCAGCGTTTCCATGATGCCGCGCGGCGTCATCTGGAAATGCTCGCGCACGAGCTCGACCATCTTCGACTGTTCGACCTTGCCCGTGCCGAACGTGTCGACGTAGACCGAAACCGGCTCGGCCACACCAATCGCATATGCGAGCTGCACTTCGACCTCATCAGCCACGCCCGAGGCCACCAGATTCTTGGCGATGTACCGCGCCATGTAGCAGGCCGAGCGATCGACCTTGGTGGGATCCTTGCCCGAGAACGCGCCGCCGCCGTGACGACCACGGCCGCCGTACGTGTCGACGATGATCTTGCGGCCGGTGAGACCGGTGTCGCCCTGCGGGCCGCCGATGACGAAGCGGCCGGTGGGATTGATGTGGAAGACCGTGCGCTCGTCGATCAGCTCGCCCGGCATGACCGGACGGATGACTTTCTCGATGATCGCTTCGCGCAGATCGCGGCTGCTGACGTTCGGCGAATGCTGCGTGGAGATGACCACCGCGCTGGCGCGGATGGGGCGTTTTCCTTCGTACTCGATCGTGACCTGCGACTTGCCGTCCGGACGGAGGAAGTCGAGCTCATTCGACTTGCGCACTTCGGTCAGGCGGCGCACGAGCTTGTGCGCCATCATGATCGGCAGCGGCATCAGCTCGGGAGTCTCACGCACGGCGAATCCGAACATGAGTCCCTGGTCGCCGGCGCCGCCGGTATCGACGCCCTGGGCGATGTCAGGCGACTGCGGATCGATCGAAGAGATGACCGCGCAGGTTTCGCTGTCGAAGCCGTACTTGGCGCGCGTGTAACCGATCTCGCGGATCGTGTTGCGGACGATGGACGGAAAGTCGACGTAGGTTTTCGTGGTGATCTCGCCGGAGATCATGGCCAGACCGGTCGTGACGAGCGTTTCACACGCCACACGGCCCACCGGGTCTTCCGCAAGAACGGCGTCCAGGATCGCGTCCGAGATCTGATCGGCGATCTTGTCCGGATGCCCTTCTGTGACGGACTCCGAGGTGAAAAGGGTCCTGTAATTCGACATGATGGAAGTGCTCCTTGAGGGGACTGCAAGAATCGGCGAATCGTAGCATAGGAGGCCAGTCGGCGGTCGGCAGTCGGCGGTCGGCAGTAGCGGAAAAGCACGCGGTTCAGACACCTGAATTGCGTCGCGTCCTCTACTGCCGACGGCCGACCGCCGACCGCCGACTTCCTCGCGGGCTTCGCGTTTGCACAGTCCGCCAGCCGATGCTCAACACTCGCAATCTCGGCGCGTACCGCGACCTGCTTCTTCTCTTCACCCGATACGGCCGGAAGGACTTCCGCCTCACCTTGAATCCGGAAGATTTCCTGCTGCCCGAACCCGAAGTCGCGGAGATCGAGCCTGACGTGAAAGCGCGGGCCGAGGCCTTCGCAGCCGCGTTGAAGAGCATGGGCCCGGTGTACGTCAAATTCGGGCAGCTCCTCTCGACGCGACCGGACATCGTGCCGCAGGAGTACATCGACTCGCTGGAGTCGCTGCAGGACTCGCTCGATCCGTTCTCGTTCGCCGACGTCGAGCGGATCCTCGAAGAGGACCTCGGCGTGCGCATCTCCAAAGCCTTCGATCATTTCGAAGCAACGCCGATTGCGGCCGCATCGCTCGGCCAGGTCCATCGCGCCACGCTCCGCCACGCCGGCAGCGAGCCGGGTGACCTGCGCGATGTCGTGGTCAAAGTGCAACGTCCCAACGTGAGCGAGCAGGTCCATCACGACCTGGAAGTCTTCACCGAGATCGCCACGGAGCTCGAGAAACACACCGAGATCGGCCGGAAGATGAATCTCGTCGCGGCGATCGAGCAGGCCAGGATGGTGATGTTCAGCGAGCTCAATTACCTGCAGGAAGCGCGTAACACCGAGACGCTCCGGCGGAACCTGGCCGATTTCCCGCAGCTCTACATCCCCGCCGTCGTCCACGACTTCACCTCTCCGCGCGTGCTGACCACGGAGCTCGTGCGCGGGCACAAAGTCTCGAAGCTGACGCCGCTCGCGCTCATCGACGGCGATTACGCGGAGCTGGCGTCGGTATTGACGAAGGCCTACCTCAAGCAAATCTGCGTCGACGGCATCTGGCACAGCGATCCCCATCCCGGCAATGTCTTCCTCCGCGAGAATCCGCAGGATGGCGCGCCGCAAATCGTGCTGCTCGATTTCGGCATGGTCAGCCGCATCAGCCACGAGTTTCAGGACGAAGTCATCAAGCTCCTGCTGGCCATCTCGTCGAACCGCGGAAGCGAAGTGGCCGACACGTGCATCCGTTTGTGCGAAGTGCTGGAGCGCTTCGATCCGACGAAGTTCACGCGAGAGATCTCCTCGCTCGTGGCCGCGGTGCAGGACGCCAGCGCGAAAGACATCAACACCGGCCAACTGATCTTCACAGTGATCGGTGTGGCCAACGCGAACGACCTGAAAGCGCCGGCCGAGCTGACCATGCTCGCCAAGACGCTGCTGCACCTCGACGGCATCACTCGCAAGCTCGATCCCGGCTACGACCCGCATTCCGTCATCCGCGACTACGCCGAAGATCTCATCGCGCAGAAGCTGAAGCAGAAGTTCCACCCGCGAAACTTCTATCCCGCCCTGCTCGATCTCAACCAGCTCGCGCTCGACCTGCCGCGACGCACGCGCGAGATCGTCGATCTCACGGCCGCCGGAAAACTGACGATCGGAATCAAGCTGGCCCAGGCCGAAGAGCTCCTCAGCGGCATGCACAAGATCGCCAACCGCATCACCATCGGCGTTGTCATCGCCGCGCTCCTGATCTCGTCGTCCCTGATGATGCGCGTCTATCCGAACTTCGCAATCAGCGGTTACGTGCTGGCCTCAATTGCAGCGTTCTACGTGATCATCTCCACATTCATGCGCGACCGGACCGATCGGGAGCGGGCCAGGATGAAAGGGAAGTGAGTGGTTGACTTGGTGGACTCGGTGGACGTAGTGGACTTGGTGGACCTGTCCACAAAGTCCACTCAGTCCACAAAGTCCACTCAGTCCACGTCCACAGTCCACGTCCACTGTCACTCCAAATCCAGATCGTTCAACCCCCGCCCGCCGTTGTCGGCGAGCAGCCGTGGCACGCTCTCGAAGATGTGAACCTCAGTGCCGACAGGCGCTTCTTTCCAGAGCAAGGCGAGCATGGCCTTCGGCAGGCGGATGCAGCCGTGGGAGACGCGGCGGCCGATTGATTTCGGGTCGTTCGTGCCGTGGATCATCACCCGCTCGCCGAGGTCGAGAGCGTACTTGCCCATCGTCCCCTTCTCCTTGCGCTTCGGAGAATCCTGCGGCGGAACCGGCTTGCCTTCTTCGATGAATGCCCAGTCGGGTTTGGTCCAGACCGGATCGACGATCTTCCTCACCACCGTGTGTTTCCCTCGCGGTGTGCGGAACCACCACACCCGATTGCCCTTGCGCAGAACCTTGTCGGAACCGGTGGCCGCGGGCGAGCTGCGAATGAGATCGCCGTCCTTGAACAGATAGGCGCGATTGGTCGAGACGTCGATCGTGATGACCGTTCCGATACGCGGCGCCTCGGACGGTAGTCCCTCGCTTGCGATCGATTCCTGTGCGGTGCTTCCGAGGGCGGCAATGAACGTCAGTGCGAGAAGGAGCGTTCTGGCTTTCACGCGAATAACTATTGCGAAGGTGAGGCCAGCGTGTTTGCCGTTGCTTCACCGCGACAAGCGAGCGGGAGCGCTAACCTGCTGCGCCATGAAACGATTCGTTCTTGCAGCGCTCGTAGTCGGCACGCTCGATATTGGCGAGGTCATGATCGTCTCGTGGCTCAGAGGCGGCGCGCCGCTGAAGATTCTTCAGACCATCGCCTCGGCGATCCTGGGAAAGGAATCGTTCCAGGGCGGCGCGCGCACGATGCTGATCGGCCTGGCGCTGCACTTCTTCATCGCCGCGGTGGTCGTGGCGGTGTACTTCCTGGCCAGCCGCAAGCTGGCCATCCTCAACCGCCATCCGATTCTCACGGGCGCGATCTACGGCGTGGGGGTTTACCTCTTCATGACCTTCGTCGTGCTGCCGATGGTTGGGATGGCTCCGCGGTTCACTATGTTCGGCGTCGTCAACCAACTCTTCTGCCACGTCGTCCTGATCGGAATCGTGACCGGACTCTTCGCGCGAGGTCAGTACGTCGAAGCGAATGAAACGTAATTGGTGACCCCGAGAGGACTTGAACCTCCGACCCGCGGTTTAGGAAACCGCTGCTCTATCCAGCTGAGCTACGGGGTCAGTCACGAACGCGAAACCAACATAGCACGCGGGCTTGTTCCGGCGAGCCGTATGCTACCCTCCGCGCAGTGGAACTGTGGGCGGCATTTCGGCACGCGGGGGTGGTGGGGCAGACCGTCCTGGGCATCCTCGTTCTCTTCTCGATCGGCTCCTGGGCAGTCATGATCGCGGTCGGTCAGCGCTTCCGCCGCGCCAATCGCGCTTCGAAGCGATTCATGTCGATGTTTCGCAAGGCCAAGCGTCTCGCGGACATGCAATCGGCGTTGGGAGTGCTCTCGCATTCTCCGCTGGTCGGTCTGTTCCGCGCCGGCTACGCCGAGATCGAGGCGCAGATCTCGCACGGCGATGCCGCGAGGCAAACCGTGAAATCGCTCGACAGTGTGGAACGCTCGCTCATCCGCGCCTCGCGCATCGAGGCGGCGCGGCTGCAGCGATTCGTGCCGTTTCTGGCCACCACTGCAGCAGCCGGTCCGTTCATCGGTCTCTTCGGAACGGTATGGGGAATCATGGGCGCGTTCCAGAGCATCGGCGCCACCGGCTCGACATCCATTACTGCTGTCGCACCCGGCATCAGCGAAGCACTCATCAATACCGCGGCCGGACTCTTCGCCGCCATCCCTGCCCTATTGGCCTACAACCATTTCGTCCAGAAGATGCGCCAGTCGCGCGGCGAGATGGAAGACTTCACGCTCGAGTTCCTGAATCTGACGGAGCGGAACTTCACGTGAGAGATAGTCGGCGGTCGGCGCTCGGCGGTCGGCAGGAGAGCCACCACCCACGGGGTTTTGCTACTGCCGACGGCCGACTGCCGACCGCCGACTGTTACCCATTCACCCACTCGTTCGTCTAAGGCAACAGCATGGCCTTTCGATTCGGCGACAGCAGCGACGATCTGGGCGATATGGCGGAGATCAACGTCACGCCGCTGGTCGATGTCATGCTCGTGCTGCTGATCATTTTCATGATCACCGCGCCGATGCTGACGCAGGGATTGGAAGTAGCGTTGCCGCAGGCCGAGGGACGCAGCTTCGAGCTGGCCTCGAACAATCCCGCCAAGGTCACGATCACTTCCGCGGGCGGCGTCTACGTCGACGGGACATCCGTCGGATCCCAAAATCTCGAGTTGTCCCTCGGGCCGATGTTGCGCAGCCGCGGCATCAAGCGCGCGCTTCTCGAAGCCGACGCGGGAGTGCCGTACGGACGCGTGGTCGGCGTGCTGGATGTGATGAATCGCGCGGGCGTGCAGCAACTGGGCATGATCACGCGGCCCAGTGAAAGCGGTCGTGAAGGGCGTGAGGGGACGGGGAATGCGGGACGGCGTCGCTGATGTGCTGGCCCAGCGGGTCGCTCTCGACCGCGGAGCGGGCCTCGGTATCGCACTCTCGTTGCTCCTCCATGGCGGGCTGATCGCGCTCGCTGTCTACGCCGCCACACACGCCTCCGCACCGATCGCCGCGCCAATGGTGAGCATCGAATTCGCGAAGATGCCCGGACCGCCCGCTGCGCCGGTGATGCAACAGAAACCGGCAGCTCCGAAACCGGCCGAGACGCAGAAGATCGAAGAACCGAAACCGAAGCCAGAACCGAAGATCACCGAACCGAAACCGGTGGCCGCCACGACGCCGGCCAAAGTCGAAAAGAACACCGTTCCGCTGTCGCCTTTCGGGCGCTCGACGAAGAGAGGCTCCGAAACGCCGCCCGTCGCGAAACCGGCGGCCGCACCTCCTGCCGCGACGCCAGGAATCGCGACGGCCGAGGTACCGATCGGCGCGTCCGGAGTCACGGGACTCGAAGGCGGCGACTTCCCACACACGCTCTACCTGCAGGCCATGCACCGGCGCATCGGGATGAACTGGTTTCGCGGCGATCCGCCTGCAGGGATCAAAGCGATCATTTACTTCCGCATTCTTCGCGACGGCACGATTACTGAAGCGCGTGTCCAGACTTCGAGCGGAAACGGCACCTTCGATCGCGCGGCCCTCAGCGCCGTCCTCAGCTCATCGCCATTGAATCCGTTACCGTTCGCTTACAACGGCACTTACCTGGGAGTCCAGCTTACATTCCGATGAAGAAACTGATCTCGATCCTGATGTTCGCGACGGCTGCCTTGGCGCAGACCGACATCACCTCCACGATGGATCCGTCGCAGGCGGCGCAGATCATCCGTCTCGCGGTTCCCTTCCCCGAGCTCAAGCCGCTGTCCTCGCCCGCGCCTGCGCTGGTCGACATCGGCAAAGTGCGCGAAGGTTTCTTCGGACCGCTCACGCGCGACATCGCCTACTCCGGCATTTTCGCGCTGGCTGCGCTGCCGCCGTCCGTTCCCGTCACGCCCGATCTGATGAAGCGCGTGGAGGCGCAGTTCTACCTGCAGCTCAACGTCTGGACCGAAGGCGCGGACTACGTGGTCGAAGCGCGACTCGTCGACCAGAGCGGTGCCATGCAGCTCAAGAAACGCTACCGCGGACCGGAAGCGGCGCTCGCGCGCACCGCGCACATGCTCGCCAACGAACTGATGCGCACGTTCAACAACCGCCCCGGCGTATTTCTCTCGCAGATTGCATTCGCCTCGAAACGCACCGGTCAATGGGAAATCTGGCTGATGGATTGGGACGGCGCGAACCAACGCCAGATCACACGCCACGGTGCTCTATCGATCCTCCCGAGCTGGTCGCCCGACAACGAGCGGATGGTCTACACATCGTTCGCGCGCGGCACGAGCGACATGTACATCATCAATCGTCGCGGCGGCGGACGGATGCGCATCAACAGCGGCCTGGCGCTGAACACGTCGGCCACGTTCTCGCCGGTCGGCAACGACATCGCCTTCGTCGGATCGGTGCGCGGCAATCCCGACATCTATCTGATCAAGGACGACGGCTCGAATCTCCGCCGTCTCACCACCACGACGTCGATCGAGTCGACGCCGGAGTGGAGTCCGAACGGACGCCAGATCGCTTTCACCTCGGGACGAACGGGAACGCCGCAAATCTACGTCATGGATGCCGAGGGAACCAACGAGCGGCGGATCTCCTTCGATAGCACCTGGAACGACGACGCCACTTTCTCGCCCGACGGAGAGCGGATCGCCTACACCTCCCGCGTCAACGGCCGCTTCCAGATCCGCATCGCCAACCTGATCACGGGCGAGAGCAGCATCGTCGCCGGCGAAGGCTCCAACGAGCAGCCCACATGGTCGCCGGACGGACAGTGGATTGCGTTTCAGTCCGACCGCAGGAATCGCAAATGGCAAGTCTTCCGGATGCGCGCCGACGGCAGCGATCTGCTGCAGTTGACGTTCGACGGCGAGAACAAGGAACCCGATTGGTCCAAGAAACCGGAGTGAGGAAACGCTATCATCGCAAAAGGAGTAAAACAGCTATGAAGAAAATCACGCAACTGACCCTGACGAGTCTCGCGCTCGTGCTCTTGATTCTCACGCCCGCCTGCAAAACGAAGAAGACCCCTGTCCCCGTCACGACCCCGACCGAGACCATGGAAGCGCCGCGCGTTCCGGACCCGCCGATGCCGGTCGAGACAACCGTGCCGGACGAGCCCGACTTCGTCGAGCCTACGCCGACCGTGGAGACGTTCCCGTCCGACATCGAAGAGCTCAATCGCTACGTGCAGCGCCAGGGTTATCTGCGCGACGCCTTCTACAACTATGACGAGGCCACGCTCGATGGCGCGGCGCAGACGGCGCTGACCACGTCCGCAACCTGGCTGAAGAGCAAGGAAGGCGCGGGCTACAGCCTTCTCATCGAAGGTCATTGCGACGAGCGCGGCACGGAGCAGTACAACCTGGCCCTCGGCGACAAGCGCGCCAATTCCGCTAAGGACTACCTGGTCACGCTCGGCGTCGACGCCGGCCGCATCCGCACCGTCAGCTACGGCGAGGAGCGTCCGTTCGAAGAGGGCCATGACGATGCGTCGTGGGGGCAGAACCGCCGCGCGCATCTCGTTCTCGTGAGATAGGACATGAAGATCCTCCGATCCACAGTTGTGCTGGCCGCGGCGCTCGCCGCGGCCGGCTGTATCTCGACCTCCGATTTCGAGGCCGCGCAACGGCAGATCTCCGAGCTGCAGGAAGAGCTGGCGAACATCAAACGCACCGCGTCGAGCAAGGACGAAGTGCAGAACGTGAACGTCCGCATCGCCGAGCAAACCGAGACGCTGCTGCGGTCCAACGCCACGCTGGTGACCAAAGTCAACGAGATCGAGGAGCGCATCCAGAGGACGCAGGGCTCGGTCGAGCAGGCCACCCACCGCCTTGATCAGTTCGCGCAGCAAGTGTCGAAAACACAGCGCGATCTCGATGATCTGCATGCGCGCATTGCCGCGGCCCAGGCGCCCGAAGCCGGCTCGAACGGCGGCGAAGCCTCGGGCCAGCTCACCGTTCCGGCGCAAACCATCCCCTCCTCCCCGTCGATGGACCCGATGCAGACCTATCAGGCTGCCTATCGCGACTACCAGCGCGGGAACTACGACCTGGCCATCGAAGGCTTCGGCGACTTCCTGGCCAGCAGCGCCAATTCCGACCTGGCGGACAACGCCAGTTACTGGATCGGCGAGGCCCTTTTCTCCCAGAAGAAATATCGGGAGGCCATTGGGCAGTTTGATGCCGTGGTCAACAAGTACCCGAAGTCCGACAAGGTTCCGGGCGCGTTGCTGAAGAAGGGCTACGCGTACATCAACGTCGGCGAGAGAGCACAAGGAGTTGTGCAGCTTCAATACGTGCTGCACGAGCATCCGAAGTCGCAGGAAGCCTCGCTGGCGCGGCAGAAACTGAAACAGCTCGGGATCGAAACGAAGTAGAATGCGCCGCTTACAAACCCTGGCTGGGCATCCGTCCGGCCTGAATTTCATTCATTAGCAGGAGTCATTCATGGCGAACATTGCCTCGGCCGAGAAGCAGAGACGGCAGGCCGAAAAGAAGAACGAGCGCAACCGTGCGGGGAAGTCGAGCCTGCGGACCGCTCTCAAGAAGACCCGCTCGGCCATCGTCGGCGGCGACGCGGACAAGGAAACGCTTTCGACTGGCTACTCGGCGATCGACCGGGCCGCCAAGACCGGGCTCATCAAAGAGAACACCGCCAATCGCTACAAGTCCCGCCTCGCTGCCGCGTCCAAACGCAACGCTGCGAAGTAATCGGACACGCGCGGTACGACGCCAAACGGCGCACCTCACGGTGCGCCTTTTTGTTGGCCTCCGCGCTGCCTGCACGCTGTTTGCAAACGTCGCGACCTGAACGTGAACCGCCATCAGATTCTCATCGTTGATGATGATCCCGCGATCCGAACGCTCCTGCGTCTCGTCGCGGAGCGCCGCGGCCTCAGCGCCGACGTGGCCGCCGATGGCGCCGAGGCGCTGCAGCTCCTGGCCGAGAAACAATACCGCCTGGCCATCATCGACCTCATGATGCCGCGCGTGAACGGCTACGAGCTCGTCACCGCCCTCCGCACGTTCGAGCAGCGTCCTGCCGTGATCATCGCCACAGCCATGACGGACTCGCTGATCGGACTGCTCGACGCGGAGACCGTCCACACCATCATCCGCAAACCCTTCGACATCGAGATCGTCGGCTCGCTCATGACCGCCATCGCCGCGGAAAGCCAGCCCGCGGAGACGCAGCCCGACGCGCCATTCGAGAGCGTCGAGCCGCCACTCAGCGAATTCGCCTGCTGACTTTTTCGCAAGAGCCGCCCCTCATCTGGCAACGTTTCCTCCACGCCGCTCGTATACACTTTATAACGTAAAGTGTTTGGAGGTTTCGATTGGACCGACACCGTACCGCTGTCGTCATCGCCGTCGCAGCACTGATCCTTGGCGTCGCGGGTGACGCACTGCTCCGTTGGATTCCGTGGGGACTGAACGCGCTGCTCTGGACGACGCTGTTCTGCGTGGCCGCGCAAATCTGCGCACGGGCTACACGATTTCCATCTACCGCAGACGAGGGTGCAGACGAAAACGCAGACGAAAACGCCGTCACCGCCCGCCGCGTGGCCCGGTTCCCGATGGTCTGCGCGCTTCTGGTCGCGATCGGGATCTTCTGGCGCGATTCCGAGGTGCTGGTGGGACTGGATGTACTTCTCCTGCTCCTGTTCCTGTCGATGCTGGCACTGGAGGCGCGCGGCGTACGACTGCAGGCGGCCGGATTGGCGGAGATCGGTGCGGCCGTCATCGTCACCGGCGCTCAATCAGTGGCCGGCCTTTTTCAACTTCCGGCGCGCGATCTGACGTGGAGCCGCATGCCGCGCGTGGGCGTGCGCGGCACCGGAGTCGTGCTGCGCGGCACGCTCATCGCCGCACCGGCACTCATCATCTTCGGGTCGCTGTTCGCATCCGCCGATCCGGAGTTCGGAAGTTTGCTGCGAGAGCTCATCCGGTTCGATCCCGCCGAGGCATTCCAGCATCTCTTCATGACCGTGCTGATCGCCGCGATCTGCGCGGGATTCCTGCGCAGTCTTGCCCTCAGCGGCGAGATGCCTCGTCCCGGGAGCCCGTCCATGCTGTCGCTCCCGTCAGCCGAGACGAACTTCGCGCTTGGGCTCGTGAATCTGCTGTTCCTGCTCTTCGTGGCCACGCAGTTCCGCTACTTCTTCGATGCGACGCCCGAGAACCTGACGCAGTACGCGCGCCGCGGATTCTTCGAGCTCGTTTGGGTCGTGGCGCTCGTCGTGCCGATGCTGCTCCTGGCCGAGTGGCTCGTGGCGAAAGACCGCGGCGTGGCTCTCTTTCGCGGTCTGGCGGGATTGCAGGTGGCGCTGGTCTTCATCATCGCCGGCTCGGCGTTCTATCGCATGAAGCTCTATCGCGATGAGTTCGGACTGACACGGCTCCGCTTCTTCACCACTGCGTTCATGATCTGGGTGGCCGTACTGCTCATCTGGTTCGTCTGCACGGTGCTGACCGGCAGGCGACGGCGCTTCGCGATTGGCGCACTGGCCACCGGCATGGCCGCGGTCGTGGCGCTGCACGCGATCAATCCGGACAACATCATCGCGGAGTCCAACGTCGCGCGGACACGCACCACGCAAAAAACCTTCGACAGCTACTACACGCTCAACCTCAGCGACGACGCCGCGGCAACGATTCTCGCCAATGCCGATATCGTCGGACCAGAAGTCGTGCAGCGAGTCCTGCGGCGTCATCGCCCCACCGGCTGGCGCACGTGGAACATGTCTCGTGCGAAGGCGCGCGAGCTGGCACGACGCTACGAATCGAAGGCCACGCCGCCGATCGCGCGTCCGTGACGGGCGCTCGGATCGACGCGGGTATCGAGCAGCTCGCGCAGGTTCGTCATCTCCAGGAAGAGATGGCGATGGCGGATGCAATGGACGGCGATGGAGAAGAACAGCAGCGACAGCACGCCGAAGAAGACCGCCGAAGCTTGCGTCGGCAACGGGAGCGGCGCAGGTGACGGGGCCACGAACATCTCCTGCGCCAGCATCAGCGCGAACAGCGGCAGCGGGAAGAACACCAGCGCGGAGAGGAACCGGCTCGCCTGGATGCTGAAGTAGGGCCGCAGTGTGAGCAGACTGAGGGACACGAAAAATCCGAGGACCATGAGCGCCGTGAAGTGGACCTCGGCGAGCTGCGCGCCGCCGACGGTCGTGACGCGCCACTGCACGAGCAGCACGGCCACGAGCGTGGCCGTCGCGCAACTGACCGCCACCACCGCCATGAACGCTGCAAACAGATTCCGCGCCGCCAGCAGCGCCGCCATGCGCAGGAAAAGCGCGGCGATGGACAACCCTGCCGCGAGCGCCGCGAAGATCGCACCGCTCGCGCGCGCCGATCCCGGCAGGGCCACGAACGCCATCTCGCCCTCACGCATCTCGTACGTCACCTCGCCGGCGCTCATCAGCGCCAAAAAGAGGCAAACGACCGTGCCGGCGTAGAACAGGATCTTAGGCATATGACTGGCGGATGTTAACAGAGGGCGGAGCGCTCTGCCCTCTACCCGTTCATGGAAATGATGTGATCGAGCCGGATCTCCAGCGGTCCGTCGTCCGCGGCAAAGCGGATGAACTCCGCGCCGCCGGTGGTGTAGACATCCTCGACGCGTCCCCGCTCTTTCTGCGTGACGCCATTCAGATCGAACTCCAACTCCACCACGTTCCGGTGCATCGCAGCGGCTTCCAATTGATCGTGGTAGTCGCACGAAACCGGCTCGTATTGTTCTTCGGTCATGCCAGCCCCTCCGCGGGCGTGGGATTCAGGATTGGTGCCCGGGTCAGTAGGCAGTTCGCAGTAGGCAGTAGGCAGGAGAAGGCAGAGACGAAGTACGGCCTGCCTGCTTTTGACTCCTCCCCTGCCTACTGCCTACTGCGAACTGCCTACTCTTCTGCTACGATTCCTGCCGGTCCGATGGCAAATCTGTTTCGATTCGATACGTTGTCCGCCGCGATGCCGCTCCTGTTTGCGGGGCTGCTGCTGGTCATCCTGGTCGTGTCGTTTCGCTCCCGCGCGGTCGTCTTTTGCCAGTACCTCGAGGCCATGACCGGGATCAGTCTGAAACCTTCGGACGTCCGCCGCGTTTATCGCGAGAAGGGCCGAAACGGCGTCCGCGAGCTTTTCCTCGACCTCATCATCCGGGAGGACCTGAAAGAAGGTCCGATCGACATCCCGGACGAGGAAGCGAAAGAGCTGTTGAGCCGTTGAGCGATTGGGCTGTCGAGTAGCTCCGCTTCTGCCCTCTGCCGTACGCGTATCCCACAACAGCTCGAGAGCTCATCAGCTCGAGAGCTTCCGAAAAGGAGAACTATGTTCCGTTCACGTACTCTGGCGGCTGTACTCTGCACTCTCGCGCTCCCCGTAACCGCAATGGCTCAGGGCAGCGCACCGAGCGACATCCTTCCATTCAAGGCCACGGAAAAGACGCTGGCCAACGGTCTCAAGGTCATCGTCGTTCCGACCGGCTTCCCCAACCTCGTCTCGCTGCAGATCCCGGTGCAGACCGGCTCGCGGAATGAAGTCGAGCCCGGCAAGTCCGGCTTCGCGCATTTCTTCGAGCACATGATGTTCCGCGGCACGAAGGCCTATCCGCCGGACGTCTACAACGCCATCATCACCAAGGCCGGCGCGCGCCAGAACGCGTACACCTCGGACGATCTGACGAACTATCACATCACGTTCGCCAAGGAAGACCTCGAGAAGATCCTGGAGATCGAGGCCGACCGCTTCAAGAACCTCTCGTACGAGGAATCCGCCTTCAAAACCGAGGCGCGGGCGGTGCTCGGCGAATACAACAAAAACTCCGCGAACCCGATCCTCAAGCTCCTCGAGGTCCAGCGCGAGAACGCCTACACCACCCACACCTACAAGCACACCACGATGGGCTTCATCAAAGACATCGAGGACATGCCCAATCAGTTCGAATACTCCAAGGTCTTCTTCAGCCGCTGGTACCGGCCGGAGAAAATCACGGTCATCGTGGCCGGCGACGTCGATCCGGCGCGCGTCATCCCGCTCGTCGAGAAGTACTTCGGAGACTGGGAGAGAGGCACGTTCAGCGTCGACATCCCACAGGAGCCCGAGCACAAAGGTCCCATCTACGCGCACGTTCCCTGGACCTCCCCCACTCTTCCGTGGGTGACCGTCGCGTTCCACGGTCCCGCCGCGCTGAACCTCAACGACCAGGCCGCATTCGACACGATGTACGACCTGTCGTTCGGCCAGACCTCCGATCTCTACAAGCGCCTCGTCGAGCAGGAGCAGAAAGTCGATCAGCTCTTCTACTTCGGCGGACCGAGTGTCGATCCGACGCTCTTCACCGTCTTCGCGCGCGTGAAGGACGGCAAAGATACGGTCTACGTCCGCGACCAGATCATGCAGTCCTTCGCCGGCCTGCGCACGCAGAAGCTCGACGCCAAACGCGTCGCCGATGCGAAATCGAACTCGCGCTACGGATTCGTGCGCGGTCTCGACAACACCGACGCCATCGCCTCGACCGTGGCCGGCTTCGCGCACTTCGAGCGTTCGTTCGACACGATCAACAAGTACTACCGCGTCCTGGCCACCGTCGGTCCCGACGAGATCCAGAGCACCGCGAAGAAGTACTTCAACGATAAGAATCTCGTCGTCACCACGCTCTCGCAGGGCGCACTCCCCGAGGGCATGGCCAAGCTGCCGTCGTTCGACGCCATGTCGGTGCCTGCACCCGAGCAGACGGTCAACATCAAGTTCATCGAGCAGAAGTCAGTGCTCCCGAACGTGATGGTGAAGTTCCTCTTCACGCACGGCACGGCCGCCGATCCGAAGGGAAAAGAAGGTCTGGCCCAACTGGCCGCGTCGATGATCACCGAGGGCGGCTCGCGCGACATGCGCATCGACGAGATCAACAAGGCGCTCTATCCGATGGCCGGCGCGTTCTTCAGCCTGGTCGACAAGGAAATGACCACCTTCACCGGCGTCGTCCACAAGGACAACCTCGGCGGGTTCCTCGACATCGTCCTGCCGCAGCTTCTGGCGCCCGGCTTCCGCGAGGATGACTTCCAGCGCCTCAAGGACCAGCAGCTCAACACGCTCAAGCAGGACCTCCGCAACAACAACGAAGAGGAGCTCGGCAAAGAGCAGTTGCAGAACGTCGTCTTCAACGGCACGCCCTACGGTCACACGATCCTCGGCACGATCGCCGGCATCGAGTCGATCACGCTCGACGACGTGAAGAAGTTCGTCGAAGCGAACTACAACACCTCGAACGTCGTGGTCGGACTCTCCGGCGACTACCCAGCCACGCTCATGGCGCGTCTGACCACCGATCTCCGCGCCCTCGGCGGCGGAGACGAAGAGACGCCGCTGGCTGCACTGGCCGCAATCAAAGGCGATGCGCCGTCCGGTCTCGAAGTCGAGATCATCAAGAAAGACACGCGCGCCACGGCCATCTCCATGGGACATCCCATTCCGGTCACGCGCAACTCCGCCGACTTCGCCGCGCTCAACCTCGCGCGCGTCTGGCTCGGCGAGCACCGCGCTTCATCGGGCCGCCTCTATGACCGCATCCGCGAACAGCGCGGCCTCAACTACGGCGACTACGCCTACATCGAATTCTTCAATCGCCCCGGCAGACAGTTCTTCCCCAGCCCCGGCATCGGACGCCGCTCGCAGATCTTCGAGATCTGGATCCGTCCTGTCGTCCCCGAGAACGCGCAGATGGCCATGCGCATCGCGTTGTATGAAACGCAGAAGATGATCGACAACGGACTCTCGCAGGAAGACTTCGACAACACGCGCGATTACCTGCTGAAGAACGTCTACCTCCTCACCTCCAACCAGAACCAGCGCCTCGGCTACGCGCTCGACTCCTGGTGGTACGGCATCGGCGACTACGTCGACACCATGCGCGCCGCCTACGCCAAACTCACGCGCGACGACGTGAACAAAGCGATCAAGAAATACCTCTCCGTCAAAGACCTCCACGTCGTCATCATCGCCAAAGACGCCGAAGCCCTCCGCGAGACCCTGCTCAAAGACGCCGAATCGTCGATCAAATACGACGCCGCCAAACCCGAGCTCGCCGAAGAAGACAAAATCATCGGCAACTACAAACTCGGCATCAAACCCGAGAACATCCGCATCGTGAACGTCGACGACGTTTTTGCGAAATAGCTCACGTTCTCCAACGTATTGAGAAAAGGGCGGCAGCGATGCCGCCCTTTTCTTGCCTGCCGAGGTACACTTTTGCGCATGGCACCTGCAACCTCGACGAAGCTGACCTACGAGGACTACTGCCTCCTGCCTGACGATGGCCGTCGTCACGAGATCATCGACGGGGAGCACTACGTGAATCCTGCGCCCAACACGAAGCACCAGCGAATCAGCCGGAAGATCGCATTCGCAATCGCCGCATATGCTGAGCCTCGAGGGTTGGGGGAGGTTTTCTATGCTCCCTACGACGTCATCCTCTCCGGCATCAACATCGTCGAGCCTGACATCATCTACGTTACCGCAGCACGGAGCCACATCATCACGGACGCGAATATCAAAGGTGCTCCCGATCTCGTGGTTGAGATTCTTTCCTCGGGCAATCGCAAGTACGACGAGGTCGTGAAGTTCAAGCTCTATGACGCTTTGGGGGTCTCCGAGTACTGGATCGTCGATCCGGACAGAGAGACGGTGAAAATCTATCGTCAGTCTGCGACAGGATTCCAGCAGGCGCCGACCGGCGGCGCCGTCACGACACCACTGATCCCCGGTTTCTCGCTCCCGCTTCGCGAGATCTTCGACTTCGCGCTCTGAAAGCAGTCATCTTGACGGCATTGTGCCGCCGGCCCTGCGAGACATCATCCTGAGCGACTGCCCGCAGTTCCCCGTTCTGTTCACCCCTGTTTTCCGCGCGGTAACGTCTCGCGACGCAGGCGCTCCTACAATCCGCGGCATGCGAAGAATGGTCGCGGCGCTCGTTCTCTTCATGCTTGCGGTGCCGGCAGGTGCGCAGAATGCCGAGGGGCCGGAGCGGCTGTCGATCGAATCGAAGATCATGGGTGAGGCGCGTACGATCGTGATTCGCGTGCCTCCTTCGTATCCCACCGGCGACCGGCGCTACCCCGTTCTTTATCTCACCGACGGAGATGGTCACATCGGCCACACTGCAGCCACTGTCGATTTCCTCGCGCGGGAAGGGCGCATGCCGGAGACGATTCTCGTGGCGGTCGTGAACACGGATCGCGGGCGCGATCTCACGCCCACGAAGGTCGCGGACCGGCGCGGTGAGACGGGTGGCGCAGATCGCTTTCTCGATTTCTTCGAGAAGGAACTGATTCCGACGATCGAATCGCGTTATCGCACGCAGCCGTTCCGTGTATTCGCCGGTCATTCGCTCGGAGGGTTGTTTGCGCTGCACGCGTTCTTCACGCGGCCGCAGTTGTTCGACGCCTGGATCTCCGTCAGCCCGAGCCTGCACTGGGACAAGCGCTATCTCTTCCGCGCCGCCAACGAGTTCTTCGCGAAGAAGAAGGACCTCGCGACGAGCGTCATCGTGACGATCGGCGATGAAGGCGATGAATCGCGCGTGAACTTCGATGATTTCAAGAAGCTGCTCACTCGGCGCGCGCCGAAATCGATCGAGACGACGTTCGTCCACCTCGCCGACGAAGATCACGGTTCGCTGGTGATGCCCAGTCACTACCTCGGCTTGCGCAAGGTGTTCGCATCCTGGCGGTTCGCACTCGACGGCCGCGCCGATCCGACGCATGAGCTCAAACGCGCCGGCGAGCATTACACGCGGCTCTCCGCGCGCGTCGGATACGAAATTCCAGTGCCGGAGAATCTCACGAACGTCATCGGCTATCGCCTGATGCAACTGAATCGCACAAATGAAGCAATCGCGGTTTTCCAGACGAACGCCAAGGCCTGGCCGAAGTCGGCGAACGTGTACGACAGTCTGGGCGAGGCTTACGAGAAGGCCGGCCAGATTGCCGAAGCGCGTGCGAGCTACGAGCGTGCCGCGCAGATCGGCGCGGAGACGAACGATCCGAACCTGCCAGTCTTTCGCCGAAACGCGGAACGGCTGCGATAGTGTGGCGTCTCGCAAATAGCTGTACGTTATTCGGCGTGATGGAGGCTCGACATGCTGGCCGAAGACCCGAAACTCGCCGAAGCATTCCGCAAAAAGATCGAGACCGATCCCACCTTCCGCGGCAACCCCACCGCGCGCCTGCAGTGGCTGTACGAGCAAACGCCGTTCTACGACGAGAGGGCGATGTTGTATCCGGTGGGGCGGGAAGAGACGGATTGAGGATTGAGGATTGAGGATTGAGAAAAGCGTGGCCGGAGACGAATCCTCAATTCTCAATCCTCAATCCTCAATCCCGGCCACGGCCCGCCTGTTGCACAATGCGCGAACATGATCGTTCGCGTTGTCCTCGCTCTCGCCCTTTCCACGTCCGCATTCGCGCAGGGACTCGATCCGTTGCGCAATGTCTCCGGCACGACTTCGAACCCGGGCGCTGAGTCGCTTTGGGTCCGCTCCGAACCGAGCGGCAGCGGCTGGACGTTCTTCCATGGCTTCGACGCGCATGTGACGTACGTCAGCGAAACCGGCCCCGAGGAGCAGCGGAACGAGGTCTTCTCCACGAACTGGTTCGGCGCCGGCGTCCACGCCAATCTCGGCGAGCGCGGATTCGTCCTGGTGCGCGGGCGCGTTTCCCTCGAGCCGTTCACGATCCCCGAAGAGGAGGGCTACCCGCAGATCCTGCAGTACGTATCACCCGAGGCAGGCGGTCAGCCGACCACGGATCGCATGCGCGCACACGACTTCTTCGGCGAAGCGGCAGTACACGCCGGATGGCGTCCGACGCAATCGACGCTGCTCCACGTTTACGGCGCGCTGGTCGGCGATCCTGCGCTCGGCACGGCTCCCTCGGCATTGCGCGCGACATCCGTCGACTTCGCAGAAGCGCCGTTCTCGTACGACATCCAGGAATCCTTCCACGATTCGACCAGCGTCATCACGGTGGGATTCGCCACGCGCTGGATCAGCATCGACGGCAGCGTCTTTCATGACGCGGTCACAACCGGCGATCACACCGAGATCGACAGCGGCGACATCGACTCGCGCTCGGCGCGCGTGACACTCACCCCATCGCCAAACCTGGCCATCCAGGTCTCCCGCGGTGAGCTAGGAGAAGACCTCGAGCAACGCGACGTCACCAGCGGCTCGCTGAGCTACGGCACGCAGTTCTTCGGCCTCACCGCGCTCTGGACGAAGCGCGAATACGCGAATGGGATTCGTCCCTCAGAGACTGCCTACGGAGCCGAGCTCACGCTGCGCGGCGCGCGGCATTCGTTCCTCGGGCGCGCCGAATGGGTCGATCGGCCTCTCGGTTTTCCTGAGACGCCGGACGTGCGATTCACCGAAGAAACCACCCACTTCGCCGTCGGCTATCTCTTCGACTTCATCGCCAGCAATCGCTATCGCGCGGGAGTCGGCGTGAACATCGACTACCACACCCAATCCCACGACCTCGAGCACCGCTACGGCCACAAACCGCAATCGATCTACGCCTTCGCGCGGTTTAGAACCAGCGCGCGGTAAGGCGGACTACTCTTCCGGCGGACCGAGGCGGGAAAGTTCTGTCCACAGCTCGTCGAGATCAATCATCAGCGCGGGGCATCCCGGGACCTGTTCCATCCGGCCTTCTGTCGCCCGCGAAGCGCGGGCGTAGCGTCCGCCACTGAGCTCGAACACCTCGAGGGACTGAAGGTTCGGATCGAGAATCCAGTAGAAGTTCACCCCAAACGCGGCGTACTCGTCCATCTTCTCGATGCGATCGCGACGCTCGTCGCGGGGCGATGGCGATACGACCTCCACAACGATATCGGGCGGTACGCGCACGACCCCGTGTCGTGGCAGGCCGGATCCGTCAGGGTTGAGGTACACGGCGACATCAGGCTTTCGCCCGCGGTCCGAACGCACGGCATATTTTGCTTCCGACCCGAACACAAAGCCGCCTCGACCGAGCCAGCTTCTGAGCACATAGACCAGCCAGGACACGACCAGCTCATGCACCAGATCAGGCACTTCCTCCTCCTCAAGGCGACCGTCGACCAACTCGCCCGGCTCGTCCTCCGGCATGGCGGCCCATTCCTCGAGTGTCATGAGACGACCGAGCTGGGGACGCGCGGGGTGTTCTGACGCGAACGACATAACGGTAAGAATCGTAGCATGCTGAATGCTCGCCGATAGAGAACCACCGATGAGATGCTGCCGCGCGGAGTCTATTCGTACCGCAGCGCGTCGACGGGATCCAGCTTCGCGGCTTTGTAGGCCGGGTAGATTCCGAAGAAGAGGCCGATCGAGATCGAGACCACCAGTCCGACGATGATCGACCAGAGCGGCGTCGTGGTGGGGAGTGGGCTCAGCGCGCGGACCAGTGCGGCGATTCCCAGTCCCAGGGCCACGCCGATCAGGCCGCCGATGCCGGATAGCGTCATGGCCTCGGTGAGGAACTGCTGCACGATGTCGCGCCGCACCGCGCCGATGGCTTTGCGAATGCCGATCTCGCGCGTTCGCTCGGTCACCGACACCAGCATGATGTTCATGACGCCCACGCCCCCCACCAGCAGCGCGATCGACGAGATGAACAGCATCGCCAGCGTGATGCCGCCGGTGATGGCTTTGAAGTTTCCGATCAGTTTGTCGGGCGTCATGATCCCGAAATCATTCGGCTTGTTGAACGGCACCTTGCGCCGCGTGCGCAGAATGGCCGTCCCTTCCTCGACGATCCGATCCACCCACTCCGGCTTCTTCGGCACGGTGGCGATGTTCACGCCGCGCTCGCGCTTCACTTGCGGGAAGTGGCTGTCGAACGTCGACAGCGGCAGGTAGGCGTGCGAGTCGGTCGACTCGAACATCGACTGTCCCTGTTTTTCCATCACGCCGATGACCATGTACTTGCGGCCGGCGATCGTCACCGTCTTGGCCAGCGGATCCGAGTGCGGGAAGAGCGCCTCGGCAATCGTGAACCCGATGACCGTGACCGCCGCGGAACGGCGCACGTCGCCTTCATTGAAGAAGCGCCCCTCGCCCACCACGTGATTGTTCGCGATCGGATAGTCTTCGGTCGTGCCGATGAGCGTGTCCGGCGAGGCTTCCTTGCTTTCATACAACACGTCGATCGACGGCCCTTCACCCGGCCAGGTGTAGCGCTCCGGCGAAACCGCCAGCATCGACGGCGACAGCTCCTTCAACGCGATGGCGTCTTCGTGCGTGAGGTTCTTGCGCTGGCGCTGCGATTCGTCCCGGTCGCCCGGGCCGAAACGCGGATCGAATTTCTGGAACTGAACCAGCGTCGCCCCGAACGACTGGAAGCTCTTCACGACGCTGTTGTTGAAGCCTTCGATGATCGAGACCATGGCGATGACGGTGGTCACGCCGATCACGATGCCCAAGACCGTCAGACCGGAACGCAGTTTGTGCGCCGTCAGAGCGGTTCCGGCGAAGCGGACGTTCTCCCGCGCGGCGAACAGCACTTCCATCGCTCTCATTCGAACCTCAGCGCCTCGACGGGCGGCAACTTCGATGCGCGCCAGGCCGGGATCACACCCGCCAGCACGCCGGTGACGACAGAGATGAGCAGGCCGGCCACGATCAATCCCGGCCGCACCAGCGTCGGCATCGGCGAGAACACCGAGATCGCCTTCGCGATCGACATGCCCAGCAGCACGCCCATGATCCCGCCTCCGAGCGAGAGCAGCACGGCCTCGGTCAGGAATTGGCCGCGGATGTTGCCTTGTGTGGCACCGATGGCGCGACGCACCCCGATCTCACGCGTTCGCTCCACCACCGACACCAGCATGATGTTCATGATCACGATGCCGCCGACGATCAGCGAGATCCCGGAGATCAGGATCATCAGCGAGAACAGTCCCGACGAGATGCCTTTCCACAACATCTGCAGCGCTTCCGCCGTCACGGTCGCGAATGGATCGTCGTCTCGAAATGCCGTGCGGCGCCGCGAGCGGAGGATCACCCTCACGTCATCCATCGACGCTTCCACGCCACTCACGCTGCCTTGCGCTTTCACGAAGATGGCGATGCTGTCCCGCGATCCGAAACGTTTGCGCCACGCGGTGATCGGCATGTAGAGGACTTTGTCCTGCGGATTGCCGAGCACCGATCCCTGCTTGCGCAGCAGGCCGATGACGCGCATCGGCTGATCGGCCACCCACATCGTGCGGCCGATCGGATCGAGCAGCCCGAAGAGCTCTTCGCGCACGTCGGAGCCGATGATGACCACGAGAGCCGAGTGCCGCTCCTCGGTGGGGGTGAAGAAACGCCCCGCCTCGAGGTCGAGGTTCTGCAGCTCGGCCATGTTCGACGTCACGCCGACCGTATTCACCCTCGTGAGCCGCTGCGCGTTGCGCTTGACGTTGCTGCTCGTGTCGAGCTGCGCACCCGTGATGTCACACAAACCGCAGTGCTCCTTCACGGCCTCGTAGTCGCTCCACTCGATGTCCTTCCGCTTGATCGCCTCCAGCCATTGCTCGCGGCTGGTGATGATCCCGAACTTCGTGACCGCGTACACGTCCGGATTGAGCTGGAAGACTTTCTCGGAGATGTAGTTGTTCAGCCCGGAGATGATCGAGACGACCGTCACCACGGTCATGACACCGATGATCACGCCGAGGAGCGTGAGGAAGCTGCGCATCTTGTGAGCGCGCAGCGCGGTGGCAGCGATTCGGAGAGTCTCCAACTACGACTTCTCCTCGTCCTTCTTCTCTTCCTTCTGCTCGCGCACCTTCGAGCCGTCTTTGATGTCGCGCAGGGCGCGGAAAGGGCCGGTGACGATCTGGTCGCCCTCGGACAGGCCTTTCGTGATCTCGATGTCCGTGTCGCCGGTCAGACCGGTGGCCACGCCGACGAACGACACCTTGCCGTCCTTGTGAACGTAGACGCCTTCCTCTTCTTCAGCCTTGACAGGCTTGTCATCCGGCTTCGCGTTCTTGTCGGCCGGCTTCTCGCGCACCACCAGCGCCTGCAGCGGAATGGCCAGCGCCTTCGTACGCGTGCCGGTGATGATGTCCGCGGAGGCGGAGAATCCGGGGCGGACGCCGGCCGGAGGATTCGTGAGCTGGATCTTGACCTCGAAATTCACCGCCTCGCCGCCGGCACCGGCGGTAGCGGTCATCGGGCTCGATCCCACTTCCGTCACCACGCCGTCGTAGGTTTTGTTCGGATAGGCGTCGATCGTGACGGTGGCGCGCTGGCCGACCTTCACGTTCGGAACGTCCGTCTCGTCGACTTCCATCACCGCTTCGACGACGCTCATGTCGGCAATGGTGAGAAGCTTCGTGCCGGCATTGTTCATCGTGCCGATGACTGCCACTTCGCCCTCTTCGACCGGCAGCGCCGTGATGATGCCGCCCATCGGCGCGGTCATGGTGGTCTTCGAGAGTGTGTCGCGCGCCGCGGCCACGTTCGAGCGCGCCTGCTGGATGCGCTGTTCGATGGAAGACACGTTGGCGCGTGCGCCGTCGAGCTCCGTCCGGGAGCGGTCGAGCTCCGCCGCGGGGATGATCTTCTGTTCGAAGTTGTTGCGTGCGCGCTGGTAGATTCGTTCGGCCTCGGAGAGGTTGGCGCGCGCCGCATCACGGTCGGAGAACAGCGCACGTACCGATGCTTCCGCTCCCTCCGCCGACGCGGTCAACTGCTTGCGGTCGATCTGCAAAAGGAAGTCGCCCTTCTTGACGACGTCGCCCTCGCGCACGGCCAGATTCACGATCTGGCCCATCACGTTCGCCGAGAGATCGACCTTCCGCTGCGCGTCGATCTGCCCGTTCGCCGAGACCTTGCTGGTCAGGTCCTGCCGTGCCACTTTCCCAAACGTGACCGGCGTCCCTTCCTTGCTTTTCGAGCGAATGGACGCCGTCGTGATACCGCCAATGAGGAGGAGCGCAACTACAGCGATGATGATCTTCGTTCTGCGTTTCATGCTGGCACCGTTATACGACAAGTGGGCGGGAGGGTTTCCATGAAGCTCGCAGCTCGCAGCTCTCAGCTCTCAGGGAGAACGGGGGCGGGCCTGCGAGCTGCGAGCCGAGAGCTGCGAGCTATTCTTCCTCGGTGAGCCCCGCCGCGCGTTTCACCGCGAACCATTGCTCGCGCGCCTTCCAGAATCGGCTCTGCTTCATTGCGGCGATCTGTTGGTCGAGCGTGTTGCGCTGATGCTCGGCGATGGCGAGCCTCTCGCGCAGATCCGCCACTTCGTTTTGCCGGTCCGAGAGCTGTCGCACCAGATGTTGAGCGCGTGCGCGGGCCTCGGTGCCGAGGAGCGAATCGAGTGTGCCGAGGAAGAGAATGCGCTCATCGCCATCGGAGGAAAATGCTGAGATCGTCAGCACCTGATAGCGGAACGAGCGCACGGCGGCGTACGGCACGATGCACGCCCATCCGGACTGCGCCGCACTCTCGGTCCCGAACCAGGCTCCGACATCCGCGCGTGGCAGGAACTCGCGCGTCGTGGCCACCACGTCGTCCTCGATCCGGACCTCCACGCGCTCCGGCGGGGCGTCGATCGTCGTGGCCCAGCCACTCACGCGCACTCCCTCGGCGAGCATGTGCGGCTCTTCGAGGAATCCTTTCGGCACGCGGCGCGGCCGCGCCTCGGCGATCGGCGCCGGCGAGATCACGTACACGTCCTGCCAGTCCGAGAGCGCGCGCGGCATCCGGACGCACGCCCAGTCCGCGCCGAGAGCGGCAACCTGACCACGCACGTAGTCCTCGGTCACCCAAGTCGAGCCGTAATCCTCGACGTCCAGCACACGGCTCTCGCTCGACGACTCGAACCGGATCCCATCCACCGGCTTGTCCGGACTAAGGACCTCGTCATGAACGCTGAAGATCAGCAGCCCCTCCGGCTCCAGCAAGTCCGCCAGCCGCCGCAACCACGTCGTGAACGTCGCCGGCGGCAGGTGCGTGAAGAGCGAGGCCACGAAGATCAGGTCGTACCGCTCTGGAGCCACGAAATCCGCCGGATTCGTCGCGGAAAGCAAAGCCCTGACGCCAAACTGCTCCGACTGGAAAGCCATCCCGCCCTCAAGAATGTCGGAGACGGTGATCTCGTCGGCGAGATGCTCATGAACGAGGAGACGCGTCAGGCGGCCGTACCCGCTCGCGAAGTCGAGCATGCGGCGCGGATGTCGCGGACGCCACGTCGAGATGTGCCGCACCAGCGCGAACTGATCGAGCGCACTTTGAAAGTAGTTCGTCACCGCCGCATCGCGATCGTGGTGAAACAACTTCATCGCGAAATCGAGCATGTCGTCGCGCTCGTCGATGGCGCGATTCAGCTCGCGCCACCGCGGCACACGCGTGCGCAACAGCGCGTCCACCATCGGATGGCTTTCGTCTTTCAGAAAGGCGAGCGTCACGGGCGCGGAAGGTAGCACAGCGACACGGAACGTAGAACACGGAACACGGAACACGGAACGACCGGGGAGCCCCCGTTCCCCGTTCCGTGTTTCCGTCATCGTTCCCCGTCCCCCGTTCCCCGTTCCGTGTTCCGTGTTCATCGTTCCGTGTTCCCCGTCATCGTTCATCGTTACAATCCCCCGCCATGCGCATTTCGCTCGCCATCGCACTCCTCCTGACCATCACAGCAAGCGCGCAGGACGCGCGCGTCGACCGCATCCTCAAAGAAGTTCCGCTGATCGACGGCCACAACGACCTCCCCTGGCAATACCGCGAGCGCGCAAAAAATCAGATCGCCAAAATCGACATCCGCCAGGATCAGTCGAAGATCGAAAAGCCGCTGCACACCGACATCGGACGTCTGCGCCAGGGACGCGTGGGCGGTCAGTTCTGGTCCGTGTACGTGCCGGCCTCGATGAAGGGCGCGGACGCCGTTCAGGCTACGTTCGAGCAGATTGACGTCGTGCATCGCCTCGATGCCGCGTATCCCGACACGTTCGCGCTGGCGCTGACCGCCGACGATGTCACGCGCATTCACAAATCAGGAAAGATCGCCTCGCTGATCGGCATCGAAGGCGGTCACTCGATCAACAACTCCCTCGGCGTCCTGCGCCAGCTCTACGACGTGGGCGCGCGCTACATGACGCTCACGCATTCGGCGAACAACGATTGGGCCGATTCGGCCACGGACGATCCCGTCCACAACGGCCTGACGCCGTTCGGCAAGGCCGTCGTCGGCGAGATGAACCGCCTGGGCATGCTCGTCGATCTCTCGCACGTCTCGCCGAAAACGATGCACGATGCGCTCGACGTCACCGCCGCGCCGGTGATCTTCTCCCACTCCTCCGCGCGCGGCGTTACCGACCATCCGCGCAACGTTCCTGACGACGTGTTGAAGCGCATGGCCAGCAATGGCGGCGTCGTGATGGTCACGTTCGTGCCGGGATTCGTCTCCGAAAAATTGCGCGTCAATTCATCGCTCTACGCCGCCGAGGAAGCGCGGCTGAAGTCTCTGTATGACGGTGAACCGCAGAAGGTGAAAGAAGGACTGGCGGCATACAACCTGGCCCACCCCCGCCAGTCGGCCACACTCGCCGACGTGGCCGATCATCTGGAGCACCTGATCCAAGTAGCCGGCGAAGATCACGCCGGCATCGGCGGAGATTTCGACGGCATCGGCACCACGCCCACCGATCTCACCAGCGTCGCCGACTATCCGAAGCTTTTCACGGAACTGCTCCGCCGCGGCCATTCCGAGCAGAGACTGAAGAAGCTCGCCGGCCTCAACGTCCTGCGCGCGATGAAACGAGCTGAAACCGTATCGGCAAAGCTGCGCAAAGAACGCCCGGCCGCCGAAGACTTGATCGAGGATCTCGACAAAAAATAGGCATGCCATCGGCCCGAACAAAACTCCCGATCGCTCTCACGCCCCTGCTCGGCCGCGCGCGTGAGATCGAGGAGACGACGCGCCTCCTCGGTGCGACGCGGTTGCTGACCATCACCGGCGCGGGCGGGAGCGGCAAGACGCGCCTCGCGCTCGACCTCGCCCATCGAATGCGCGACCAGTTCGAGGATGTGGTGTGGGTCGATCTCGCGCCGCTCTCCGATCCCGATCTGATCGGACAGCAGATCATCGACGCCATGGGTGTGCGCGAGCTGGCCGCGGAAGACGTGTTGCGGCTCGTGATCGACGCCGTACGCGACCGGTCAATGCTGTTCGTCCTCGACAACTGCGAGCACCTCGTGCATGCCAGCGCCGTCGTCACCGAGGAGATCCTGCGGAGCTGCGCGAGCACATCGATCATCACAACCACACGCGAAGCGCTCGGCGTCCGCGGCGAACAAACATGGCTCGTGCCGCCCCTGTCCGCCGAAGACGCCGCGCAGCTTTTCATCGAGCGCGCACGATTGGTCGCGCCATCGTTCACCGCGGATGAAACGCTGCTCCGCCAGATCTGCACGCGCCTGGACGGCATCCCGCTCGCTATCGAATTGGCCGCGGCGCGCGTGAAAATCCTCTCGCTCGCCGAGATCGCCGCGCGGCTCGACGATGCCTTCCGCCTCCTCTCCTCGGGGTCGCGGACGCTGCCGCGTCATCGCACGATCCGCGAGACCATCGACTGGAGCTATCGGCTCCTGTCATCAGACGAACAGATTTTGCTGCGCCGGCTGGCCGTCTTCGGCGCCAGCTTCTCGCTCGATGCCGCGGAAGCCGTTTGCGGCGGGGGCCAGTCGGCGGTCGGCCGTCGGCCGTCGGCAGTAGCCGAACCCCGTGCCTCATCTACTGCCGACCGCCGACCGCCGACTGCCGACTATGTTGACGTGCTCACGCATCTCTCGGCGCTCGTCGATAAGTCGCTGGTTCTGGCCGAACAGTCGCGCTATCGCCTGCTCGACACGGTCCGCCAATTCGCCGCCGAAAAACTGGACGAAGCTGAAGAGCGCGATTCACTGGCCGGACGTCACGCTGCCTACTTTCTCGCGCTCGTCGAAGAGCTGGAGCCGCGCCTCTTCGCAGGTGCCGACGATCCGGCTGCACTGGCAATCATCGATCGGGACATCGACAACATCCGCGCGGTCTTCGACCGCGGTAAAGGCGGCGACACCGAGCTGCGGCTGCTCTACGCGTTGCACTGGTACTGGTTCGCGCGCGGACATTTTCACGAGGCGCGGCGACGCATCACCGCCGCACTCGCTCGCGCGAACGACGCCGATCCGATCGTCCTCGCGAAAGCGAAGGTCGCCGCCGCCACCGCCGCCGTCTGGCAAGGCGACTGGCCGGCGCTCCGTCCGATGATCGACGAGGCGGTCGAGGTCCTGCGCGATGGTCCCGACACACGCGCGCTTGCGAATGCGCTCAATCTCCTCGGCACCGGTCAGGCCTTCGCGGACGGCGATCACGGCGCCGCCATCCGCTCGTTTCTCGAAGCGCGCCGTAACGCCGAGGGAGTTTCGTTGGCGCTGACGCTCTACTGGACCGGACTGGCCGCGCAGCTGCGCGACGATCTCGAATCGGCTCGCGCGGCATTCGAAGAGGCGCACCAGATCGGCGTCCGCTTCGGCAACAAGCCCGCCACCGCCCATCCGCTCACCGCCCTCGGCCACATCGCGCTGCTCGAAGGCAAGCGCGACGAAGCGACTCGCTGCTTCCGCGAGGCGCTGAACATTCACGCCGCCATCGATGATCGCTGGGGCCTGACTCACGTGGTGGAAGGCATCGGCCTGATCCTTCTCGAAGCGCGCGAGGCGGAGACCGGCACGCGCCTCATCGCCGCCGCGTCCGCCGCATGGCTGCAGCTCGGCGCGCGCCCGGGACGCGATTCCGGATTCGAAGAGGAAAAGGCCGCACGCATCCGCGAAGCGCTCAGCGATGACCGCCTGCGCATCGTCCTCGCCTCCGGCGCCGCCATGTCTTACGACTCGATGGTCGAGCTGGCGCGTGAACAAGTACATCGCCTCGACACCGCGGAGAGCGCGCCCGTTCGCGCACCGCTTTCCGTGCGCGCGTTGGGACCACTCGCGATCGATCGCGACGGCCAGACCGTCGAAGAGTCCGCGCGATCGCGCGAGCTCCTGCTTTACCTCCTCTGCCATCCCTCGGGACGCACGAAAGAACAGATCGGCGCCGCGCTCTGGCCCGACGCCGATCCGGCAAAACTCCGCAACAATTTCCACGTCACCCTGCATCGCCTTCGCAAAGGCCTCGGCGCCTCCGAATGGATCGTCGTCGACGGCGACACCTACGCGCTCGACCGTTCACGCGGAGTGGAATTCGACGCCGAAACCTTCGAGCGCGAAACCAACGCCGCCATCGCCAACCGCGACAAAAACGCGCGCAACCTCGAGCGCCTCGCCCGCGCCATCGATCTCTATCGCGGCGACTTCTTCGAAAACGCCCGCGACAGCGAATGGCACTTCCCCACCCGCACCCGCCTCCGCGACCTCTACGCCCGAGCCCTCGACACCCTCGCCCGCGCCCACACCACCACCGGCAACCACCCCGCCGCCGCCGAAACCTACCAACGCCTCGTCAACCTCGACGAGCTCGACGAAGACGCCACGAGAAACCTCATCGCCGCGTTGGAAAAGCAAGGTGACAGCGCTGGAGCCAAGCGCGCGTATCGGAGATTGACCGCCGCGCTGAAACGGGAGTTGGGGGAAGAACCGTCGTTCTGAATGCGGCTAACGATCCCGTTCTTCTCGGATTGCTTCCAGCTCCGCGACGACTTCCAGATCTTTCGCGGCAATACGCTGACGCTCCTGCAAGGCACGAAGCCGGTCTTCCGGCGAGCGCCGCAGATTCTCGCGAATCAACGTGCGGTCGACACCGCGTTTGTAGAACTCGACGACAGGATCAAGACCTTCGAGCTCTTCGGCTGTTCCCACGTCGGTCATGGTACACGTGCCGTGGACTTTGTGGACTTGGTGGACGTAGTGGACTTGGTGGACGGTCCACTAAGTCCACTCCGTCCACAAAGTCCACGTCCACCCGCCCAGTAAGCACCCCGTAAGCGCCCCTCTCTACCTTGTGCAAGACACAAATCCACGACGCAGTGCGGACCGTATTGTCAGCAAAGGAAAACCAATGGCCGGAATCGGAATCGTCGCAGTCTTTCTCATGATCTTCGTCAGCGTTTCGCGCGACGAAGAATGAACGAAGAGCCCACCAGGCGCGAGTAACCGCCGCGCCTTCTCTCTCCCACACTCTCACCTCTCTCCTACCTTCCAGCGAGTGGCGCCGGCCGTTGCAATCGGCCAGCGCCCACGTGAAGCGGAATCGCGACGCCTCGGTCCCGGTTCGGGGTGTCGATCCTGCGGATGTGGCACGGAAGTATGATGCCCCCGGTTTGTGCATGCGAACGTCGTTCGCCTCTTCGCATTGCCGCAGTCAACCACCAACCAATCCCAAGGGGAATCAGATGTCTGAAAGTACGAACCCATTTGCCGAGCTCGGCCTGCGCGCCGAGATCGTCGAGACGCTCACGGACCTCGGATACGAAGTGCCGACGCCGATCCAGGAGCGCACCATTCCTCTCATGCTGGCGGCGCGCGATCTGATCGGTCAGGCGCAGACCGGCACCGGCAAAACGGCGGCCTTCGCGCTGCCGATCCTCGAGAAGATCGATCCGAGTTTGCGGGACACGCAGGCGCTCGTGCTCACGCCGACGCGCGAGCTGGCCATGCAGGTGGCGGACGCCATCCATTCGTATGCGGTCAAGCTCGGACCGATCAGCGTTCTCCCGGTCTACGGCGGCGCGCCGATTTTCCCGCAGCTCAAGCGCCTCGATCGCGGCGCGCACATCGTGGTCGGAACGCCCGGACGGCTCATCGACCATCTCGAGCGCGGCAGCCTCAAACTCTCCAAGATCCGCGTGCTCGTGCTCGATGAAGCCGACGAGATGCTGAAGATGGGCTTCGCCGAAGAAGTCGACAAGATCCTCGCGGCCGTTCCCGAAGAGCGGCAGATCGCGCTCTTCTCCGCCACGATGCCCGAGGAAGTAATGCGCGTCGCCAAACGGCACCTGCGCAATCCGGAGCGCGTGGAGATCGAGCATCGCAGCGTCGCCGCCGGCGCGCCCGCCATCGAGCAGCGATTCCTGAATGTCTCTGAGGGACAGAAGCTCGAAGTGCTGACGCAGATCCTCGAGCTCCAGCCCGCCGAGGCCGTGCTCATCTTTCGACGGACGAAGACGGGATCGGCCGAGCTCGCGGAAAAACTCGAAGGACGCGGCTTCGCGGCCGTGGCCATGCACGGCGACATGACTCAGTCGCTGCGTGAGAGCGTCATCCGCCGGCTGCGTGCCGGGCAGGTCGAGATCGTCGTGGCCACGGACGTCGCGGCGCGCGGTCTCGACGTCGAACAGATCGAGCACGTCATCAACTACGACGTTCCATATGACGTCGAAGCGTACGTCCATCGCATCGGACGCACGGGCCGCGCCGGCCGCAGCGGTCTGGCCACCATGTTCATCACTCCGCGCGAGCGGAAGATGATGCGCGAGATCGAGCGCTACACCGGCACGCAGATCAAGCCGATGAAGATGCCCACCGGCGCCGACATCGTCGCCAAGCGCATCGGCGTCTTCAAAGACACCATCCGCAAAACGATCGCCGAGGGTGATCTCGACATGTACGTCGAGCTCGTCGAGCAACTCGTTGAAGAAGGTCCTTTCGACATGGCCGACATCGCCGCGGCGGCCGCGCGCATCGCCAACGGCTCGCGTGCGCTAGTGAAGACGCGCGAAGAAGAGACGGTCGAGCGCCTCGAAACGCGCAAGGAAACTCGCAGCGATCTCCCCGCGCGGCGCGAGCGCGTCAGTCACGACGATGAAACGCACGGCGACGACGATGCCGAGGTCACCGACAAGACCATCACGCTCTCGATGTCCGTCGGCCGCGCCAACGGCATCCGCCCCGCCGATGTCGTCGGCTCCATCGCCAACGAAGCAGGCATCCCCGGCCGCGAGATCGGCCCGATCGACATTCAGGAAGACGTCACCTACGTCGGCATCCCGCAGCGCTTCGTCGAAGTCGTCCTCGAGAAAGTCGGCAAGGCCCGCTTCCGCGGACGCGCCGTCAACCTGAAAGTCGCGCTCCCCGGAACGCAGACCGCCCGCCGTGCCGCACCCCGCCCCGACCGCGATCGCGACGAACGTCCGCCGCGCAAGTACGACCGCCCCGCGGGAACAGGCTTCCGCAAACCTGCCGAGGGAACAGGCTTTCGCAAGCCCGCCGAAGGATCAGGCTTTCGCAATCGCTCCGATGAGCGACCTCCAAGAGATGCACGGCCGGCAAGAGATGAACGACCGGCAAGAGACGCACGACCGAGCAGCCCTCGCAGCTACGACCGTCCGCGTCCGTCCAGTTCCTCGGGACCGCGTCCCGCAGGATCCGCGGCGCCGCGCCGTCCGATGGCGTCAGGTCCTCGGGATCCGGCGCCGATTTCCGGTCCGCGCGATCGCGTCACGCGCGCCACGGGATCCGGTCCCCGCGATCATGCGGCGGCGCCGCGTCGCGACGATCGTCTGCCCGGCCGCGAGTATTCGCCACGCCCTTCGAAACCATTTTATAGTGACGTGAAAAAGGGCGGATTCAAAGGTAAGAAGCGCAAATGATTCATAGCGTCATCACGGGAAGCGGCAGTCACATTCCGGAGCGGGTCATCCCCAACGACCATTTCCTCGGGCACGATTTCCGTGGTGCCGATCAGAAAACGCTCGATAAGCCGAACGCCGACATCCTCCGCCAGTTCGAATCGATCACCGGCATTCGCGAGCGCCGCTACGCTCCCGACAGCATGGTCACGACCGACCTGGCCGCCGATGCCGCACAACAGGCGTTGCAGTCCTCGGGGATCGACGGAGAGTCGCTCGACGGCATCATCGTCGCCCACAACTTCGGCGACGTCCGCTCCGGCAGCACGCACTCCGATCTCGTTCCTTCGCTCGCCGCTCGCGTGAAAGCGCGGCTGGGCATTCGCAACCCGTATTCACCCGCATGGGATCTCGTCTTCGGATGTCCGGGATGGCTGCAGGGTGTGATCGTGGCCGACTCGATGATTCGCGCCGGCGATGCGAAGCGGGTGATGGTCATCGGCGCCGACACGCTCTCGCGCGTCTCCGATCCTCACGATCGCGACAGCCTGATCTACGCCGACGGCGCGGGCGCTGTGATCCTCGAAGCGAAGGACACGGACGCCGGCATCCTCTCGCGTGCCGCGCGCTCCGATGCGCACGATTACTCGAACATGCTCTCCATGGGCGCCTCGTACCATCCCGAGGCATTCCTCGAATCTCTCTTCCTCAAGATGGAAGGGCGCAAGTTGTACAAGTACGCGCTCAATAACGTAGCCGGCGCGATGAAAGAAGCGCTGAGCCGCGCCGGCGTCGACGCGCGCGACGTGAAGAAAGTGCTCATCCACCAGGCCAACGGAAAAATGGATGAAGCCATCCTGGCCGCGTTCTATGAGCTGTACGGAATCAGCGAGCCGCCTCCGGGCGTGATGCCGATGACCATCTCCTGGCTCGGCAACAGCAGCGTGGCTACCGTGCCGACCCTGCTCGATCTCATCGTGAAGGGCAAAATGCCCGAGCATTCCTTCGCATCCGGAGACCTCATCGTCTTCGCCTCCGTCGGCGCAGGCATGCACATCAACGCGGTGGTGTATCGCTGGGAGTAACGGGATCGAGGATGAAGGATTGAGGATTCGCTCCGCGCCTAATCCTCAATCCTCAATTCTCAATCCCGCGCACAGCGGCCAGCATGCCGCAGGCTGCATGTCGCGCGGCACCGCCTGAGTAGCGTCGCACGACCGGCACCTCCAGCGACCGCAACCCATCGCGAAATCGCGACAGCTCTTCTTCCGTCGCGCGGCGATATCCATCGGGCCGAGCGTCGTTGACGTCGATGAGATTGAGGCGCAGCGGAACGCTGTCGAAAAGCGTGTGCAGCGCTTCGATCTCGTCGCTGCCCGTGTTGATCCCGCCGAGGACCACCCAGGCGATGGTCACGCGTCCTCCGGCTGCGCGTTGATACGTTCGCACCGCCTCGGCGAGCTCGCGCACCGTCCACGCCGCGGCGGCGGGAACGAGCGCGCGGCGACGCTCATCGATCGCGGAAGTGAGCGAGACGATGAGCTTGTACGGACGCCGCTCGCGCGCGAATCGGAGAATGGCCGGCACGATGCCCACCGTCGAGATCGTGATCGCCTTCGCGGAAATGCGTCCGCCGCATGGATGCGAGAGGATCTCCGCCGCGCGCATGACCGCCGCGTAGTTGTGCAGCGGCTCGCCCTGTCCCTGAAACACAGCGCCGGTGACGACGCCCGGCGCCTCATCGCGCACGGCCACGAACTGCGCCACGATCTCCCACGGCTCGAGATGCCGCGTCAGACCGAGCCTCCCCGTCGCGCAGAAATCGCAAGCCATCGCGCAGCCGGCCTGGCTGCTCAGACAAACGGTGAAACGGCCTTCTGTTTCGAGAGGAATGCGCACGGCCTCCACGAACGCGCCATCGCGCAGACGGAAGAGATACTTCACGAAACCATCGGAAGGATCGGTGGCGCGCTCCACGATTTCCAGCCGACGCCGATCGATTAGCGCATCGACCGCCACTTCGACAGTGCGTGGGACCGGCCGCGCCGTCGGATGTCCGGCGCGCCCGTTTGCGATGCCGTGCGCAACCAGCCGCCGCGCTTCCGCATCGCGCACCGCCACGCCGCGATCGCGAAGCCGCGTCGCGAGTTCCTCGGGCAACATCCCGAACAGATGGTCCATCGCGGTGCATCTTAAGCGCAGCCGCTGTCTATACTCCGCACGTGGTCCGCACCGCGGTCGAAGCGATCATTGCTCTGATGCTGTTCGGCTGCATCCCCATGGTCGTGAAGCTGATCTCGGCCAATCCGTACACGATCGGCATCTTCCGCCTCGCGCTGGCCACGATCTTCTTCGCGGCCTTCATGGCCGCGCGCGGCCAGCTGCGCCGAGTGACACGCCACGATCTGCTGCGACTGGCAGTGATCGGTTTTCTTTTCGGCGCGCACTGGCTGACGCTTTTCTTCGCGGTGAAAGTCTCCTCCGCATCGATCGGTGCGATCGGTCTCTCGACCTACGGCGTCGATCTGCTGCTCCTCGGCATTCTCTTCGCCGGCGAGCGTCCGCGCTTCATCGTGATCCTGGCCGTAATGCTCGCCGCCGCCGGCGCGGTGCTCGTCGTGCCCACGTTCGATCTGCGCAACGCGACCGCATTGGGAATGCTCCTGGCCTGCGCCAGCGCATTGATGTACGCGACGCTGCCGCTGCTCCATCAGCGCTGGTCGCACATCCCAACCGCCACACGCACCCTCGGGCAGTTCGCATTCGCGCTGCTCTTCTTCTCGTTCTTCATTACGCGGACGAATTGGAATCTCACTCCGCGCGACTGGACCGGCCTCCTCTTCCTGGCCATCGGCGTCACCCTCATCGCCCACAGCCTCTGGGTGCGCGTCACCACGCGCCTCAGCCCATCCACCACCAGCATCCTCTACTACGGCAACATCCCCGTCGCCATCGCCCTCGGCGTCCTGATCCTCGACGAACCGCTCGGTTTACGCACCATAGCCGGCGCCGCATTGATCATCGCCGGAGGCCTGATCGGGCTGGCGGGATATCGGAGGTAGGAGTCTCCGCTCGGCGCGCGCATGACGCATTGCCCTCATGCGGCTCGAGATTGATCGGACCCGAGTAGTAGCCGCGGAGCGGCGAAAGAATGTAGCCCAGGGCGCCAGCCCTCGGGATCCATGCGCTCATCGACGATTCAGCCGCGGAGCGGCGAAAGAGTATTGTGGATGAACGCTTCGTTCGCCGCTACGCGGCTTTCGAGTCCAACGCTATCCCCCATAACTCTCGTCCTGTTCGATCCGCGACAACACCCAATCGAACTCGCCCGACGTCATCTTGCCGCCGCAGAACGTGCAGACACCCGTCGCTCCGATCGCCACCAACGCACCGCAGTTGGGACAGGCGCGCTTCGTCGCGTCGCCACCCGCACGCGTGCGGATGAGAGTCCAATACTCCGTCCAGCGACGGACCTCCCGATCGGAGCCGGCTATGACACGCCCGCTCTCATCGATCGTGTGATCGCGACCCTGCGCGTAGATCCGCACCGTGATCGATTCGTAGAAGGCGTCGCTGTCGATCTTCACCGGCACGACGCTCTGGACACTGAAATCCGCCACGACGTTGCGCAGACGCTGGCGCGTGTAGGCATCGATCCAGTAGCGGTGCATCTGGAACAGGCTCTCGGTCTCGACCGGCCGCACGCGCTCCCAGTCCCGCGCCGTCCAGGCGTCCTGCAACTCGACGGCGATGGCGCGCACGCGCTGCTCGAACGCATCCCAGCGAAACTCCGGATGCGTCGATTCGAAACTCTTTCGCACATGACCGAAACTCGCCTGATAGATCGTCGCGCGGTCCGTCCCCTGCTCCGGCACGTTCGACGTCAGAAGAGGCCCGCGCGTCTCCTTCGTCTGCAGGCTCAACGTCCGCACGTACCACTGGAACGCGCCGCTGTTGACCTTCACGCCGCAGTACTCGCACGCGCCGTCCGTGCGCGTCTGCAGCGCCGCACCGCACCGCGGACAATGATCCGCCTTCGCCTTCTCCGGCGGCGGCGAGAGGATGTCGCGCTGGCGCTCCAGCACCCATTGCTCCTTCACGTAGTAGCTCTTCTCGGCGACGCCCGTCACTTCCGTGTAGTTCGCTTCATAGACGATCGTCACCGTAACCTGCGGCGAATCGAGACCGCGCACGCTCGTGATCGACATCGCGCCGGCGATCACGCCGCGCACTTCCTTCAGCCCTGCGACATTGCGCGAGCGCAACGACTGGCGCGCCGCTTCGCTGAGATACGGCGCATAACGATCGAGGTCCCCTGTCGCGCGCGCGTGCTGCGCCTTCCCGTAAAGCGAGTAGCAGAAATCGCTGAACGTGATCTCGGAAAAATTCGGATCGAAGCGGCGCAGTCCGTCCAGCCTTGCCGGAGGCGTGTGCGTGGTACTGATCGTCAGGACTTCCGGCGCGTTCTTCCTCTTCCACCAACGCACGATCACGATGATCACCACGATGTCCACCGGAATGCCGATGGCCGGGTACTCGATCGTCAGCCAAAACAAAAAGCGGACGAGATAGAACAAAAGCTCCGCGTCTCCGCCACCGTCGCTGCCGCCACCCGAAGAACTGCTGCCGCCGCCCGAGTACGACTCGCCTCCTCCGACACGCGCCAAAAGATCGGGACCAGAAAACAGAAGGCCTGACCCCACCATCAGCAGAAGCAACAGCAACGGACGAAGTTGGCGCATCACTCCGTCACGAACCGTGGCACGTTGCACAGCTCGTCCACGTCTCCCGGGCGCGAAGGCAGGTACTGCTCCAGCAGCGGAGTGAGCGCGCGCACGATCTCCAGCATCGTCTCCGTCGTAGCCCGCCGATCGCGCGCCGATTCCGCGATGCGATTCCACTCCAGCGACGGCACCGCTGCCAGCACCCCGCGATCCGCGAGCAACTCGATGTGTCCTTCCAGCAGCGAGAGATACACCAACACTCCCGATTCGCTGATCGTGTTCGCCACGCCGCGCTCGTGAAACGCAGACTCCGCCACGAGACGCGCCTGCGCGATCCGCTCGCGACGCGTGGTCATCAGATGCCGCACCGAATCGCTCTTGCGCGAAAGGAACAACCCCAACACCCAAGCCGCCGCCACATCCACCACCACCCACCCCGCCTGAAACGACCACGGCGAAAACAGCAGCACCACCAGCGCAACGAGCGCGATCACCGACGCGAACCGCGCATCCGCGTGCGCATACGACCCCGAGCGCGATCGGATCTCGACCACCACCTCGGCACACGAGCAAAGTTCCAGCTCATGCACCGCCTCGGTCAGCGCCGCCGCCGTCTCCGCATCGATCCTCTTCGCCAAATTTTCAGTTCCAAGACTCGCCGCAATCCGTGCAGCGCCACCGATCCGACATCAGCAAAAACAACCCCGCCGCACCCACCGCGAAAAACGCCGCATCCGTCCGCCCAATCGCCACCCCGATCGCAATCCCAAGCGCAGCGATCCCCGCAAACACCCCAACCCGCCGAACCGCCGCAATCGCCAACGACCCACACGCCCCGCACACCGCCGCAACCGGCGCCTCATACGCCTCCTCGATCACAGGAAGCGCGGGACACTCCGTTTCGAGAACATCGTAGGCGCGATACGCATCTTCGTGATGAACCTCGAGCCGCACATCCTCCACCTCGGACTCGATGCCCGCGTGATCCATCGCATCCTTCGCCACCGCGGCATCCGAGGAACCGTGAAACTGCGCGACCGTCACCAGTGCGTTGGACATTGCGTACGAAAAGGGTAACGCGATGCGTCCGATTCCCTGTGGGCGAAGCCGGCGACGGGACCGCAACATCAGGGCGTTCCCAACAGGTCTCCGTCACGGCGACCCGAGGCCGTAGACTCTCCCCATGGCCAGAAAACGAGAGAGAGTGGTCGTGACGGCGAAGAACATCTGGATTCTCACGAAAGCCGCCGCCTCGTCGTGGGTTGACGATTACGCACAGAGCATGGGGGCGGCGCTGGCGTATTACACGATGCTGTCGATTGCGCCATTCCTCTGGATCGTACTCTCGCTGGCAGGGATGATCTTCGGTGTCGAGGCAGCGCGCGGGGAGATCGCCGCGCAGTTGCAGGGGCTGATGGGCCACGAGGGAGCCGAGGCGGTGCAGAAACTGCTCGAGAGCGCGAGCAAGCCCGCCGAAAGCACTGCCGCCGCTGTCGCTGGCCTCGTCCTGCTGCTGGTCGGAGCAACCTCGGTCTTCGCCGAATTGCAGGATGCGCTCGATCGTATCTGGCGTGCTCCGAAGCGCCCCGGGATGGGAATCTGGAGCCTGCTGCATGCCCGCCTGCTGTCGTTCGGAACGATCGCCGGCATCAGTTTTCTGCTGATGGTGTCGCTCGTGTTCAGCGCGGGTCTGGCGGCGTTCGGAAAGATGTGGGGCCCGCGCTTTTCCGACTGGCAGTCGCTGGTCGGCGCCGTCAATGTTGTCGGCAGCTACGTCCTGGCCACGACGGTCTTCGCGATGATCTACAAGGTGATGCCGCGGGTAAGGGTGGCGTGGACGGACGTCTTCATCGGTGCGTCTGTGACCGGGCTGCTGTTCACAGTCGGCAAAACGTTGATCGGGCTCTACATCGGCAGGAGTGGCCTGATGTCGGCGTTCGGCGCGGCGGGGTCGCTGGTCATGGCCATGGTCTGGGTCTACTACTCCGCGCAGATCTTTCTCCTCGGAGCAGAGTTCACCTGGGCCTATGCGCTGACCTTCGGCTCGCGCAAGGATCAGAAACTGCCGGGAGCCGCACCAGCCGTCCCGAGCAAGACCGCGGACAAGAAGCCGGACGCGAACATGATCGAGGCAAAGGAGGCGGCGATCGTCGCGACGGAATCGGCTGCGGCGGACGCCGAGGGCAAGGAGCAATCGTGATAAACGCGTGGCATGGCGTTCGAGCCAAAGGATCAAGCGGTCCCTCAGGGAAGCAAAGGTGTTCGAGCGCGGCGGCCGCCGTACACCGATCTCTATGGCGAAGCTCTGAGTCCGGGGTCACACCTTCGCTTTCCGACAGAAGAACGAAGGTGTGACCCCACCATGCAACCCGATCGCCCCGGCCGCCACGATCCGCTTCGCTCCGTGCGTCTCAATCGATCCCTTTACGGTATGGGGCCACGCGCCGACCCAACTGGAAACCCGGTTCATGACGGGTCGCCTCGCGAACAGTGGTCGGCGTGCGCAACCCCGGGCCGAATACAACGAGCTCTTTCCCGCGTCTAACCTCGCGGGCCGAATAACTGAGCTCACTCTCCCGAACGTGGAAGTCTGCATATAGTGAGCGGATCTCGTCACAGTCGTCATATGTCAGAAGCCACGGCGTGCGGAGCCGCGAGAGTGTTCGCGCTATTGCTGCGTGATCTTCGCGCGAGTACCAGTTCGTGTACAGGTCCTGACCTTTATTGAAATACGGCGGGTCCAGGTACAGAAACGAGCGCTCGCCACGCGTGAAGTGGTCGTCAAGCTCAGAGACAAAAGAAAGAGCATCGACCTGACTGATACTGATTAATCGCTTCTGCGCACCAATGGCTCGCACTCGTGCGGTCAGTTCGTCGCGGTTGAACCGAGCGTTTATTAGCCAGCGCCCTTTCTGTTTCTGCCCTCCAATCACTCCGGCGTTCATAATCCCAGAGCGATTGGTTCTGTTGAGGTAGAAGAAGGCGAAGCCGAGTTCGAAGCCAGCGGTGGCTTCACGGTATATTGAGCGTTGGTGCTTCCATTCGGCAATTGTGAGCGGTGCCGTCTCGATCGCGCGAACGAACTTATTCGTGTGTCGCGTCACGGCACGCCAAAAAGCTGCAACTGCAGGATCGATGTCATTGATATGTATTTTGCGAACATATCCGCGGAGTAAGAGGAAGAGTGCGGCGCCAGCTCCACCGGCGTAAGGCTCAGCGTACGTTCCGTCTGTAAGATGGTTGTGACGAAGAACGTCCGCGAGAAATGGACCGAGTTTGGCCTTGCCGCCGGGATAGCGCAATGGTGTGTAAGTCGTTGGCATCTAGTCCTGCGCGTGCATGCCGTTGAAGATCGGCCGCACGATCTCGAGAATGTGGTTCACTCTGTCAATCGAAGGGAAATTTTCGAGGCGATGGACGGCGTCGTGCAACACCGCTACGACAGCACGATCAGCAAGCTCACGCTTTTTTGCGTCGCCTTCTCGCTTCTCCATCACACCGGCAGCGACTAAACGCGTGATTACCTCATCAAGCTTTTCGACCAGGCTGGGTGTTGCTACGCTGGCTCTTTTTAATGCTGCGTTAAGCTTCTTGCCCACCGAATATCCGTTCCTACCGAGAAACTCGCGAAGACTCTTCACCTCGTCCCGCAGCTCGTCGTCGCCTGCTTCGAAGCTGAAGTTCGATCGACGCGCGTAATCGTCGGCGGACAGTTCCAGAAGAACTCTCGTGAGCACCATCGAAGCGTTCGCCGCATTCGTTTTCTTCACCTTCACGAGCTCATCAAAAATTAGTCGGAGCCGTGCGGCAGTGGGACGGTTGAACGTCTTCAGGACGTCGGGCGTGCGGGTGCGACCAGAGACGACGGATGGGGAGGTTTGCGGTGCATTGGCGTTGCCACGCGCTGGGGCCGCTTCGAGTGTCAGGGAGTGTTCCGGAGGCGCTTCGCTGTCCACTGCATCATCGATCCTGTTCAAGTATGCAGCGAGTCCTTCGGCTTTGTTGATGACGCGTGAGGTGAGGCGATCTTGGTCGCCACGGGGTCGGCTCAGGTCTGAGACTATCGCTTCCAAAATTCGGAGCGACCGTTCACCTCGATTGAGTTTAAGCTGCCCGCTCTGGTCGACGTCGAGTCCTAACTTTGTCCGGCCCTCTAGCGAATCGACGATGCGTTCGAAGGTCGTGAAGGTACCGCGAGGCAGATCAGCGAACCTGTCGGGGTACGATCGCTTGAGAGCGTCGGCCAGGAGGAGCGCACGATTCCTCTTACCAGCATGTCTGGCTCTTGCCTCCGGTCCCCACGTCGAGACTCCAACACCATCCTGCGGCCCTTGGTGTCGACGGTACACCCAGATATCGTGGTTCTCGCCGACCACTACCAGCTGACGAGTCGATAGATTCGACGCGTGGCCCGCCAACGACTGCCACCTCCGTAACTCCCGCGGCGTGACGTGCCCGCGCAACTGCTCGGGATTGCGCAGAAGCTTGCGAGCTGTGACCCGTCGGTTGCCCTCCTTGACGAGAAATAGCTTTCCCAGTCGCGTAACGTTGAGCAGTTCAGCTGGATTTGTTCCGTTCTTCACGATGTCGCCTGCCAAACGGTAGAGGCCGTCGGGGTCGAGTCGAAGCACGGCAAGCATGGTGTCGATCGTGGACATGTCCTGCGGAGGGATTCGCGGGTTTTCTGGATCGGGGATCAAGACATCGATATCGACGTCGAGATACTCGTACCCGCGCGGGTCTACGTAGTTAACCTTTTTTATTTGCCGGTTCTGATGACGTGCCATCGCAGTCCTCACCTACCTGTCGCCGGAGCGGCTCTGACTACCGTATATAGTTATCTCTACAAACGTTACGCTTGCGCTTCGATGGCCGACCTAGAGTTGAGCACATTGTACGTGGTGATCTAACAGCTTGGTTTCGCTCGTAGCCAAGCGCGGAGTGCGGTAGCCTCGCAACGAAAGCAGATACACGGGTGCCCAAGATCCATGACACGGATTCTGCAGGTTTGTGGCGACCCCGGGCGCGCCGCGCATACGTGCGCATCGCCAGCCGCACGCGAAGCCACAAGTTCGGCCGGGGCTATCCCGCTCTTGCCTTCCGATCGTCACAAGAAGAGGCATCCGACCGAGGGAACGATTCCGCTACTTCGGTAGGAGCTTCGTGAGATCTTCCGCATCGAAGCTGGTCAGAAGTGCGCTTGGCTTGCAGTCCAGCGCGATCGCAAGGCGGAGGATCGTCACTAGCGTCGGTGAACGGGAGCCGTTCTCGATCTCGCTGACGCGGTTTTGCGGGAACCCGAGCCGTTCGCCTAGCTCAACCTGCGTCATGCCGCGTTTCTGGCGGATCTCGCGGACGCGCGAGCCGAATACCTCGCCTGCAGAACGACCTACTCCCACGCGAGCCTTTCGTTGACTATCACGAAATGGTGATATACACTCTTGCTGCTCTCGAAAGGACGCTCAACCATGCTCGACCCAGCCCTCATCCAACGCATTCGCGCCATCTTCCTACATCACGAGCCGCGCGTCACGATCGCCGGGGCGGCGGTGATGCTCGGGTGGTCGCGCGCGGACATGAACACCGCCATCCGCAACGGTGAGATCGAGGTCGTCGAGACGTGCAGCGGGAAGAGGATCGAGCTGCGGGAGCTGGCCGCTTACGCGCTCCAGCAGTGGCCGTTGACAGCGATCGAAGAGGCGCTCGGGCGGGATGCGACGTTGATCCTCCCGCCCGCGTTGCGGACGCGGAAGCTGACGGTGCGACTGCCGCGGTATCAGATCGGGGCGTTGCGGGTGCTGGCGGATGACGGGCGGGAGTCGGTCGACGCGATGCTGACGCGGATGTTCGAGGAGCTGACGGACCTGAATCAGGAGCGCCTCGCGCGGCTCATCCCCGGCCTCGCGGAGGCGATCGCGTGGCCTGAGGGGGAGCGAGCGACCGCGCCTGCTGAAGCAACCGACCTTAGGTGATGCGCAATGTCCTCACGTCGATGCCATCCGCCGTCTTCCGGCGCTCAGTTGTCCGCTGCGTCGCCGCGTGCGCAAGCCGATCGAGCGGCCGGTCGAGGCTCGTAAAGAACCTCAGCCGCGGCCGGCGCGGGCGCCGTATTTGCGAATGTCGGGACGGTAGCTCGAAGACATCGGCTCCGGGGTGCAGGTGGTGGTCGAGCATGGCCGCGTGACGCTGCTCAGCGGCCGCGACGAGAGGACTGACGAGAGGCCTCCGGTCGGTCCCCCTCGCCCACACGGGTCAGACCTTCGTTCCTCGCCGTCAATACCGCGGACGCTCTGTTCTCGACAGCGTTGCTTCCGGATCAGGTCAGGGTCTTTGGTGAGGAAGAAAATTCGTTGCCGGATCGTGACGCTCACGCCGCGTCCACCAACTACGCTTACTCCACATTTCTGCATCATGAGAGCGCGCATCTCAGACGCCGCGAGATTGGGGACGATCCAATGACTCGAGCACTCCTCGCCCTGCTTCTGATTCTCGGTCACCTTCCTGTCGCCGCGGCGCCGCGCAGGCGAGCCGTGCGGCATCCGGAAGCGCCCGTCGCGCCAGCGGCCATCGTGACAGCGGCACGTCAGGCCGCCGAAGCTTCCATGGCGGCCGGCGTTCCGGCGGTGCAGATCGCGGTGTCACACCGCGGTCGCGTCATCTATTCAGAGGCATTCGGCGTGACCGATCAGGAGAGCGCGACTGCCGCAACACCGCGATCGGTGCAGCAGATCGCCTCGGTCACGAAGCAATTCACAGCGGCGGCGATTCTCCGCCTTGCCGAGCGCGGGGCTCTGACACTCGACGATCGCATCGAGAAGTTCGTACCAGAGTTCAACCCACGAGGGGCGACGATCACACTGCGGCAGCTCCTCAGCCACACGTCCGGAGTTCGTCGCGAGTGGTTCCCACCCGGGCCGCCGTGGCCTGACCTTACCGCGCCGGTCACGCGCGAGCAGACCATCAATGGCCTGAACAACGGGCAACTGCTCGATTTCCCGCCTGGCAATCAGTGGAGCTACAGCAACGCCGGCTACATGCTGCTCGGCTTAGCGATCGAATCGATCACGGGCAGGTCGTTCGCCGATTTCATCCATCATGAATTCGCGTTGCCGCTCGGGCTCATCGACACCGGCGTGTGCGGAACGTCCAATCTGCCGCTGCCTGAAGGTTACGGTCTATCCACAGGGAAGTGGATGCGAATGCCGCCACTCCACACGTCGGTTGTCTTGTCGGCCGGTGGGCTTTGCTCCACCGCATCCGATCTCGCTCGCTGGTCGCACTTCCTCGCAACCGGCCACGCAATGTTGCCTGCCTCGTACGCGACAATGATCACTCCCGCACGACTCGCAAACAACACCGTGGTGCCTAACGGTTACGCGCTCGGCGTGGGAACGCAGAAGACGCTGGGGCATCCGACCGTGGGGCACGGCGGCGACATCTATGGCTTCCAGAGTTTTCTCCTCTATTTCTCCGATCAGGACATCGCCATTGCGGTCGTCACGAATGCGTTCCCCGCCCCAGCCGGCGGCAACCCACAGCTCATCACGATTGCCGTGGCGAACGCTGCGCTCGCCTCGCTGTAGCGATCATTCGCCCAAGGCTGAGCGTGCGCGCAGGAACGAAGGTCTGACCCCGTCGAATCGCCCCCGCGCTCATGTGAAGTCCTACGGCTAGTCGTAGAATGCAGAAATGAGCTCCGGACTCTCAGCGGGCTTCATGCTCGACCGGCAGTGGCACTGGCTTAGAGGCGAGATGGAAACAACGAAGAAGCCGGCACTCCTGATCCTCGGCAGGCTTCTCGCCGAATCGCGCATTCCTTACGCAATCATCGGAGGAATTGCGGTTCAGATTCACCATCCCGAGCCACGCACAACGCTCGATATCGACCTTGCCGTTCTCGACCGCAGGACGATTCCCAGTGAGGCTCTGATCGCCGCCGGATTTCGTCTGACGGGATCGTTCGAGCATTCGGAGAACTGGATTGCGGCGGATGGCACGCCGGTTCAGTTCACTGACGATCCCATGCTCGCCGGCGCGGTTTCCTCTGCCGGCGAGATCGTCGTCGACGACGTGACCCTTCGCGTGATCGAGCCTGTCCATCTACTTCACGAGAAAATCCGCGCGGGCAGCGATCCCGCCCGGCGCCGCTCCAAGCGTCTGCAAGACCTGGCGGATGCTCAGGCGCTCCTCGAAACCCATCCGGAGCTCGCGCAGCACCTGCGTTCCGACGAGCGCGAAGTGTTGGACCGCCTCCCGAAATAAGAGCGACTCGTGAGGGCACAGCGGTGGCCGCGGAATAGGCCCAACGGTCGCTTTTCTTGCCTGCTACACAGGCCTTGGAGTTGGACATTCTTAGCCGCGTCAGCGGCGACATCGTACTAGCCCAATCCCGTTAGGGTTGGGGTACGTGCATCCACCCATCGAGCCGCGTAGCGGCGACATCGCTGGTCTTTGCGTCGCATTCGATGCCGCCGCTACGCGGCTCGAATGAAACACGAATGATCCCCACGCTAACGCGTGGGGCTACAACGATGTCGCCGCTACGCGGCTTGCTTGCTACGCACGCCACACCAAACAGCCGATGCTTAACTGAACCGTTGGAAATAGGCCGGCGCAATGTGTGTATTTGTATGTCATGCGGAAGACGACCACCTATCTTCCCGATGACCTCGAGCGGCGCCTCGAAAAGATCTCGCGCACTACCGGCAGACCCGAGGCGGCGCTGATCCGCGTTGCCACGGAAGACGCCGTCACTCCCCGCGCGCGTGTCCCGCTCATGGACCGCGGACTGGGCGATGCGACGATCGCCGAGAATGTCGAGGCCTTGCTCGAGGAGAAGTTCGGCCTTTGATTCTGCTCGACACGAGCGGAACACGCGGAGCACATGTCCGCCCACCACCCCGATCGTGTGGAAGCGATCCAGGCGATCAACGGGCGCGGCGCAAGTAAATCGCACTCCATTGTGTGACTCCGCGCCGCAGCGCTTTGGCGTGCGGTCGGCTTGCCGCCGCTTTCAGTAACGTGCAACGGAGCCGCTACTGCCACGCTACCGAAAGCGGCAGCAAGCTGCCGCACTCCAAAGCGCTGCTGCGCGGAGCTACTACGCGCGCAACGCTTCCACCGGTTGCAATCTCGCGGCGCTGATCGACGGGTAGAGTCCCGCGAACAGTCCCACGCCGATGGCGAAGCCGGTGGAGATGAGGACGCCGAACATTGACACCGACATGCCGCCCGGGAAGAAGCCGCCGATCGCTTTGACGACGGCCACGCCCAATCCCAAACCAACCGTGGCGCCGGCTACGGAGAGGGTGATGGACTCGATCAGGAACTGCATGAAGATCTCGCTGTCTTTCGCGCCGATCGATTTGCGCAGGCCAATCTCAAAGAGGCGCTCGGAGATGGAGATCTTGAGCACCGAGAAGATGCCCACGCCGCCGATCAGGAGCGAGACGCCGGCGATGGCGAAGAAGACGATGCGCCAGTTGCGCAGGATGACGTCGATCTCGGCGCGCTCTTTGAGGATCTCTTTGCCAATGTTGTTGATGCGCACGTCGCCGATGTTGTTGTGTGCCTGGCGGAATCGCGCCGAGACTTCATCCTCGGCATCGAGGCTCGTTTCCGGCGTTTTCGACTTCGCGAGCATGTACGAGATCGAGTTGGCGCGTCCGAACATGTCGCGATAGACGGTCCATGGCACATACGCGCCGCCCATCTCTTTGCGCATGTCGTCGTCGTCGACGAAGGTGGTGTCGAACTTCGTGCCGATGCCGACCACGGTCAGGCGCCGCCCGCCGATGTTGATCTGTTTGCCGAGCGCTTCTTCGCCGCCGAAGAGTTGCGTCCTGAGCTTCCAGCCGATCACGGTGACCGGCGAGGAAGCCTCCACATCGCGCTCGCTCAGCCAGCGTCCCGCGGAGACGCTGCGATTCCGGATGTCGGCGTACTCGGGCATGATCCCGAAGATATCGATGCGGCGGGTGACGTTGCCGGCGGTGACGACGGCGCGGTTCTCCCCCACCGGAGACATGGAGCGAACGTGCTCGGCGTTCTCGAAGACGGCCACGTCCTCGATGCGCAGACCGCGCGAGAGGTGAGCCTTGGCTCTTTCGACGCGATCGACCGGCTCGCGCTGGCTGGCGAAGATCACTCCGTCGAGACCGAGGTCGTCGATGCCTTTGAGCACCGACCCCTGCACGCCGTCGAGCACCGACATGACCACGACCAACGCCAGCGTCCCGAGGATCACGCCGAACAGCGTCAGCAGCGACCGCAGCGGGTGCCCTTTGATTTCTTCGTAAGAGGTGCGGACCGATTCGCCGATTTGCATGGTGTGCTCGCTGACTGCCTACTCGGTTCTCAATGCTTCGATGGGATTCAATCTGCTGGCGCGGATGGCCGGGTACATCCCGAAAATCAGGCCGGTGCCGATGGCGAAGATCAGGGCGTTCATGACGACGCCCGGAGTGATCGCGGCGGCGTTGCGCGTCAGCAGGGAAATGCCCTGCGTGAAGAATTTGCCGGCGAAGATGCCGAGGAACCCGCCGAGGACCGACACGAGGACGGACTCGGTGAGCATCTGCACGAAGATCTGCGCGGGCGTGGCGCCGACGGCTTTGCGCGTACCGATCTCGCGGATGCGCTCATTGAACGAGGCGAGCTGGATGTTCATGATCACGATCCCGCCGACCAGCAGCGAGATGATTCCGCAGACCATGAAGGTCACGTCGTACATCTTGTTCTCGGACTCGTTGCGCGCCAGGTTGGCCACGCGCGAGAAGACCTCGAAGTCCTTCACGCCGTGTTGCCGGAACAGGATGCGCTCGATCTCGGCCACCGCTTCTTTGTGTCGCGCAACGTCTTTCATCCGCGCGTGCATGAACGAGATCTTCCCCTGCTCCAGAGGCTCGCCCTTGCGCGTCATGAACGTGGTCAGCGGGATGTACATCTGCCGGTTCATCCAGCGCAGCGCATTGCGGCCGTCTTCGCCGCGGGCAAAGAACTTCTCCTCCATTACGCCGACGACGAGATAGCCCGCGCCGTTGATGGAGATGGTTTTTCCGATGGGGTTGTCGCTGCCGAAAAACTCCGCGGCGCGCGTCGTGCCGAGAACGGCCACGCGTGCGGCGGTCTGCAGATCGGTGTCGGTGATGAATCGTCCGCGCTCGGCCTTGAAGAAGCTGATCGGCGAGTACGCCGGCGTGACGCCCATGACGTCGCGCTTCTTCTCGATCGAGCCGTAGCGGATGGTCATGCTGTCCTGCGATGCCGGTGAGACGAGATCGATCTCCTTCGCCTCAGTGCGCACGGCCATCGCGTCGGCGTAGGTCAGACCTTTCGAAGCCAGCGCCTTCGCGTCGAGCGTGATCTTTCCCGTGTCGCGGTCGCCGATCCAGATGCGCTCGATGCCGCCGCTGACGCGGTAGAACTTCATGGCCTGCTCTTTTCCGGCCACGGAAAGTGAGAACGTCGCCACGATCGAGCCCGCACCGAGGATGATCCCAAGGAGCTGCAACAGCGTGCGGCCCATGTGGTCCTTGATGTCGAGGATGCCGTCGATGATTGCTTCGAAGATGAGCATGATGACTCCAGTCGGCGGTCGGCAGTCGGCGGTCGGCAGTAGAACCGCCACCCTGGCGCCGGCGATCGTGCGGTCTTTGCTACTGCCGACCGCCGACTGCCGACGGCCGACTCACTCCATGTCGTCTCCGTCGACGATCAGTCCATCCACGATCTTGACGCGGCGCTGCGTGCGTGCGGCGATGGCGGGATCGTGGGTGACGATGATGATGGTCTGGCCGGCGGCGGCCACTTCTTCGAACAGGTGGATGATGTCGCCGCCTGTTTTCTGGTCGAGGTTGCCGGTCGGCTCGTCGGCGAGGATCAGCGACGGTGTATTGACGAGTGCGCGGGCGATGGCCACGCGCTGGCGCTGGCCGCCGGAGAGTTCGTTCGGACGACTCTTCGCGCGTTTTGCCAGACCGACGCGTTCGAGCGCGTGCAGCGCGCGGGTGCGCCGCTCGTCGCTGTCGATGCCGGCGTAGAGCAGGGGCAGCTCCACGTTCTTGAGGATCGTGGCGCGCGGCAATAGATTGAACGTTTGGAAGACGAAGCCGAGCTTCTGGTTGCGGATGCGCGCCAGTTGCTTGCCCGACATCGTGGCCACGTCTTCGCCGTCCAGCCAGTAGCGGCCCTCGCTTGGCGAGTCGAGGCAGCCGAGGATGTGCATGAGGGTGGACTTGCCGGAGCCGGACGGACCGATGATGGCCAGAAACTCACCACGGTCGATCTTCACGTTGACGCCGCGAAGTGCCTGCACCTCGTTTTCCCCGGAGTCGTACGTCTTGACGACGTTCTCGAGCTGGATCAGCGCCTTGCCGACCCGTTCGGCGCTCGGCTTCTTCTCCACGTCGGGAGGCGTCTCGGAGGATCGCCAGGATTCGAATTTGAAGACTGCGCTCATAAGTTAGCTCTCAGCTCTCGGCTCGCAGCTCGCAGTACGTTTGTCGCGTTTTGCGTGTGCTGCGTTCATGCGGTGTTGAGGTCTTAGGTGTTAGGTCTTAGGTAGTGTCCGACTCGCAGCTCGCTGGCCCACTGCCCGCCTTTCCTGCGAGCTGAGAGCTGCGAGCCGCGAGCTGATTAATCGTCGTTGTCCTCGTCGTCCTTCTTGTCGAGGGTCGGATCTTCCAGCGCCACTTCTTCGCCGAGCTTGAGGCCGCTGACGATCTCGACGCGGGCGTTGTCGGCGAGGCCGGTGACGATCACGCGCTTCTCGAAGAACTTCTTCCAGGCGTCTTTCTGCTCTGCCTTCACCTGCTCGGGGGTCTTCTTCGTCTTCGATTCCTCGGCGAACGCTTTGGCGTCGAAAGCCTTCTTCACGTACACGATCTCTTCATCGTCGCGCTTGAACACCGACTCCACCGGCGCGGAGAGAACCTTCTCCTTCTTCTCGCCGATCACTTCGATGTTGGCGGTCATGCCGGAGCGGAGCTCGCGGCCCTGGGCGTCGAGACGGATCTCGACGTCGAATACGCGGACCTTCTCGTCGATGCGGACTGCGGGGGCGATGCGGTCGATCTTTCCGTCGAAGCGGACTTTCGGATACGCATCGAGCGTGACGCGCACCGGCAGGCCGACGCGGATCTTGCCGATGTCGACTTCATTCACGCCGGCTTTGACGATCATGCGCGACGTGTCGGCAACGGTGAAGAGCACGGTGCCGGCGTTGAACGACGACACGCCGGAGGTGATGGACTCGCCGATCTCGACGTCCTTGGTGAGCACGACACCATCCATCGGCGCGACGATGTTCGAGCCCTTGAAGTTGGCGGCGGACTGTCCGATGGGGATGCCGCTCTTCTCGACGAGCGTGTACTTCTCACGCTCGCGCTCGAAATCCTGGCGCGCCTCGAGGTACTCGGTCTCGACTTCGCGATGCACCGACGGGGCGAGCAGTCCCTGGGTCAGGAGCTTGTTGTTGTCCTCGAACTTCTTCTTCGCATCCCGAAAGCGGATCTCGGAAGAGACGACGGAGTTCTTGGTATCAGCGAGCGACTGCGCCTGATTGAGGTCGGGCTCGACGCGCGCCAGAACGGTACCGCGGCGCACGACGTCGCCGTCGCGGTGGAGGATCTCGATGACTTTTCCGGAGATGGCCGATTTCACTTCGACCTTCACTTCAGGCTCGACCGTGCCAACTTCGGTGACCTTCACCTGAACGTCGCCGATCTCGGTCTTGGCGGTTTTGACCGGCGATTCCGGTGCTTTCTTGTCCTTGCCGTTGGCTTTGATGGCAACCGTCCCGCCGATCACGACGACCAGGAGCAGGATCGAGACGATAGTGATTTTGCGTTTCCGCTTCGCGCTCATGTGTTGGTACTCCTTCCGAGCTGGGTTTCGAAAGGAGTATTCGTGCGCGACGGGAAATAGTTGCAGGGGGTTGTTACAAATGGTTCAGTTGCAGTTTATCCCGAGCGTTAGCGAGGGATCTCTCCGTGCACCGGCACAGCCGCGGCTTCGTGGCTCCGGTCGTCGCGGTGCACGCAGAGATCCTTCGCTCACACCCACCCAGCCACCTCGCTCAGGATAAAGTGGGCGCTCACAAACTTCGCAACTGCTCGGACGGATACGTGGTGGCGTCCACTTTCTTATGCGCCTGCGCGATCTTGCCTTCTTCATCGATCACGTAAGCGATACGGCGAGCGTATTCGTCCTTTTCGGAGTCGCCGGCACCGTAGGCCAGGCCGATTTTGTGGTCGGTATCGCAGAGGAGCGGGAAGGTGAATTTGAACTTTTCGGCGAAGTGTTTGTTCTCGGCCTGGCTATCGAAACTGACGCCGAGGATCTGAGCGTTCTTCGCTTCGTACTCGGCCTGGAGGTCCCGGAACCCGGAACCCTCGCGCGTTCAACCGGGTGTGTCGGCCTTTGGATAAAACCAAAGGACGACTTTCTTGCCGCGCAGGTCGCGCAGGCGGACGGTGTTGCCGTTGTGATCGACAGCTTCGAAGTCGGGAGCAGTTTCGCCAGGCTGGAGCATGCGCGCTTCTCCTCGGGTCATGGCTCGGATGATTCCGCGAATCGTCACGCCGCTATTCTATGCGCGGAATGCGCCTGGAAGAATGGAACGCGCGATATCGGTCTGGCGAAGATCTCGATCTCACGCCCGCGACGCTGCTCGTCGACGCTGCAAGCGGCCTGACTCCCGGACACGCGCTCGACCTCGCCTGCGGCGCCGGCCGCAACGCTCTGTGGCTCGCGCAACACGGATGGGACGTGACGGCAATCGACGGTGCCGCGGAAGGGATTCGGCTTTTGCGCGAGCACGATGCCGGCATCGACGCGAACGTGCTCGATCTCGAGACGGATGCGCCACTGCCGTTCGAGGATGCGTCGTTCGATCTCGTGGTCATCCTCTATTTTCTGCATCGACCCCTTTTCGCCGAGGCGGCCCGCGTGCTTCGTCACGGCGGCGTGATCGTCACGGCCATCCGCACGCGCGGCATCAACCCCCGCTTCTGCCTCTCCCTCGCAGAGCTGCGCGAACAATTCGCCGGATGGGAAATCCTGCACGCAAACGACGGCGACACCGCGCAGATCGTGGCGAGGGTTACGCGTCGCGAGAGCCGCCCCTCACCCTAGCCCTCTCCCCGGAGGGGAGAGGGGACTTGAACCACTCGCGAAACTCGCGCGCCGTGACCAGTCCCCTCTCCCCGCAACGGCGGGGAGAGGGTTAGGGTGAGGGGCGGCTCTCGCGATGCATCACTTCATCCACTCGAACACCCGATAGTGCTCGCCTTCCATGCCGAGTTTCGCGTAGACCTGCTGCGCGGAGACGTTGCGGTTGTCGACGTAGAGGCGGATGCCGCGGATGCTGGGGTCATCTTCGACTTGCGCGCGGATGTGGGCGTAGAGCGTGGCGTAGATGCCGCGGCGGCGGAACTCGGGGATGGTGTAGACGCTTTGGATCCACCACACCATGCCGTTGCGCCAGTCGCTCCATTCGTACGTGATCATCAACGAGGCAACAACCCGGTCGCTGCTTTCGTCATGGCTCTCGACAACGAAATAACGGCCGAGCGATGGGTTGTCGAAGAGCGCGTTCACGCCGCGCGTGAGGATGTCGCGGTCGAGCGTCAGCTCCTCGGTTTCACGCGCCATGGCCAGTTGAAACTCGATGATCGTCGCCGCATCGTCGCGTACTGCTTCGCGTACTCGTACGTCCGTCATGGATAATCTCCCGCGCGTTGACGATACCAAACCCATTGCTCGATGCCACCGAGACGCGCCGCGCGCTTCTGCTGATGTTCGGGTCGGCGATGCTGTTTGGGGCGATGGCGTTCACGGCCAAGCTCGCGTCGGCGCAGCTCTCGGGATCGCAGGTGGCGTTCATTCGCTTCGCCATCGGGCTGCTACCGGCCCTGCTCATCCCCCGCTTCCGCACGCGCGCTCTCACGTTTCAGCGGCTCGATCTTCTCTTCTATCGCGGTTTTTTCGGCGGTGTGGCAGTGCTCTGCTACTTCATCGCCATCGAGAAAATCTCGGTCGGCGTGGCCACGCTGCTCAACTACACCTCGCCGCTCTTCAGCGGTCTCTTCTCGATGTTCTTCCTGCACGAGAAGATCAGCGCGAAGGTGTTGATCCCGATGCCGATCGCGCTGGCGGGCGTTTTTCTGGTCGTTCATGCGCATGCGCGCCCGGGCGACGTCCTCGGCTTCGGTACCTGGGAGCTGGTCGGACTCGGTTCAGCATTGGCCTCGGGTGCGGCGGTCACGGCGATGCGTGCGGCGCGGCGCGGCGAGAACTCATGGTCGGTCTATACGAGCTTCTGTCTGCTCGGTACGATCGTCACGGCACCAATGGCCATCCTCTCCTGGAAACAGCCGACTGCCGAGGAGTGGATCTCGCTCGGTGCGACGTCGCTGTTCGCCATCGGTGCTCAGTTGCTGCTGACGTTCAGCCTGCGTTGGGTCGATGCTTTGACGGTGGGCGTGATCTCGCAACTGGCCGTTCTCGTGTCGCTGGCCCTCGGCGCGACTTTCCTCAGCGAGCACATTTCACTCACGACCGCCATCGGTGCGGCGCTTACGATCGGAGGCGTCGTGGGTGTGGTCTACGTGACGTCGCTGACGAAACGGAAAGTCATCGCCGCGGATGAAATCGCGCCCGAGGCGTAAGTGATAATGGTGGTTGATCTCAACAAACTGGCGAGGGAGTGACTGATGAAAGGTTGCGCGCGTTCGTGCCTTCTCTGGCTCATCGGATGGGCTGCCGCCGGCGGCGCGTTTTACTTCTATCTGCGCCAGTTCGGCATCCTCGAGGCAGAGCTCTATTGGGCCGCGGGCGGCGCGGGGCTCTGTACGGCGCTGGCCGTCTCGTACATCATCGGCATCGGAGGCTTCGCGAAAGAGCGCTCGATGCTGCTCGGCGCGATGACGGGGCAGCCGCCGAACGACGGTGAGTGGGTCGCCGTCAGCGGAACGATCCGATCGGTCAACCCGCTGCGTACGCCGATCACGGCGATGCCGGCAGTCGCGTATGAATACGACATCTACCGCATCGAGTCCTCGGGCGGCCGCAACTCGAGCTCTTCGAAACAGTCCTACTACCAGGGAAAAGCTCTCGCGCCCAGCACGATCACCACGCGGCAGGGCGGAGTGCGGCTGCTGGCCGTTCCTACCCTCGATGTGCCGAACGACGACATCATGACCGAGGAAGGGACCATCAACGCCGTGCAGTACGTGAGCGAGACGAGGTTCCAGTCATTCAGCATGCCCAAGAGCGAGAGAATCGGCATGGAGCACGAGATGACGGATGACGACGGGATGTTCCGCGTCGACAAGAAAATCGACAAAGAGCCTCCGGTCGACATCGCGGACTGCTCGCTTTCCGAGCGCTTCATCAAGCAGGGCGAAACGGTCTGCGCGTTCGGTCTCTACTCCGCCGCGCGGGGAGGATTGATTCCGCATCCGAACTGGGCGAAACAGGCGCGTCTGATGCGAGGTGACGCGACTGCCGTGGCCGGGCAACTGCGCTCGCGCATGATCAAGTACACCATCGGGATCTTGTTCTTCGGCGGTGCCTCATTCGGAATCGTGAAGCTCTACATGCATTTCGCGCGGTTGCAGTAGGCACCGCGCATCGCAAGAGCCGCCCCTCACCCTACCCTCTCCCCGCGGCGATGAAGCCGCCGCGGGGAGAGGGGACTGATTCGGCTCGTCAATTCGTCGCGAAATTCACGGTCAGGTTCAGGTAAGTCTCGACCGCCTGGCCGCGCAGCGAGCCGGGGGTGAAGCGCCAGCGCTGTACGGTGGTCATCACGGAATCGTTGAAGGGCGACATCGTGGCCGGAACGATCACCTGCGGGTCGCGCACGTGGCCGTTCTTGTCGATGACGCAGCGGACGACGACCGTGGCGCGCATTCTGGTCCTGATCAGCGACTGCGGATATGGCGGATGCGGTTTGAAGAGCGCGACCGGCGCCTTCACTTCATGTTCTTCATAGATCTTCTCTTCCACGGGCTGCGCAGGCATGACGCCTGGAGGGGCATCGAGATCACCCACCGAATCTTTCACGCCCCAGGGAACGCCGAGAGGCAGCGTCGATGTTGCGCTCGGATCACCTGTACTGGTGCTCGATCCGGTCGACGGAGCAGCGACAGGCGTGACCGTGTCTGGGACCATGCTCGGCGCCGTGATCTGGTTCGGCTGCGGCTGCGGAGGCGCAGCGGGAGGTCGCGCCGGCTCGGGCTGCCGGACCGCGCCGCCGTTCAAAACTCCCAGCGGCGGTGGGACGATGACCGGTAGGAAGATCGGCGCCTGCGCGAATTCATCCGGCGCGGACGCGGGAAAGTCGACGGTGGCGACACTCAACACGATCGCGCCGACGATCACTGTGGTGTGCGCAATGATGGAGATCGTGAGTAAACTCAACCGGCCTCCGCTCGCACGCGGGACACTCTGGATGACGGAAGTCTCGAACATGCTGCCTCCTTTTGTTCCTTTGCACCGTTCGACTCGTATCGATCGCGCAACGAAACCGGAGGCTGCAACGGACTCGTGAACATGCTCGTCACCATCACCACCGACGGCGGCTTCACCGGCCGCGGAATCGGCAGCAGAAGCGCCGACGTCGACGAGACCATCCTCGATCGCGCACTCGCCGAAGAATGGCGCGACGAATACCGCTCACCGGGAGCAGACCTCGTCAATTACACGCTCAGCGTAGGCACACGGAGCGTGTCGTTCACTGACGGAGCGGAGCTCCCGCCCGGATTGCGCGCGCTGTTCGAGCTGGTGTGGGGATAGAGAAAAAAAGGGCTCCTCTGTTTCCAGAGGAGCCCTCGATTCAACAGCGAGTGACTTGCGTTACGGCTTCGTGGTGCAGATGTTGTACGTACCGCTGCCCGTGTAGGAGTAAATCCGCCACCGGTACGTACCGGAAGTGCCGGAGTAGTTGATGCTCTCGGTCGAGGTCGAGCCGAGGCTGCTGGCCACCTGCGCCCAGGTCGAGCCGTTCCACTTCTGCAGGTACAGATCAAAGTCGGTGCCGGCCGGGCCGGTCAGCGCTGCCGTGTGCGCGCCGCTCACCGAGGAGACGTAGCCGCTGCTGCTCGGCTGATACGAGTTCGCGCCGGTGCCCGAAAGCGTGCCGCTGGCTGCCGTGCAGCCGCCGCCACCGCCGCCCGCGTACGTGGCCTTGATGGAGACGCCGGAGAACGTCGAGTAGGCGCGGATGCTGATGAACCAATCGCCGGAGAGCGGGTTCGTCACGTTGACCGTCTCATTGTTGCCGCTGAGATACGGACGATAGTCATAGCTTGTGGTGGTCGGCTGCGAGCCGCGCTTCACATACAGGTCGCCGTCGCCGGTGCCGCCCGACATCACGATGGCCAGCGAGGTCTGGCTCGCCGGAACCGTGATCTTGTAGTGCTTCCAGGTGCCGGTCGAGGCGCTCTGGCCGGTGAGAGCAACACCATTGGAGAGAACCACGGTCGCAGGAGGAGGAGGCGCGCCACCGACGCCAACAGCTTCCCACGCCTGACCGACTGTTGCCGAGGCGGCGGCGCCGTACAGATCGGTCGCTGCGTTCATCGTCGCAGTGCGCGCGGCCGCGAAGTTCGTGCTCGAGCTCATGTAGACGGTGAGCGCGCGATACCAGATCTTCGCGCCCATGTTGATCGAGGTCATCGCCGTGGCGTTGAGCGCCGTGACGTTGGTGGTGGTCACGCCGCGCGGATGTGTGCCGCCGGTGACCATCAGCTTGAAGGCAAGATTGGCGATACCCGAGTTGAGGTGGACGCCGCCGTTATCACCCGTGCCGGTGTAGCGCGTCGGGTAGTAATCCTTGGAGCTGCCGTCCTGGGTCGGGTTGGCCATGTAACGGAGCGCATCGCCGGAGGTTCCCGGCGTGGTGATGTCTTCGCCGACCTTCCACGTGTCGCTGCTGACCGAGCCGTCTTTCCAGGCTTCGGCCGCGGCGGCCATGATGTCGGAAGTTCCTTCGTTGAGGGCGCCCGACTCATTGGCGTAGGTGAGGTTCGCGCTGTAGGTGGTGACGGCGTGGGTGAGCTCGTGCGCACCGACGTCGAGGGCGTTGCCGAGCATGCTGAACTGCGTGCCGTCGCCGTCGCCGTAGACCAGCTGCGAGCCGTTCCAGAACGCGTTGTTGTAAGCGACCTTGTGGTGAACAGTGGTTTTGATCTGCGCGCCGGCGTTGTTGTACGAGTCGCGGCTGTGGACGCTGCTGTAGTAGTCGTAGGAAGTGGCCGCGTGAGCGTGCGCGGTCGAGATGGCGCTATCCGACGTGGAGCCGCCGGTCTCGGTCAGAACCAGCGTGCCCGGGAGCGCGCTGCCGCTGTTGCCGTTGTAGGTATTGCGGTTGCGGGCGCGATGGATTTGCGGCGCGCGCAGGACGAGATCGCCCGAGGTCGCGTCCGCGAAGATGTGATCGACCTCTTCGCCATCGACGCCGGTGTAAGCCACGGTGACGCGCCACGCCAGGAAGGCGTTTCCGCGCTCGTTGACGACATACGTCAGGGTCGGCCATGCGTCATAAGAACCATTGGCGATGCCAGCCTGTTCGGCGGCACGCTGAATGGCCGACCAGCCGTCCACCGACGCTTCGCGCGGGAGACCGCGGTTCGGCGTGAAGCGGCCGTTCATCGCAAAGACATTGCGATCCGCATCGGCGTGAACGATGTACTCGGCGCCGAAGACCGGGAGATTGTTCATGCGCTGCTGCAGGCGAACGTGGGTCTGGCCCAGCTCATCCACGAACTCCCCGACCGGCTCGAACGTCTCGGAGCCTTCTGCACCGAGGAGATGCTTCTTCTGCTCCAGGAAGTTCTTCGCGGCGACATCGACGCGTCCGGTGCCCAGGCGGCCAAGCCGTCCCTGGATGAACTCGGAACCGCCGCTGACCGACGTGCGCTCCATGCGCGTGTTGCCTTCGTCCTGGTTGAACTGACCGAACGCCGCCGATGCGGTCATGAGGATTACTGCTGTAAGTAGTTTCTTCATGCGTGTCCTCTGATGTCCTTTTCCTGTCTTAAATACCGCGTTCACCCAAGGCACGGGACAAGCCAACACGTAAGTCATTGATTCTATTGAATAATAGGCATCGAGAGGATCAAATCACGACCCGTTAACGAATTGTTAACGGGTCAAAAACTGATGCACGGGTCAAGCAAGTTCTCACCGAGACCTCTGGCATGGTTCATTCGTACACGTTCGCGATGGCTAAACTGATGCGCGACCCGCAACTCGAGGCTCTCGTTCGCGAGCTCAACCATACGAAGCCGGATTTTCCCGAATCGAGCGACGAATCGAAGCATGAGGTCCTGGCGTGGCCGGCGGCCAATATCCCCGAGGGAAACGCGCTGGAGAGTCTTCTCATCGAGATGGCGCAGCGCGGCGCGAGCGATTTGCTGATCGTCGCAGGCGCGCCGGCAGTGTTCCGCGTCGGAGGCCGTCTGACGCGAACGAACGAGGTACATCTCTCCTCGGAAGACATCCATTCGCTTCTGGCCGGCGTCGTCACGGGGCGCGTTCGCGAAAAACTGGAAACGGATGGCTCGGCCGACTTTTCGCTCCGCCTCTCCCGTTCGGCATCCGACGACGATCGCCGCGCCTGGCGTTTCCGCGTGAACGTGCATCGCCAGCGCGGAACGCTGGCCGCATCGGTGCGCGCGCTGCCGACGGAGGTTCCGACGCTCACGCAACTGCGCCTGCCGCCATCACTGGCGGAGCTGGTGAAACCGCAACGCGGTCTGGTGCTCGTTTGCGGACCGACCGGATCGGGCAAGTCGACGACGCTGGCGGCGCTGGTCGGTGAAGTGAATCGCGGCGACGCGCGACACATCATCACCATCGAAGATCCGATCGAGTACGAGCACCGCAACGCAAAGTCGATCATCGAGCAGGTGGAGATCGGACGCGACGCGCCGTCTTTCCCCTCGGCATTGCGGGCGTCGCTGCGTCAGGATCCGGACGTGATCCTCGTCGGCGAGATGCGCGACCTCGAGACTGTCTCCACCGCGCTCACCGCGGCGGAGACCGGACATCTCATCCTCTCTACATTGCACACGAGCGACGCGGCCCAGGCCATCCACCGCATCGTCGACGTGTTCCCTCCCGCGCAACAGACGCAGATCAAGCAGCAGCTCGCGCTCAGCCTCAACGCCATCGTCGTCCAGCACCTGATCCCGCGATCGGACAACAAGGGCCGCGTCGTGGCGGTCGAAGTGCTCCTGGCCAACCACGCCGTGCGCAATCACATCCGCAACGAGAAACTGCAGAACCTCGCCACGGAGATCACGCTCGGCAAACGCCAGGGAATGATCTCGCTCGAAGACTCGCTGGCAGTGCTCGTGCGCGAAGGAGCGATTACCCCCGAGGATGCAAAGGGGAGATCGTCGCGGCCGGACGAACTGGACTCGCTGCTGCGCGGATCTCCGGCGAGTCGATGATGAGAAGTGGACGTCCGGATGTGCGCGCCGGAGGCGCGGAAAAGGGTAGCCGGTGGCAAGCGGCGCGGCCACCGGACATCGTTGATCCCCACAACGCGCCCCGGCGGGGCGCCAGAGCTCTTGCGCCCCTGCCGGGGCGCGAACATCTCAAACGCAAAAATCCGATGGCTGCGCCGCTTCGCGACTTGCCACCGGCTACCCTCTTTCGTCCCTTCAGGACGGTAATGCAGAATCCAACGAACACCCTATCGGACATGCAGCTCTTCGCGCGTCCATCGCCGCCCCTGGAAGTTCCCAGGATGAGCGTCCATCAACCGGAACATCTCGACGACTGCAATCTGCCGATCGACGGCCACGGCTTTGACCAGCAGATCACGCAAAAGCGCATCGAGCGTCGTGTGGTGCCGCTCCGCGTAAGCACGGCCGGCATCCAGCGTGTCGTCGTCGAGAGTCAGAGTGATGTTCTTCATCAATGGTTCACCTCTACCACGCGATTCCGTAGTCCTCGCCGTGATTGGAGCTGGCGCCCCACATCGTGCCGTGGGCCCGGTCGAACCAGATGGCGTTGATCGGACCCGACGTGCGGTCTTCGAACGTCATGTCGTAGCCCATGCGGCGCAGTTCGCTGCGGACCCAGGGCGGCGTTTGGTCATTGAGAAGGATGCGGCCGGGGACTGACTGGCGGTCGCCGAGCCATTTGCGTACCTGGAAGGTGTTGAAGTTCGCTGCCTCGGATGCTTCCTGCGGCGTCATTCCGAACTCCACCACGTTGAGGAAAAACTGCAGGAGGTTCTGGTCCTGCGTGTCGCCGCCCTGCACTGCGAACGCGAGGAACGGCGCGCCGTCTTTCATCGCCAGCGTCGGTGTGAGCGTGACGTGCGGACGTTTGCCGGGCTCGATGACGTTATATGGATTCTGCGCGGGATCGGTATCGAAGCTCTGTCCGCGCTGGCTCAGGCCGACGCCGGTTTTGCCTGCGATCACTGCCGGAACCCAGCCGCCGCTCGGCGTGACGGAGACCACCCAGCCCTCTTGATCCGCGGCCTCGATCGATGTGGTTCCCTGGCGGAACGAAACGTCGAAGTGTTCCATCGCCGCGGTGGTGCGCGGCTTCGTGGCGGTGGCGTTCCAGTTCTGCAGATATTCGAGGAACGGATTCTTCGTTCGCTGATATGGGTAAGGATCGCCGGGACCGATGTTCGGATCGTTCCGATCGGGATTGATGAGCTTCGCGCGATCGCGCGCGTACTCCTTCGAGAGCAGCCCGAGCACAGGCTCATGCGGCGGAAAGTCAGGCGAAGGATCGCCGTAGTAAAAATCGCGATCGGCGTAGGCGAGGCTGAGCGCCTGATACAGCGTATGGATATAGCGCGCGCTGTTGTAGCCCATCGACTTCACGTCGAAATTCTCGATGATGTTCAGCGCCTGCAGCATCGACGGTCCCTGCGTCCAGACCGTCAACTTGTAGACGTCGATGCCTTTGTACGTCGTCATCACCGGCTCTTCGGTCTTCACCTGCCACTTCGCCAGATCGGCTGTCGTGATGAGGCCACCCTGCTCCTGCGTGCCGCGCGCGATCTCCTGGGCGATGTCGCCTTTGTAGAAGCGATCGTAGGCCGCATAGATGGCCTGTTTGCGCGACAGACCGCGCTTCAATGCCTGCTGCTCAGCATCGACGAGCTTGCGCAGCGTCGCTGCGAGATCGGGTTGACGGAACATCTCGCCGGCGCGGGGCGCTTCGCGCGTCGATGTCACCGGCGCCGCCGTCACCACATCGTGCGACGGAGTGATGCTGCTGCCGTCCGCCTTCCTCACCGCCTCGGCTGGCGCATTGGCGAGATGCGGAAGCATCACGGTGCGCGAGTACGGCCACTGCTTGATCCACGACTTCTGCCGTTCGATGCCGTTGGCGAGCTGCGCTTCGATCGGAAAACCGTCCGCCATCTGGATGGCCGGCGTGAGGACATCTTTCAGTGACAGCTCTCCGTATTCGGCGAGCATCACCAGCAATCCGCCGGGCGTACCCGGAGTCACGGCCGCGAGCGGCCCGTACTCGGGCGGATAGGTCATCCCTTTCGATTGATAGAACGCGGCCGTGGCACCGCTCGGCGCCACGCCGAGGGCATTGATGCCGATGACCTTCTTCGTGTGCGGGTTGTAGATCAGCGCCTGCGTCTCGCCTCCCCAGCTCAGCGTGTCCCACATCGTGCAGGTCGCTGCCAGCATCGCGCAGGCGGCATCGACGGCGTTGCCGCCTTTCTGGAACATCATCGATCCGGCGGTGGCCGCGAGCGGCTTTCCGGTGATGGCCATCCAATGCGCACCGTGCAGCGGAGGTTTCTGCGTGCGCTGCGCGGCGAGAGGGAGCGCGATCACGATGGCGAGCACGGCAATGCGGATTTGCATGTGCGGATCGTAGTCGCAGAGTCGCAGAGTCACAAAAGGTCGCAGACTTTTCCAGCACCGTACTTGCAGTACAGGTCCGTGTGCGACATCGCACCGGGAGGAAGTTTTCATGACACGAAAAGAAGCAGTGCGGACGACGGCACTCGGACGTTTGTTTGGCGCGGCAAAAGCAGTGAAGAAGTTGTTCACACGCACACACGACACACCGGAGGAAACGATCGCTGCTCCTTCCACGTATCGTCCCGCGAAGAAGAAGGCGGCGGTGGCCAACAGCACGGCGCCGGCTCGCCCAAAACTCGTCGAGAGCGACATCCCTCTCGACGTTCTCGATCGCGCCTACGTGCCTTCCGACACCAGCTCGAAAGCATCGTTCCGCAGCACCGGCCAGGACCATCACAACGATCAGGAGTTCGCACTCGGCGTGGTCGACGACCGCTGGAACGACGAAGACCGCTTGACCAACAAATCGGGTGATCCGCGCATCGGCACCCACGGCCGTACCTACGAGCCCGCAGAAGCACGCGCAGGATCACGCAAGTAACGAAAAAGGAGAAACACCATGACAGAAACCCCGTACGGCGTAACCAGCGCAACTGACCAAGGGACCGGCAGTGGAACCAGCAGCGATTCTGACGCGTGTCCGCATTGCGGTCAGTCGCTGAATCGCGGCGGCCTCGAACAGTTCCTCGGTCGCCTCGGCATCACCGACGACATGATCGACAACCTGAAGACGCAGTTCCAGACCGTCGAGATCGACGAGTACCTCAACACCGCGCGCGAGTACCTGAAGGACTCCAGCGGAAAGGCCACCACCTACGCGAAAGAGAACCCGGGCAAAGTGGCAGCCGGCGTCGCCGCGCTGGCGTTCGGGGCCGGGCTGATCTACGCGGCTACGAACAAGCGCTGATTTTTGCTCTTGTGGACTGAGTGGACTTGGTGGACTTGGTGGACAAACCAGGTTCACATTCGTCCACTTCGTTCACAACGTCCACAAAGTCCACAAAGAGCGACGTTGCGCACCCGCGCTCCCGCGGGGATACACTGCGCCTCCGATGGCGAAGCGCGCATTGATCACCGGCATCACCGGGCAAGACGGCAGCTATCTCGCGGAGCATCTGCTCTCCCTCGGTTATGAAGTTCATGGCCTGGTCCGGCGGGTCGCGTTCGAGATTCCGGAGCAGCGCTTCAGCCGCATCGCGCACCTTCTCGACCGGCTGGTGTTGCACGCCACCAGTCTGGAGAGCTATCCCGGCATCTTCGACGTCATCAGCCGCAATCATTTCGACGAGTGCTATCACCTCGCCGCGCAGAGCTTCGTCGCGGAGAACCTCGGCGACGGCCTCTCGACGATGGCCATGGACATCAGCGGGGCGCACTACATGCTGGCGGCGCTGCATCAGCTCCAGCGCGATTGCCGTTTCTACTTCGCGGGCACGAGCGAGATGTTCGGCCGCGTCCAGGAATCGCCGCAGAACGAGCAGACGCGATTTCACCCGCGCAGTCCGTATGGCATCAGCAAGCTGGCCGGATATCACCTCACCGACAACTACCGCCAGACGCTTGGGATGTTCGCCTGCACCGGCATTCTGTTCAATCACGAGAGTCCGCGGCGCGGTCAGGAGTTCGTGACGCGTAAGGTCAGCAGCGGCGTCGCCAGGATCAGCCTCGGGCTGGCGAACGAAGTACACCTCGGCAATCTCGACGCCACTCGCGACTGGGGTCACGCCCGCGATTACGTGCGGGCCATGCATCTCATGCTGCAGCAACCGGAACCGCGCGACTTCGTGATCGCCACGGGACAGCTCCATTCGGTGCGCGATCTGTGCGAGCTCGCGTTCGCCTCGACGGGACGCGACTATCGCGAGTTCGTCGTCGTCGACGAGCGGCTCAAACGCCCCGTCGAGACGGCACCGCTCATCGGCGATGCCTCGCTGGCGCGAGAAGTCCTCGGCTGGTCGCCGACGATCGCGTTCGACGAGCTGGTGCAGGAGATGGTGGAGAGTGACATCGCCCTTCTGCGACACTCGGTGCGCCACACTCCGGCAATGCGATCATGATCGCGCAGTGACGGTACTCGTACTCTTCCTCGCGTTCATCGCCAAACACGCGGCGGCGCTGGCGATTCTGATCTTCGTCGCGGCGATGACCGGGACGTTACTCGCCAGCCGCGAAGAATCTTTCGGTCTGCGGCTCGCGCTCGGACTGGCAGCGATCGGACAAATCTTCGTGCTCCTCGGCATCGCCGGTCTGCTGCGGCCGTGGGCAATCGTCACGATCGCGATCGCACTCACGATCGGCGGCGTAGCGCGCGGCGGTTTCTCGCCGCAGGCGATTCGATGGCCCTGGCTCGCGGCAATCACGGCCGCGATCACGCCGTTTCTGCTTTTGGCGCTCTTTCCACCGATCGCGTTCGATGAAACGCTCTACCACCTGCCGTTCGTGCAACACATGGCCCGCTCCGGCACGATCGAATTTCTCGGCAATCTCAGGTACCCGGCTTTTCCTCAACTGCACGAGCTGCTGACCGTCCCGATGTTCCTGGCCCTCGGCGACACTGCCACGCACCTCGTCGCGCTGACCGAGCTGATCGCTCTCGCGGGAGTCGTGATCGCCGCCTGCAACGGTGAACGCCGTACCGCCGGAATCCTCGCGGCCGCCCTCTGCCTCGGTCATCCGATCGTCGTGCAATTCGGCACGGTCAACTACGTCGAGATTGCCCTGACGCTCTTCGTCGCCGCCGGCTTCGTCTGCCTCGATCGCGCAAGCCCCTCCGAACATCCTCAATCCTCAATCCTCAATCCTCAATCCCGCCACGCGGCCATGGCCGGCTTCTTTCTCGGAACTGCGTGCAGCGTGAAGTATCTCGGCATGTACGTCGCGGCGACGGGATTGGCGTATCTGCTGTTCTTCGGAGCCGCTCGCAAACGAATGGTTCCCATCTTCCTGGCTGCGCTGGCATTGGCAACGCTGCCGATGTACGGAAAGATCACCTACCTCTCCGGAAATCCCGTTCATCCTTTCGCTCCATCCGTCTTTGGCGTGTCACCGTGGACGTTTCCGGATGCGTACATCGCCGCGCCCGCAACGCGCGTCAGCGGCGGGCTGCGATTGTTGTGGGACATCACATTCGCGCGGGAGCGGGTCAACCAACAGCCGCCCTACTCGCCGCTCTTTGCGATCGCATTCGCGATCACACTCGCGGCCTCCATCCGAAACCGGCGCGCTGCGTTCATCGCCGCGATCTTCGTCGTGTACATCGCCATCTTCACGTTCCTGCCGCAGGACTCACGCTATCTGCTGCCATTGCTCCCGCTGGTCAGCATCGTCGCGGCGCGCAGCATCGCGGCGTGGCTCGAGACCCGGCCGCGCGGGGCGCCGATCGCCACGGCACTCGCACTCCTCTTCATTTCTCCCGCGTTCGCCTATGCCGGCTATCGTCTCGAGAAACAGGGACTGCCGCCTGCGACAGAAGAGCAACGCGACCGCTATTTGGAGCGGCGCATCCCCACCTATCGCGCATTGCACCGACTCGGCCCCGGCCCCACGTACGTCTGCGGAGCGGAGCAGCTTCAGTCATTCGCAAACGGCCAGTCATTCGCCAACGAATTGATCGGCGATTTCAACGGCCTGGCACCGGTTCAGATCGTGATCGGAGAGAGCCGCGACGCCGAGGCTCTAGCGCGATCACTGCAGCGAATCGGCGCACGCGAGTTTCTCGTCTCTCGCAGACGTTGTCTGGCGTCGTGGCAGAGCCTTCCGCGCAAACCGCACTTCCGTCTCATCTACGAGGACGAAGGCGCCACGTTGTGGCGTCTCACTTCTTCCGCGCAGCCACAGACTGACGATAGCGCTCGATGACGTCGGCTGCCGGACCGTCGTCGACGAGCTGCCCGCGCGACATGCAGATCGCACGCGAACAGAGATCCTGGATCGCGTCGAGGTCGTGCGAGACCACCATCACCGTCGCTCCCCGCTTCACGAAGCGCGCGATTCTCGCGTCGCACTGCTCGCGGAACGCGGCGTCGCCGACCGCCAGAACCTCATCCAGCAGAATCGTCTCGGCTTCGATGTCCGTGGCCACCGCGAACGCAAGACGGGCCACCATCCCGGTCGAGTACGTCCGCAGCGGCGAGTCGATGACATGCGCCAGACCGGAAATGGCGATGATGTCGTCGATGCGGGCGCGCATGTACTGGCGCGAGCAGCCCAGCAGTGCGCCGTTGAAGTAGATGTTCTCGCGTCCCGAAAACTCCGCCTCGAAACCCGTCCCGAGCTCCAGCACCGGCGCGAAGCTCCCACGACTGATGGCCACGCCCTCCGACGGCGTCACGATCCCCGCCGCCACGCGCAACAACGTCGACTTGCCCGCGCCGTTCGAGCCGATGACGCCCACCGACTCTCCCGCGCCCACCACCAGCGAGACATCGCGAACGCTGTACGTGAAACTCTTCTCCCGCGCCGACAGACCGCGAACCAACGCCTCTTTGAAGCTGCGGATCTTATGCTCCCGATAACGGACGCTCACGCCCTGAAGCTCGATGACATTCATTTGCGGCGAGGATTATCGGTCAGTTGGACAGTCCGCGTGTCACCGCACGTGTGTTCTCACCACAGAGACACAGAGGGCACGGAGGAGGACGGAGGAAATCAATGAATCATCTGAATCGATTTTGACTTTCTCCGTGCTCCTCCGTGCCCTCTGTGTCTCTGTGGTGAAGACACGCGTGCCTTCTCGCCGCATGAAATTCTTAGTGCCGCGTCGAAATACATTGCATCTCTCAGAAAAACGCGTGGAACCGCGGGGCCATGTTGCGGAAGATCAGCCAGCCGAACGTCAGCGACGCCAGCGAGACCACGGTGGCGATGAGCAGCGTCGTCGGGCCGGGAATGATCCCGTAGTAGAGCGGCGAACGGATGATCTCCACGATGTACACGAGTGGGTTCATCTTCACGAGCCACACGTAACGGTCGGGGACGATCTCGATCGGATAGATGATCGGCGTCAGGTACATGAGTGCGGGCATGGCGGCCTGCACGGTCTCGCGCACATCGCCAAACGGAACGGCGAATGCGGTCAGCGCCAGCGACACGCCGAACGTGAAGATGCCCAGGATGAGGATGCTGACCGGAAGAAACCAGAGCGCCGGCGAGAGCGGCGCGCCCACGACCAGCATGATGGCCAGGAGCACGACCAAAGATAAGCCGAGGTTCACGAGACCGGAGATCGTGACGGAGAGAGTGAAAATCGAAGGCGGGACGCGGACGCGTTTCATGAGCGGTCCGTTCCAGGCCACGCTCGTCATCGCATGAATCGTGGTCTGCGAGAAAAACGTCCAGGCGATGTACGCGGAGAGAAAGTAGGTCTCGTAATGCGGCGCACGCTGGCCGAACAGGCCGGAGAAGACCGCCACGAAGATCAGCATCAGCAGAAGCGGATGCAGCATCGTCCAGAAAAATCCGAGGGCCGAGCGCTTGTAGCGCACGGTCAGATCGCGATGGACGAGCTCGAACAGGAGCGACGAATGGGCGGCGATGTCGCGGATCTCGTCGCGGATGCGCAGCGGCCGGTCCGCGAAGGTCCGGCGCTCGAGAGTCCGGTCCGGAGCGGCGACCGCAACGTTGGATGTCACCGCGACGTTGTACGCGACCCGCCTCGGCGTTTCAACCCTCTACAATCCGCTCGGTGACGTTGAAGGCAATGATTCGCCGGTATCTCGGTCCGCGGCCGCTCGACTGGGAACGCGGCGCCGGCCGTCCAACGGCACCGCGGCCGGACCGAGTCGACGTCATCATCCCCGTCTATGGAGCCGCCGGTGCTCTCGGTCCCTGCCTCGAAAGCGTCAGCGCGCACACGGACCTCGCACGCCACAGCGTCATCATCGTCGCAGATGGCCCGCAGGACCACGACGTCGAGATGCTGATCGAAAACTTCGCCGCGGCTCATCCCACATCGGTTCGCGTTCTGCGCAACGACGCGCGGCGCGGCTTCGTGGCCAGCGTGAATCTCGGCATGCGCTCATCGGATCGCGACGTCGTGCTGCTCAACAGCGACACCCTCGTCTCGCCGCGCTGGATCGAGAAACTCCTCGACGCTGCGATGTCATCCGGTGACGCAGGAACCGTGACGCCGCTCTCGAACTACGCCACGCTCGTCTCGGTGCCGCGTCCATTCGAGGAGAACCTGCTGCCGAAATGGCTCGACGTCACGGCGTTCGCAGCGCTCGTCGAACGAGCCTCGGCGCGAAGCTACCCACGCATTCCGACCGCCGTCGGCGTCTGCATGTACATCCGCCGCGCATTGCTCGACGACATCGGGTTCTTCGACGAGCAACAGTTCGGACTCGGGTATGGCGAGGAGAACGACTTCTCCATGCGCGCGCTGGCGCGTGCATGGATTCATCTCGCCGATGACGCCACGTACATCCATCACGCCGGCCATCGCAGCTTCGGTGCATCGCGCGCGCGTTTGCAGCGGCAAGGAAGCAGAGCACTGTGCCGGAAACACCCGCGGTACATGGCCACGATCGCCCGGTTCATGAAGCTCGATCCACTCGCGCAGGTGCGGTCGCGGATCGATGCGACGCTTTGCAACGGCAGTAGGCAGTTCGCAGTAGGCAGTAGGCAGGGGCAGAAGCAGTTGCAGAAGCAGTTGCGGGTCGTCCATCTCGTTCATGGGTGGCCACCGTTTCAGCAGGCCGGCACGGAGCTTTATGCGTACTGGCTCGCGCATCAGCAGACCGCGGAGCATCACGTCGCAGTTTATGCAAGGAGCGCGGACCCTTCTCGCAAGCTTGGCGATGCGACGGAGTGGATCGACGACGGCGTGCGCGTGCGGCGCACCACGAACAACTTCACGGCACGAAATCCGATCCGCCGGAACGCCATGCGCGACGGCCTGCTGGAGCGCGATTTCGAACGTTTTCTTCGCGACGAGAAACCCGATCTGCTGCACATCCATCATCTCGCCGGCCATGCGTTCTCGCTCGCTGGTGTGGCGCGCAAGCTCGGCATTCCGATCGTCCTGCAGATTCAGGACTGGTGGTTTCTCTGCGCGCGTGTGAATCGCTTCGACCGCGACTGGAACCGCTGCAGCGGTCCGGCCATCGCAAAATGCGCGCGCTGTGCGCCCTTGACGAAGATCGCACCCGCGCCGCTCTGGAATCGCGCGCTGCACATCATGCGCAGATTGGAAGCAGGCCGCGCCGTGCAGGCGTGCGACGCATTCGTGGCCGGATCGGCAGCCATCCGCGATGATTTCATGCGCGCAGGAATCATCCCGCACGGCAAGTCCATCCGCGTCATCCCGTATGGCGTTTCCATCGCCGCATCGCATCGCGAGCGATCCGCCATCGCGACGCCGATTCGCTTCGGATTCGTGGGATCGCTCTCGCCGCACAAGGGTCTGCACGTGGCGGTCGAAGCGATGCGCGACATCGACCCATCCGAAGCGAGCCTGCGCGTTTGGGGCGATCACACCGCCTACGCCGAATACGCAGAGGCTTTGCGACAGCGGGCCGGCGGCGCAGCCGTTTTCTTCGAAGGGAAGTTCGCGGAAGACGAGAAGGATCGCGTCTTCGCATCGATGGACGTCCTGCTCATCCCTTCCGTCGGGCTGGAGTCGTTCGGGCTCGTCGCGCGCGAGGCCATGGCCTCGGGCGTACCGGTGATCGCTTCCGCCGGAGGCGCGCTGTCCGAGATGTTCGAGCCCGGCGGCGGAGGCGACTTCTTCCCCGCCGGTGATCCTGTCGCACTTCGCGCGTTGCTTCGACGCGTGATTGAAAACCCGCAGATCGTCAGCGAATGGATGCGCCAACTTCCGCGCCCGAAGACGAGCGACGCACACGCGGAAGAGATCATGGCGGTTTATCAGTCGGTGCTCGCATGAACGTTCGCCAGATTGCGCGCGTCATCCGCGGCGAGGGACTGTCATCGGCAATGCTCCGTTCGCGCGAGCGGATCGCCGAAGCGGCGAACGACGCGATTCTGCATTTGCGCGGAACGTCTCGCGCGCCTGCCAAAGCCGCCGTGCTCAACGTGTCGGCGGGAGGGATCTCCCTGCGTCTGGGCGGTGTCCAAAGCCAGCTCGTTGCGAGACTGGAGTTGGAGCAGCTGCAGCGGGCGGTGGTGCTGCTGACTCCCGCCTTCCTGCAGTCTTCCCATCCCTCACGACGCAACCGCATCGCGCAGTTCCGCGCCACGCATGAATTGATGTCCTCTTCATTCGAGAACGCGATCCACGAGGCGTTGGCGCTCACCGGTGCGCGCGCGATTCATCTCGAAGGAACAGCCGGCGTGCCCCTCGGCAGTGTCCTGAAGCTGCGTGAAGCGGGCGTGGAAGTCATCCTCAGCGTCCACGACTTCTCGCTGTTCTGCGCGCGGCCTCACCTCATCGAAGAACCGGCCGGCGAGTTCTGCTTCTACAGCACGGACCTCGATCGTTGCCACCGCTGTCTGCTTCAATCGTGGCCGTTTCCGCGAGCCGAGCAAGGGGACCGGCGAAGCCTTGCGCGCCGACTATTGGAAGAAGCGCGAGGTATCGTATTTCCATCGCAGTTTCTACTCGATCGACATCGCGAGCTCTTCTCCTTGTCGCTCAACGATGCAGAAATCGTCGAGCCCGGAGTGCGGCCTGTGACCAACGAGCGCGCAACAACCGGCCGCGCCATCGCCTTCGCCGGAAGTATGCTCCGGCACAAAGGCGGACACCTCCTGCCCGAGGTGATGCGTGCGTTCGATGGTGAGATCGAATGGCACATCTTCGGCGGCGGCAGCATGGAGCTACTGCGCGCACTCAGACATTTTCCGCGCACGACCATTCACGGCTACTACCGCGCCGGCACACTTCCCCAACTCCTCGCCGCACATGACATCGGCCTGGTGATCCTCCCCTCGATCTGGCCGGAGTCCTACCTGCTCACGCTTTCGGAGGCATGGCTCGCCAGCGTACCTGTCGCCGCCTTCGACCTAGGCGCCGTCGCCGAGCGCATCCGCAAACACGGCGGAGGATGGCTCACTCCGCTCGACAGCGGCTCGCAAGGACTCATCGAGCTCGTGAAGCGTTGGAAGGCCGGCGAGCTACAAACGTCAGTGCCGAGGAATGTCGCAACCGCGTCGAGCGCGGCCGATGCGTACCTCGAGTTGTATCGGCGATGGGGACTGTGGCGCGAGAGCCGCCCCTCACCCTAGCCCTCTCCCCGAAGGGGAGAGGGGACTGTTCAAAATTCAACGCAACTCGAGCACCCCCAGTCCCCTCTCCCCGCAACGGCGGGGAGAGGGTTAGGGTGAGGG